>PBTH01000029.1 GCA_002726495.1 Methanobacteriota archaeon | reverse complement strand
GATTCAACCTCTGGAGCAGGCAACGATATTCGTTTTGATTTTGCATCACTTGGCGTACTCAACGATGGCGGGGTTGTGGTCGCTTATCACGACTCAACGGACCCTGACCCGTTGTTTGCTGTTGAATTAGAACTTCCAAATTGATGAGCCATCAATTTACGATGTTCAAGGCAATTTGGGGAATCATCAACTCTCAAACCGAGCGAGAATTGATGAGAACACGTTCTGAATGGAACCCGTTGTCTTCCGCTCAAGGCGGCGAAGAATAAGTTCTGGAGTGGAGCGAGCGAGATAATTTCTCCGAGGCGTACGGTCAACGACCAATTCCAAATCCTCACCGAGTCCTCGGGCTTCAATGCCATCAACCCGCAAATCGTCACGTTCTGTTGCTTCGATAATAGCTGGAGCAAGGTGAGTAACGAGCATCATTGTCGTGTCCACTTGGGATTCAGCAGCAAGAAGCATACCTCCGATTATCCGGGCCCCTGCACCCGGTTCTGTAATCGCTTCAAGTTCATCAGCTAGAATCAGTTTTGGTGTATCGTCACTTACTACAGATGCAAGTTCAATCAAGGTCTGCTCAAGCGCTCCAGCACTTTGTGTACCGCCTGCCTTAGCCAAAATATGCAGCGACTCAACCGTCCCGATTCGGGCTTTTTTGGCAGGGACTGGAAGGCCCATATGTGCTAGAATGGATGCATATGCTAGGCATTCAAGCAAGGTAGTTTTCCCACCCGAGTTTGCACCGGTGAGCAATGCTAAACTTTGACGGTCGCCTTTCTTAGCGGCTTTTCCAAGCCCGTATGTCACAGGATCTGGGTCGATTCCAAGAAGGATGTGTCGGCCTTCTTCAAGCCAAATACCGTGCTCTACGAGTTCAGGCATGGTACATCCATCATGTTCTGACCATCTCGCAATTGACAACCACTGGTCGCATTCGATGAGTCGCTGAATCGCTCGCTCGCACGGGTCTTTCATCGGTCCAAGCCGGTGCGCTAAATTGACGAGATGGTCGGTTTGCTCGGCCTTCAGTTTTGATTCCAGAGCTGCATCAATACCGTCGATGGTTTGCCTATCGATTTTAGCCGGCCACACCTTGGTAAAAATCTCGTAAGGACACCTCATACCAGCGGGTTCCAGGAATTCTGCAAGGTGGTCTCTGGCACGTTGCATGGCTTCTTGAATCACATGACCCGTTGCTTCCTTGAGCTTTCTCTGAAATGCTGCGCCGTCTGCCAATGCTTCCAGTAATTCGGCACCAGATAATGCCATTTTTGCATCGTTCATCGCTTGCTCAACTTCCTCATTAACCTCTAACTCCAAGCGTTTTGCCTCACCCCAGAGGTGGTCCTTGATGTGAGAAACTTCTTCAATTTTGGAGCCATCTCCAAGAGCGTCAAGGGAATCTGGTAATTCAGACAAGTCGCTTAAACTCTCTTTCAAATGAACAAGGGCGAGGTTATCCAATGATTCATCCTTCTTGAATTCGTCAATGAGTGAACACAATGTATTGAGCGTTTTGCGATTGAGGTTGAACCAGTCAATGGTGCGTTCTGGGAGGATTAGCGAAGGTTCAGGGGATTGGCCGAGAACAAGCCAACCGGCAGGAGTCTCCATTGGAGCGCCTTTACCAACCCAAGTTACCGTCTTGAACACGGTATAATCTTTCCAAGTTTCCTGTTCACCTGGTTGCAAAACTCTGCAATGTTTCTTGAGTCCATCCATCGGTTGATGTGAAACTACGACGCGTTCGTAGCGTTCACTGACCTCTTTCAATCTCGAAACTGCACCCCATTCTTGTTGTTTTTCTTGGAGCCATTTTTTGGGTAATTTCATCGCTGCAGCGATGAATTGACGACGCTGCTCTGGATTTGAGATCGGTGTGAGAAGACTCATGCGTTCACGAGATGCTGCGCATGCTGCAAAGGATTGAATGTGGTTCACAAGTTGTTGGTGCAATCGTACTGCTTCCTTGGTCGCTAGGAATTGTCCTCCATCGCCTGCATAACTTCGTGCAAGCGATAACGCTCGCTTGACCGAGAGTCCTTCAACCTCTGCTAAACGGCCAACATCGCCTGATTCGAGAGTTGAAACTACGGCTTCTTCGGAACCGAAATGGTCGGCCATTTTTTTCGCCATTCGTTCACTGACACCGGGTAGAGCGCTCAAAACCATGGAGGTCATCGTTTGTCAAGGGCTTAAGAGGATGACGCTGACGCCCACCAAATCGTTGGTGATTTCTGGAACAAACTGAAGATTCAGCAAATTCGTGAACTGCTTTCTCCATATTCATGGATGGGAGCTTGGAACAAATCATCACATGTCCGGTTGACTATAGGGAGCGTCATAGTGGCACCTGCCCAATTGACGGTATATCCACCGATTGAGGCTGGTGAAGGAACATAATCCTCACCCGTTTGTGTTAACGTGATGGTGATGGATTGGCCGGCTTCTATGAACACATCCATTGGCATGAATTCCATTTTTCCAAGAACCGTTGAAAAGGCGACAAGGGCAAGACCTCCATCGCGGCCACCATCAGCAAATCGGAAATCCATAACTGCGTGGCCAAGTCGCAAACCAGAATCATCTTTCATCTCCAAAAAGGCATGAGCGCCATTGGCTGTATGAGGCGTAACTGGAATGTGGAAGGACGGCATTCCTGCGATGTATGTGTCGGATTCAAACGGACCATAGGTCAGCGTGATGGTTTCAGTTCCACTGATCATTGAAGCGCCGGAAGGGTTCATGTCAGCGCCTCCCACCTCGAGATAGAATGTGTCTTCAGCGGGGTACGTTGCTTCAAATCTCCATCCACCTTGATTGTCTTGCATTTCAACTCCAAGTTTAGGAGCGCGACCTTCGCCTTTGAGGTACCAATCAAACCAATACAGCATCTCGTCCGCCCAGTCCCATCGTAGCGTGTAGGGATAGGCCTCCAGTCCTTTACCTGAAGGCAGGCTGCTGTGTCCTGAAGAACGGTCCGGGTAATCGTGAGCCCACTGTCCTGCGAGGGTCTTCACCTCGATTCCAGCATCTTCTACGATTTGGTGAGTGGGGAAGGCCATGTGTGGGTCCACGTTCCAATCCTGCATTCCTTGAATGATGTACACCGAACCGTTGTAATTCTCAACAACACGGTCCAAGAAGGAACGTTCCGTCCAGTAGGTGTTCCCGGCGTAATCAACCATACCTCCAGAAAGGTAGGCTGCCGGACCGTTGGCGTATCCTGCAGCATAACCTTCACACATATTTTGCGGGTCTTCTGCGTCGCCGTCAATTCCAAACGATCCGTAAACTCCGTTATGCATGATCATGCCGCGTGCCTCCATACTTCCATTTCTCCACATTAATTCATGGACTCCAATAAGACCTGACATGGGGACGATGGTGGCCAAATGCGGATTGCCAAATGTCGCCGCTTGCCATGGTGTTGAGCCATCGTACGATTTTCCGATGAGTCCAACATTTCCATTGGACCACGATTGAGTTCCCAGCCAAGTAACCGCTGCGTCAATGCCGCGCTGCTCATCTGTACCCATCAAGTCCATGCAATGATTTGATTCACCCGTGCCGAATACTGAAACTTGGGCAACTCCATAACCGTGAGGAACATAATTCTCAATCAGCATTTTGCCGAGACGGTCAGCAGGAGTCAGTGCATCAACATCACCATCGTCGTAATAGGGCCCAACCTCGGCGATTACGGGAACTTGACATGCTTCTTCAAGACTCTCGGATTCATAGTCACATCCCTCAATAACAGGTAACCAAAGACCAAGATGGACCTCGGCATCTCCGGTAATGCCTGAGCCTCCGTCCGCTGCTGTAATCGTGGGTACTTCGACATACACTGAGCGAACGGCATCAATTGCATAACTGCCGTTGACGGTGACCCGAGCATATATGTCAGTATCATCGTAGTCAATGCCGGTTCGTTGCTCAGGGTCGGGATAGACATCATAGAGCGGCTCTGCTTCATCGGTGATGATTTCCTGCTCACCGAAACAACCTGCAAACATGCTGGTGGTGAAGAGGAACATGACGAGCCAAGGCCTTAGGTCCATGATTGAACCGGTGAGGCCCCATTTCTTGAATCAATCGGATGCTTGAGCCTCAGGAATCTTGGCCTTCTTCGGCTTCTTTGGCTGCAATTTCTGCACGTACTTCATCCATATCAAGTTCGATGATCTTGTTGACAAGGTCCCTTAGAGAAGCCTCTGGGAGTGCGCCTGGTTGCATGAAAACTCCAATTCCTTCTTTGAAAACGATGGTCGTTGGAATTGAACGAATTCCAAACATTCCCGCTAGCTGTTGTTGGTCTTCAGTGTCAATTTTTCCAAACACGACATCGGGGAATTCTTCAGAGACCCGCTCGTATACTGGACCGTATGCTTTGCATGGACCGCACCATTCCGCCCAAAAATCCAAAATAACAAGATTATTGTTTTCAATAGTTTCTGCAAAGACTGGTTCGGTAAGGTCAATGGTGGCCATGGCCTACGGTGATGTTCGTACCTTTTGAACTCATGTCCTACAATCAAAGACGAGAAGGGATTGCTTGATGTGCTCCGTCGTGTTCCCCGTGACATGCGAAACGGCAGTTTACTCGCCATCCTACTCTCAGCCTTGTTCTTGGCCTCAACAGTTGGACCCTCAATCACTATGCAAGATTCAACTGAAGTCATGCCTACAAGTGGTCGTGATTCAAGCGATATTCGCATCAGTGAAATTCTTGTTTCTGCATCCTCCGAAGATTACAATGGAACCGATTGGAACAACGACGGTTACACCGGCTCCTCATCCGACCAATTCATTGAACTGTGGAACAGTGGTACGGAGGCAGTAGATGTTTCAAACTGGCTTCTAGACGATACAATCGGAGAAGGCTCTGGCCCGTGCAGACTTGCATGGAATACGACCATTGAGGCTGATGGTCACATCGTCATCTTCAGAGACAGTTCTCGCATTGAACTGGATTACTTTGATGCAGATTCAGCCACTATTTCAGATGCGAACGGAAACTTGATCGACACGCTTTCTTATCCAGGTGAAGACTCATGGTGGGATACTGCCTATGTCAAGGACCTCTCAGGAACGGTTTCCAAAGTGGAGCCACCTACTCCAGGATGGTCAGGCTCAGCCACATATGTAGTGGCGCAAAACATGGTACGATGCTACGGACTCAACGATAACGTGCATGAAGGAGCGTATGTGCTCAAAGGCAGAGTCGTCCCCATGACAGGTGAGGCTCACGTCATCAATGACGGCCATATCTTGGTGCAAGATGGAATGATTGAAGCGGTCTGGGAAGACAACATTCCTTCAAACATCCAACTTTCCAACGTTCCAATCATTGAAACAAACGGGACAATATACCCCGGATTAATTGATTTGCATAACCATCTGCATTACAACCAAGCACCTCTATGGGACATGGACACGCACCTTTCTCAAAGCAGCCGTAACGAGTGGGGCGGTTACAACAACCGTTACGAATGGAAAAACCACCCCGACTACAGTGAACAAGTCACAAAACCGAAAATGCTTGTCCATTCAGGCCCGTATTGGAACATGGAATCTCAAGCGATGAAATACATTGAGATGAAATCCATTGTTGGTGGAACCACCGCTGCACAAGGCAGTCCGATGAACCCTAGCGACAGTTACGGAACCATTCTAACGCGCAACATTGAGGATTACAACTTCGGAAGAGATGAAATCCACACCAAAGTTACAGAACTCACCTCGGACTATGTTGGAAATCATATCAAGAACGGAAACGCCAGCAAGGAATTGGACGCATGGTTCGTTCACATTGCAGAAGGGGTTGATGAGCGCAGTCGAGCAGAATTTGATATTCTCGTACAGAACGATCTGTTGGTTGGAGAACTCGTATTGATTCATGGCGTAGCCTTGGGAGAAAATGAATTCACCCAGATGGCGGCGGCTGGGTCTACTTTGGTTTGGTCACCGCTGTCCAACCTGTTGTTGTACGGCGATACTGCGGATGTTGCTGCAGCTAAGGCTGCTGGCGTTCACATTACATTGGCTCCGGATTGGGCGCCGTCGGGATCCAAATCACCTCTGCACGAACTCAAGGTAGCAGATTTGTGGGACGACGAAATGCTAGGAGATATCTTCACCGATTACGAAATGGTTGAGATGGTTACATCCGGCGCTGCCTATGCAACAAACTGGGAAGATGAGGTCGGTACCATCGTCAAAGGAACCGCAGCTGACTTGGTCGTCATTGACAACATTCATTCAAACCCCTACCGCAACCTCATCAATGCAGTTGACCCAGATGTTCGCCTCTCAATCGTGGGAGGATTGGCCATCTACGGTGATGAAGACATCATGACTGCTCTCAAAGGAACCGATCATGAACCAGCTGGCAAATTTGGAAAGGCAGTGGACATTACTTACTTGGCTGCACCAGAAGGTGCACAGACATGGGCTAGCATCACCGAGAATCTAACCATGGCCATGCGATTTGACCCCGATGAGATGGCCGCTGCCTTTGGTGATGCTTCGGACTTTGATAGCGTCACTTCCGGAATGTCAAATGTTGGTCTTGACCCATGGTATACCTACGGAGACGAGCGATACTTTAGCGTCATCAATGGCTCAGGGAATGCCAATGCACAAATCAGTATGTCCATGCTGTATGACCGGTATTATGACAGAGCCGAAAGTTTGCCTGCAGTCACTGACTTTGAGGTGATTGACGGCCCGACCGTCGTGCCATGTGACGATGGTTCAAATCCACCGTGTGACGATGGTGATTCGGATAGTAATGGGGGAACCAACAACGGTGGTACTGACACCACCGACAATACAGACACAAGCGACACAGGAGATTCAACCGATAGCGACGGTGATACCTTACCAGACAATCCCCTCGATGACCAACAATCAAGTGAAGAAGAAACCAAGGAAAAAGCTCTGTTGCTCTTCTTTGTTCTTGTTGTGGTGATGTTAGTGGCGCTCTTCTTCGTTTCACGAGGTGGCGAAGATGCACTGGCTGCTGAGGTACGCATTGAGAAAATGTGGGAAGAAGGGAATGAGGAAGTATTGCAAGAGGCCGCATTCGTTCCATCCATGCCTCCAATGGCCCCTCCGCCAGCAGAAGAAGAATGATCAGGCGAGGTCCCACTTTGGGCCATCGGGTGTATCGACGACAACAACGCCAAGGGCAGTTAATTCATCGCGAATGGAATCAGCTCGTGGCCAATCTTTGTTGGTTCTGGCTTCACTTCTTTGGACCAAAAGTGATTCAACTTCATCTGCTATTTCCGCCCGACGAGGGTCTTCCTCAGGCTCTGCAAGGGCCATTTCTCGTGTTGGCAAAACTCCGAGAACGTCTCCTGCTGTCTCTTCAAGTAAATCTACGGCATAATGACCGAAGGCATTCAAGTCTGCTTGGTCCAGTTCGGATTGCAATACCTTCGTGACCTCACGAACCATTCCCAATACTTTGGCAACTGCTTCACGCGAATTAAAATCATCATCCATTGCCCGTGCAAAGCCTTCTCCCATTTTCTCCAACAAACCCAAGGATTTGACAAGGGGTTGTTCCGAGGTAATATCGGGCATGGGCAACTTGACGGGTGAATCATCTTCACAGGCTTTCAATGCAGCGACATAGGTCTCCAGAACACGGTTGTAATTACGCTCGGCATCCTTGAGAAGTGTGTCATTCATATCGATTGGTGAGCGATAGTGAGCATTGATGAGCGCAAACCGGAGCACCATTGCATCTACGTGCTGTAAAATATCTCGGATGGCCCAAAAGTTACCCAGGGATTTACTCATTTTCTCTCCATCTATATTGACAAAACCATTGTGGAGCCAATGATGCACGACCGGCGAATGCCCGGTATGACATTCGCCTTGGAAGATTTCAGCTTCGTGATGTGGGAAGCGAAGGTCATGACCACCACCGTGGATGTCAAATTCTTTGTCAAAGTGGTCAAGGGACATTGCAGTACATTCAATGTGCCATCCAGGCCTTCCAGGGCCCCAAGGAGAATCCCATGTTGGTTCGTCAGGTTTGGCTGCCTTCCAAAGGGCGAAGTCCTTGTGGTCTCGCTTGGTTGAACCGGTGTCTCCAACTCGTCCTCCCGCACCAGATCGAACAGCATCAATGGATTGGCCTGTGAGGATACCGTACTTCTCAGGAGCAGAATCAACATGGAAGTAAACGCCGTCTTTGGTGACATAAGCATGTTCTTTTTCGATAAGGTCCTCTGTGATTGAAATCATCTTATCAACATACTCAGTACATCTCGGATAGGTATCTGCCCTGAGAATGTTCAGGGCGTCCATGTCCTCATAATATGCCTCAATGTTTTGATCAACAAGCGTTTTCCAATCTCCGTCAATTTCATTTGCCCGTGCAATGATTTTGTCATCAATATCGGTGAAATTCTGTACGTAATCGACATCAAATCCACTGGCTTCAAGCCAACGGTGAATCAAGTCAAAAGCCAGATAACAGCGAGCGTGCCCAAGATGGCACCGGTCGTAAACCGTAACGCCACAAACATACATGGAAACTTTTCCAGGTTCCAATGTTTTGAAATCAACCTTTTCTCTTCGCTTCGTATCATGAACACGAATTGGCATGGGACTCATAGGGGCGGTGTATGCTAACACACTTGAAGGTTCATACGAGACCCGCGGTTCGCCAACGACATGGGAGATGAATCGCGTAGGCGTATATTCGTCACCGGTGTCAACGGACACATCGGCAATCACATCGTTCGTGACCTGCTTGAGCACGGATACGAAGTCAGAGGTTCTGTTCGGTCCTTAAGCGACCCGTTGAAGGTAGATCATGTATTGAAGCACGCTGAAGATTTAGGAGTTCAAGACCGGTTAGAACTGGTTGAAGGTGATGTTCTGAACGCCGATGGTTGGAGCGAACATATGAAAGGATGTCATGGACTGTTCCATACCGCTACAATTTACAGTACACAAGGAGATACCCAAACGATTCTTGACACCGCAAACAAGGGTACATTGCACCTCTTTCATGCAGCTGCTAACGCTCAAATCCCTCGCATTATCTACACTTCAAGCACTGCTGCTGTTGGAACCGAACCGAAAGGCCAATTGAAGGATGAATCAAACTGGCAAACCGATACAAATCTACCCTACACTACCGCAAAGACTCAAGCAGAACATCTTGCATGGGAACTTGCGAATCAACTGGATTTGGACGTGAGGGTCATCAATCCAACTGCAGTCCTCGGAGGAGGATTTATTCGCCCAACTCCAAGTGTTGATTTCTTTCAAGATGCGCTCAAAGGTGCCTTTCCTGTTGCACCAAAATTCTCTATGGCGGCAGTCCATGTACGCGATGTTGCACGGGCACACAGACGAGCATTTGAGGTGGATGAAGCAGAAGGAAGATTCATTCTGGCACCCCATTCAAACTTGACACTTTCAACGATATGCAGGAAAATCCGAGAATTGTATCCTCAATCTAAATCCCCTAAACTGGCCTTACCAAATGTATTGCTTCCAGTGGCTGTATTCCAAGATTGGTTTGGAGGATTGTTTGGTAAGCAGAGGTACTTAACGCGCGCTGTAGTGAAATCGCTCAAGAAAGGTGATACAAATTATTCAAGTAAAAAGGCTGAACGAGTGCTTGGTATGGAATGGGAGGGATTTGACACATGTATAAGAGATACGGTCGACGCTTACCTTTGAACCATAAGCAGGGTCAAATCCTTGCTCTCATGAGTTGGCTGATACCAACAATTACGGTTCTATGCGCCATGTTGGTTCATTTTATTGGCGGGGCGAGAACATTTCCAATTTTTATTTCCGAAGCAGACCACCCCGGGCCTGAAAGGATTATTTTTACAGCCGGACTTATCGTTACCGGCCTAACTCAGATGTTGTTCGCTTGGCACCTGTATCACACAATTGAACCCGAAAAGGAGGGCATGTGGACCGTCTCGGTTGTTCTCGGTTTGGTGGTTAGCTTTCACATCATATTGATTGCATATTATGACATGTACGACCATATTGACCCACACATTTACGCAGCGATGGTCGCCTTTGGTGGAGGAATCGTTTGGGCAACCCTTGGACACCTCTCTCTCAACTCATCATCAAGTCCTGGTGCAAAGTTGCGAAAAACAGGAATTGCAATCTCACTCGTTTCACTGGTGATCATGATCGTTTCGTTCCAGTATGCAGTCAGTACATTTGATGCAACAGGCCTTACCACAGAAGAATTCCTCAACAATGCTCAAATTGGAATCAACATAGCAGGGCCCGCTGAGTATCTTGTCGTTGGTGGATTGATGATGGCATTAGCTTCATTTGGAATGGATTTGGCGGGGAACAAGGAGGGATCTCCAACCGATTCCGAGGTCGTTACTGATCAATACGAAGAATGATACCGAAGCAACATCAAGATGCTGAGAATCAACAGAAAAACACCCAATATGAAAACAACAACTCCCCTAAATTTCGGGTCTGTAATCCGATGTTGGACATGATGACCAACATTGGTCCAAACTGTCATCGCCAGAAATCCAGAAGTCGTGTTAATAGTGGCGATGATGAATGTGCCAACAGTTCCACCAGGAATACCGCCCGGCTCGGATTGGAAATCAGCAAGGAAAACAGACATCAAGGCAAAGATGATCATCCATTGTTTTGTATTTACAATCTGGATGGTAATCCCACTCTTAAATCCTAATTTAGGAATGTTTTCAGAAACAATATCAACACTTCGTGAACGTCCGATAAAAATGAGCCCGAGGGCGAGAATTATCATCAAGAGTGACCCGAAATAATGGAGCACCCGCCCTACAAAACTATCCGGTTCGAAGCTATTGGCTGCTAAACCACAAACGATGTTCACGCCAAAGAATCCAACTCCAAGGCCGATAATCAATGGAATATTTGAACGTCGTCCATGCACCGATGCGTGTGCAGCACATGTAGTGTTACTCGGCCCTGGGAGCGTCATTCCAATGACGAGGAGTGTGAGTAAATATCCAAGAATTGGCCATTCCATATCATTCACTTCAAGTTAAATTATATCACTATTCTGTCACACTTTTGGAACTGAAATAATCCGTACCTTTGATGGCTTCAATGATTTTTTGATCCAATACAGAAGTAGCGACTTCAGACAGAGGCAAAGCCAATTTCGTACTCGTCTTTGTTGATATGAAGACATGAACCGTCATTGAACGGTGGCTCAATTTGTGCTTGACAACACCTGCAAAAACTTGTTCATGAATCGCTTCGGGTACATCCCCTTCATTGATTTGAGGGCCCCATAAACCTCCAAACAATCCATCTTTGTCTCGTTGATGAACAATCGGATTGCCCCGACTGTCAAACTCCACGCATGTCCACAATGTGACTTCTTTGACTTTTGTTTTCTTCGCTTTGGGATAAGCAGTAGGGCCTTCCCGTCCTTGACATGACGACTCAATAGGACAATGTTGGCATTGAGGTTTTTGGGGCGTACATACCGTCGCTCCGAGTTCCATCAATGCTTGATTCCAATCTCCTGAGCGTTGATGGACCAAATGTTGATCTGCCCAGGATTGTACTTGACGGTTGGTTGGCTCTAACTTCTTCTGCTGGCGAGCCATAACCCTGCGAATGTTTCCATCTATACATGCAGAAGGCTGTCTAAAAGCAATACTCGCAACTGCAGCTGCAGTATAAGGTCCAATTCCAGGGAGGCTGAGCAAGGATTCGTAGGATTGCGGAAGCAATCCATCATACCCTCCTTCTGATGAAGGGAGCATGACGTATTGACTCAATGCATGGAGCCGCCGCGCCCTGCTGTAATATCCTGCACCTTCCCATGCTTTGAGTACGCTGTCAACTGGAGAAGTCGCCATCGATTGAATCGTTGGAAAAGCCTCAATCATACGGTGCCAAAACACAATTCCACGACTCACTTGAGTTTGCTGAAGCAGAATTTCACTGAGTAAAATCGCCCAGGGGTCATCTGTTTCTCGCCACGGTAGAGGGCGTTGATTCGCATCGTACCAATCGAGCAATTTTGCTTGTGATAGGCCACTCAAGGCAACCACACTCATGCTTCGGCAGGTTCTGATGACTCTGCCTTTTTTGCTTCAATCTTGGCGTCGTTGGCTTTGATTTGTTCCCAAACCAATTCAGCGACATCCTTGACTTCCATTTCAGCACCTATTGCATTGAGGCCGTCGGTAACCATGGTTGAGCAAAATGGACAACCTACAGCGACGGTATCTGCACCGGTTGCTGCAAGTTCTTTTGAACGAATGACGTTAACACGGTCATAGCCTTCATCAACATGTTCTTCCATCCACATTTGAGCGCCCCCTGCACCGCAACAGAACGAATCGCGACCGTGTCGTTCTGCCTCAACATCGACGCCTCCAATAGCGTCACGAGGGGCATCCAATTCACCACCGATTCGGCCAAGATAACATGGGTCATGGTAGGTCACCGTGCCATCATGTTTGGGCTCTGGGAGCTTCCCTTCTTTCTGGAGATGATTGATGAGTTGAGAGTGGTGCATGACTTCAATGTCCTCTCCCCCATAATCCTTGTATTCCTTTCCAAGCGTGTGGAAGCAATGAGGACATGAAGCAACGACTTTCTTGACACCAATCTCGTCAAAGGTTGCAAGGTTCGTTTCCGCCAACATTTGGAAGAGGTATTCGTTTCCAGCACGTCGGGCAGCATCTCCAGTACATCCTTCTTGCATCCCAAGAATTCCGACATCAAGTCCAGCTTCTTTCATGATGCTGATGGTATCTCGGGCAACCTTCTTGTTTCGCTCATCAAAGGATGCTGCGCATCCTGCGAAGTAAATGTACTCGGCAGGCTCTGCAACCTTCACATCAAGCCCTTCCGCCCAATCGCCTCGTTCATGAGATGGTAGGCCGTACGGGTTTGAGTCGGATTCAAGATTCTCAATCGTCATCATTAGAGGCATAACAGTGTCTTCGACTTTCTCATCAAACTCCATTCGTTCCATCATCAAGTGACGACGGGCATCGGTAAGTTTGGGGACATGGTCAATGTAAATTGGACAGGCCTCAACACATGCATGGCATGTTGTACACGCCCAAATTGCGTCCTCTCCGAATCGTGCAATGATGTCTTCTTCTGGAGCCTCATCTGCGAAAAGTGAGGTGGCATGATCGTTTGCATAGTGACGAACATCATGAATAATTTCCATTGGATTGAGTGCCTTTCCACTCGCATAAGCCGGGCAGACATCTTGGCAGCGAGCACACGATGTGCATGCCCATCCGTCGATGAGGTCCCTCCAAGTAAAATCGGTGTACTTCACGGCTCCAAAGGATTCCAAATCCAAATCATCCAGCATCACTGCCTTACCGTTGTCTCCACGCGCTAGTGGTTCCATTGTAGCCATTGGGCGCAGATCGTGGAAGAAGACGTTTGGGAAGGCCATGACCAAGTGCATGTGCTTGGAAAGTGGAATGAGAAAAAGGAAGACACAGATCGCCACCATGTGAGCCCAATAAGCTGCAATGACCATGCTCGCACTGGGTATGATTGTTGTTGCGACCCACCAACCGATTGGCTCCCAAGTTTTTGAGATGGTCGATTCACCTGCTTCAACAACGAATGACGTGGTCGTAATGGTCATAATGAGCAAGAGGATAACATTCCCTTCAAGTTGAGACTTGCCCTTGAGTTTCTCAGGAGTAAATACGATTCTGCGAGTGAGGGCTGCAACGCAGCCAATGAATGCGATGGTATATCCTGTTTCAACAACGAGGTTCCATGGACCTCGAAGAAGGTCAGGAAGAAGTTTTTGAGAAAATTGATTCCCAGTAGCGAGGTCAAACATGTCCGTGGAGAGCATCAAGAAGCCCCAGAACATCAAGACGTGAATGCCTCCTGCGACTCGGTCCCTGAGAACTTTTTTCTGGCCAAGCCATCCCGTTGCAACTTCTTTTATCCGCGTACCCCAGTTATCAAATCGGTTCTCAGGTTTGCCTTTGAGCACCAACCGTGTAGCCTTAACCACCTGGTAGAGAAAGAAACCACCAGATACGCCGAACAGAAGCAATAAAATTGCCCATCCCGGAACAAACCCGTAGTCTAAAAACAAGGGATGTTCCATGTTGGTCACCGCCAAAGACTTGCTCGGGCAGGTCTCCGAAAACGAAGTGCACTTTGAAACCACCGTTAAAAAGAGATGTTGAACGCTTGCTTGTGATATTATTTCTGTTCGTCAATAAGACCTTAAATAAAACAGATGAACATAGATTTACTTCAGCCCTTGCAGTTATGAGCATCATTGTCGCTGGTGTAGTCGTATCAAAACGTCTTGAAAGAGAACAAGATGAGATGGAACGGACTCCATGAAGCATCTCAGTGTAACAAGAGATATGAATGCCGACGGCTTGTAGTGTCCATGGGCACTGATGAGGTCGCTATTACCGCAAGCGCCCCTGCCAAATGCATTCTCTTTGGCGAACATGCGGTCGTATATGGGGAACCTGCTGTTGCAGTCGCCCTGGAACAGCGCCTTAGTGTCAGACTCACGCCAGCAAAAATGTGGAGTGTGGACGGCAGTTCCTTAAATCCAAGACGGCATCCGCATATTCATCACCTTGTTCACGAAATATGGGACGCTGACAGTGAACCAGCACCTCTTTCAATTCATGTTTCTGGTGACATCCCTCGTGCATCTGGATTGGGGTCAAGCGCTGCATTGAGTGTTGCCATGGGCGCTGCATTGCATGCGAGTAAACACCTCACGAACCCAAGCGACAGCATTGAGGAGTTCTGTCGGATGGCCCATCATGCCGAAGCAAAAGCTCAATCTGGAAGAGCGTCCCCTATGGACACCTCAACAAGCGCCTTAGGAGGAATTGTTGTGTTGTCTGATAGAAAAGAGCAGGGTTGTGACTGGAAATTTACAAGTGAACTTGAAACTCCCGAAGGGAAAAGAACATGGGAAATCCACACGCTCAAGCCAACCGAGAATGAAATTTACCTCGTACTCGGCAATACAGGCGTCCACGCCCCGACATCGCATCAAGTTGCTTTGGTCGCTGCTGCTTTGGAAGCCAACCCAACTCGTATCAATGAAATTCATGCCATTGGGAGTATCGCTCGCAGAGGTCTGCTTGCATTGCAAGATGAGAATTACGAAGCGGTTGGACATGCAATGAGCGAAAATCATCTCATTCTACGAAATCTTGGGGTATCTTCCAATGAACTTGAGCAACTGATCAGTGCAGCCCTACCCACATCGCTAGGAGCAAAATTAACGGGAGCCGGTGGCGGGGGATGCATGGTTGCCTTAACACGAAATCCCAAAGCAACAAGCGAAGCAATTGAGCTTGCTGGGGGACGAACGTTGATTTCAAGGCTCGGAAATCAAGGACTCTCAATCGATTCCAATAATGGAACTCCATTTTGGGGATAAGGATTGATTTTTTAGTGCGCCCTAAATTCGGAATGAGCTGAAATTCCTTTTATATACTAAAGGTCATTCGGGTTATATATGACCACCGATGAAGAACGCCTAACTGTCGTAAACGTAGTTGCAAGCACACGTGTTGCCGAAGAACTTGACCTTCCTGATATCGCCATCCAACTCAACTGTGAGTATGAGCCTGAACAATTCCCTGGTGTCGTCTATCGTGTCACCGAACCAAAACTTGCCATCCTTATGTTCCGCTCCGGACGAGCAGTATGCACCGGTGGAAAGGACGAAGACAACATCCATACCGGTATCGACCGCATGATCAAGGATTTGCGTGCTGCTGGAATTGAAACATGGGACCTCAAGGATGTCACCATTGAAGTTCAAAACATGGTTGCAACTTACGCCCTTCACTATCCTGAAGACTACGATGGCGTTGACAAGTTTACTGGCGAGCCTCAAGCAGGCGTACCTCGTAAACTCAACCTCAACCACCTTACATTCCACTTGCCCTTTGACAAGGTTGAGTACGAGCCAGAGCAATTCCCTGGCCTTATCTATCGACTTGACGACCCAAAGGTTGTCTGCCTCATCTTCGGGTCAGGTAAGATGGTGATTACCGGCGCTCGTCACAAGGACGAAATTTTGGAAGCCGTTGAAATCATCAAGGACGAATTGGCCGACCTCCTCTGAGTCCAACATTTGTTGGATACTTGAGAAGAGAAGCGTTGATGGTCTCTTTCCCGCCTGCGTTTAGCATGGGGAGCATCGGAAGACCTGTCTTCGTGCCCGGCTTGTTGGCCGCATTGCTGCTCATCACACTGGTTCCTTTGGAACACCCAATGTTGGAAGATTCGCCCACAGTACTGCATTCAGGAGGGTACGACCCCGGTGTTTCGGATGTCCCTACATGGAGAATTGGTGACCGCTGGATTTACTCTGGAACCTTTGACCCTACAATTCTCGTCACCGACACCGGAGTTGACGCAACGGTGGGTGAAATACAAGGGGATACAACCGCAGAAGTCACCGCCATAACAACCCAAAATGTCGACAACATGTCGGTTTTGGCATATACACTTCGTTCAAGTGCAAATTTTGACAAATCAGGGGTATCTCTTGAGGGATATTCAGGGAATGTCTACATTCAATATACGCAAACTGAATACCTTCGGGTCAGCGATCTGTCCTCCATCCGAAGTGAGCTTGACATGTACATTCGTTTTGTTCCGAGTGGGATTTCATTCCTTGAACAAATTCTTGGAGACATCACCATCACAACGACGTATTCGCCAGTCAACGAAAACTACGATTTCCCGTTACGAGCCAATGAACGTTGGACGACGATGACCACCTCTTACGTTCAGTGGTCCGGACAAAGCGATTACATCACACCGTTCCCGCCACCAGTCACTGAAACCAACACCACTACATGGGTTGTTTCGGATGTTGGCAAACCAACCAATGCGTTTGGACAATCAACAGACTATGGAGGATGCAATGGCTCCTATGAAATGACCTCGTACAACAGCGATGGTGATTCGGAAGGTTACCGATGGTATTGTCCTGAAGTCAGAAACTATGCATGGTTGCACACCGAAGACGATATTGGCTTGACCATTGATTTCAGACTCAAAAGATACGACCCCGTCGGTTCTTCAGGAGTGGACCCTTACACAAATCCCGGGACCCGAGACCCCTGCTTGCAAGTCAATCCAGAACGCGCCGTAACGGCCCTCAACACTCCTATGCAAGTTTGGGTCAATGCTTCGTCAAGTTGTTTTTCAAACCCAGCTGGAGTGAATCTTGAACTTCATCATGAACACGAAGGCATCGTAGAAACACTAACTACTGCTGCAAACGGTAGTGCATGGGCAACAATCGATGTTGGAGATGCATACGACTCTTCTGCAAGCCAAACTGATTATGCGAGTCATGGCATCGTCGCCAAATCAGGAAACTATGTCGGTGCGAGTACAGTGACTCTTGACCAATTTTTGGTTGGTTTGGATGTCTTTGCTGACGCTGAAGCTGCTCAAATTCTTCGCAACCGGAGCGGTATTGTAACGCCTTTGAACGCATTATCTGGCTACAATGTACTGCCTGGAGATCAGTTGGAAATAGAGGTTTCATTCAACAACCGGGGCATAACGACATCAACAGCAACCGAGGCAAGTATTACCCTTCCGAGTGGATTAACAAGCAAGGTTCCACTCCCTGCATTGGACACGTATGAAGTGCACAAAGTTGCACTCAATTGGACGGTCCCGCTAACGGCGAATATTGGAACTCAGAGTCTGATGTGGGAAGCGGATCCTGACGGATTGAATACTGCCGATGCCAATCCAAACAACAACATCGCCGTCATTGATTTGTTTGTTGGTAGAGTACCCACCATTGTGGCCAACAGTACATCGGGTCTTACGAACGAATTTATCCTACTCGATGCATCTGGAAGTTACGATGAAGATGGAGGTAACATCAGTTGCATGTTCAACGTTCCTTTTGATGACGGCACACGTACTTGGTCCAGCCAAAAAGTGATGGCTCCCGATTGCATCCTCAATTATTCATGGATTGATGATGGCTCTTACCCCGTTGAGGTTACTGTCATTGACGAAGAACGTGATGAAGTGAATCTTACGGTTGCCGTTGATGTCATCAACAGAGCACCTCTTATCGAAGTGCGAAGTGCTCGAAGTGAAGCAATGGTTGAGTATCCAATAACGCTCTATGCATACGCCAATGATTCAGACTCCGAAGAGGTCTGGCCCGGAGTGGTTGACATTCATTGGCCAGGTGCGAATTGTAAGGAAGGATACTACACGAGAACGTGCACTACAACCTCAATTCAAGAGGGATGGACAACGTTCACTGCCGTTGGTTTGGATGATGACAGTTCAATGGCGACTGCAACCATCGACATCAAGTTTACCAACATTAAACCTCACAGCGTCAACATACAAATGGTGGACCAAAATGGGCCAATTCTCATGGATGCACAGAACACCTGGCATGTCACAGAAGACCAACTCGTAACGGTCAAAGGTCAAGCGCAGGATTCTATTGACGACATCGATGACCTCACTCACACCTGGTGGCCCGACGATGCACAGCCCTCTCTCATCCGAACTTTTGACGGGCGGACATCGGAATACGATATGATTTGGAACGAGGCTGGATTGCACAAAATGCGACTTGAAATCACAGATTCGGAAGGAGCAACAAGCGGCATTGAGGAGCGATGGATTAGCGTTGCAAATATCCCTCCATCCATAGCCCCGCTCAACCAGATTCTACCCATTGCAGAAGGCCAAAGCATCAGTGTTTCTGGTAGTTCTACGGACTCACCATCCGACCAAGAAACCCTCGTTAGATGTTGGGATATTGACCCGAGTATGGATTCAAATGACATAGGAAGTGCAGACGATGATTGCGATGTCATCGGCGACAATCTTACGATTTCTTGGAACCGCAGTGGAACACACAAATTGGTTTACCATGTAACCGATAATGATGGAGCACATGCCAGTGAAGTTCTAACAGTCGTCGTGTTGAATACGCCCCCGTTGATTCGTACTACAACCATAGCCTGTGTTGCCTATGAGCCATGTGCACTCGATGCACAATCGACCATTGATGCCCTCAACGATTTGGAAGGACTGACCATTGTTTGGGACATTGATACTGAAGACGATAGCAACGAAGATGGCATTCCAGATAACGACGCTGACATTGTTGGAAAGACTGTGACGTACACATTCCGCAACGCTGGAACTCAAACGATCAAAGTCATCGCATGGGATGAAGACCCTCAGCGCCCAGGAACGAAAGTCATCACTTTTGCAGTTGCACCTGCTGACCGCACTGCTCTGGAGAATATTGGCGCATCTTTGGTCGGTGAAGAAGCAAATCCACTGATGCAAGGAGGACTCCTTATCCTTCTCCTTGGCGTACTCCTCATGTTCTCTCGACGCAAATCAAGGACCGATGAGGATGATATGTGGGGCGATATTTCTCAAAGTTTGATGGTTGAAAACAGCGAATCAAGAGAAGAGGCACTCGCTCAAAAACGCCCTAATTCACCGCCACCAGAATACCTGTTCCAAGTCGCCCTTGAGAATGCTCCGAAGACAATAGGTCAGGCTACGACCGAAGGTGGCGCAACTGGACCTCCAATTCCCGAAACCGGACTACCGGAAGGATGGACATTGGAACAATGGGAACATTATGGCCAGCAATGGTTGGAATCACAGGTTGACAATTCCTAAGTACAAGCAAGAAGACAATTGGACATGGCGAACCGTCTTCCTGCATTACTGGTTTTGTTTCTTCTAGCATTTTCTTCATTGACGCATGTTGTCACACAAGAGCAGAAGGTGCTCGAGAATTCAGACAACATCTATGCATCTTCGGGTGCAGGAACTTCAACAGATGTGCAAAGTTGGAGGATTGGCGACAAGTGGACCTATGAGACTCAATTTGATGTCGCTCAACTGATTGCACAAGCGAACATTTCTGCAAGCTTGAACACACTTACTGGTGATACTGTTTACGAAGTTGAAGATATCTTTTTCATCACAGTGGATGGAATTCAAACCCTGGCATACAAGATGAAGATAGAAGGAGATTTCACATCGGGCAATAACGGAGCGACCCTCGATGTTCCTGGTTTCGGGTTGGTTGACGGCCGACTCGACATTGAATACTCTGGAGAGGACATCTTCCGAGTACGTGACCTTGCAGTCATCAACTCAGAATTTACGCTTGATGTGAAATTCCGGCCATATAATTTCGGGTTTCTTGAACAAGACCTTGCATTAATCACATTTGACACCTATTATGACCCTCCAAAGGAAAAGTATGATTTTCCAATGAGAACAGGGGATCAGTGGTACATGCCGTTCATGTCTGGAACAAGCGTGGATGGAAGTTCTGATTATTTTGATCCGAGTGAATTCGACACCAACGGTGCTGAAAACACATCCTGGCAAGTCACCAAAGACGGTATTCCAACCGAGGACGGTCTCAACATCAAATACGAGGGATGTGATGATTCTTACAAAGTCAATGAATGGAACGCCACCGGAGTAAGTGCTGGATTCAATTGGTATTGTCCAGCGGTTCGATTTAACTCCTGGATTCGAGTTTCAAATGCCGCTGGATTTACAATCGACTGGTTGTTGAAGGATTACGAACCTGTCGACTCATATGGCGTTGACAATCGTAAGAACCCCGGCGCCCGGAACATTGAGATTGAAGTGGATACGCAATTCATTGCTACATTACCAGATACGATGTCGAAAATTTATGCCACATATTCTGTCGCACCAAATGGTGTTCCAGAAGTCAACAAGAACCTCCAACTCCGATACGAAATGACTGGAACCTTGCTGAACCCAACAACGAATAGTTCTGGTCAAATCGAAGAATCCATCAATGTTTCAAACGTTACGGATGATACGATTGCAAGTGATGATTATAGCAGCAATGGCGTTATTGTTTGGGATCCTGTTCAGGAAATTATCGGCGTTACATCTCTTGTCATCGATTTATCGGTCGTAGGAATCGATTTAGTGGCTCAGGAGGAATCGATCATCGTCACTCGTACGAGAGATGGGGAAGTAACTACACTCTCAAAGTCAATTGGTTACAACGCATTACCTGGAGATCAACTCAACTTCTCTCTACCTGCGCAGAACCGAGGTGTACTCACATCGCCTTCGACTGAAATGGAAGTCGTGGTTCCAGGTGGAGAAGCAATTCGTCAAGCAGTCCCATCCATCGAAGCCTATAGCGAACAACGAATCCTCGTTGATTGGATTGTACCAGAAGGAGCAACGATTGGCAACCAAACCCTGACCTTCACTGTTGACCCCGATATGAACGTGACTGCCGATGCAAATCGGAGCAACAACGATGCAAGCATTGGCATCTTTATCGGTCGAGCACCGACTGCTCTTATGGAAGTTAGCGATGGAAAATACACCTTTGAGAACGTCACCATCAACGCAACTGGAAGTTACGATGAAGACGGTGGAAATATTAATTGTGTCTTTGAAATTGAAACCCGTGTGGGCCTCATCGACGTCATAGAAGCACCAAATTGCATTACACATTGGAACTGGTCCAACAGCGGCTCTTGGTCGGTCAAAGTTACCGTAGTTGACGGCGAATTAGACAATGATGAACTTGAATTAAATGTCGAAATCCTCAACCGTGCACCTCTATTCAACCTCACCCACGATTCATCGGTTCCAGTTGAACAAAGCATTAAGATCAGTGCAGTTGACATTCAAGATATTGACACATCATCCCCTACCGGTCAACAGGTCGAAATTTCATGGCCCGGATTGGAATGTTCTGAAGGCCTAACACAGCCTGAATGTACCTTCATTCCAGCATACGAAGGGATGATGAACATCACGGCAATTGCTACCGATGATGATGGAGCAACAACGACTGTAGTTAGCCAATTGGATGTGCTTAATATTGCCCCTACAATCGGGTTCCCAGAATTGTTTGCCGGTGGTGAGCAACTTCTTCAGGACGTAAATGGAACATGGCATCTTGATGAAGACGAAATCGCATTGCTTCGGGTCGTAGCAGACGATACCAGCAACGACCAAGGGACGCTCATCGTAGAATGGCTACCTTCCCTCGCCGATGAAAATTGGACCGTTACCAGCGTGGGTATTTCCTCTTCCGAAGCCGTATCATGGAATACATCAGGAAGCCATACATTGCAAGTTCGTGCGTTTGACAGCGATGGAGCAACATCTGCAATTCAGGCAGGTGAACTCATGATTCACAACGTGCCTCCCTACTTTGAAAAAGAATTTGATGGCAACAAGGCTGTCGTTGAGGAGAAGAACTTGACTTTGGAAGTTGTACCAAAAGACACAGCATCCGACATGGACACGCTGATGGTTTGTTGGGATTTTGATGCTACAATCGATGTGAACAACGATGGAGTGATGAACAACGATTGCGAACTTAACGGAACTTCAATTTCAAAATCTTGGACGACCGTTGGAGTTCGTTGGATCACCGTTACCGTTACCGATGATGATGGAGCAACTGCGACTCAATCAATGAATGTAAGCGTACTCAACCTAGCTCCAACTGCAGTCATCACACCCAATTCCGAACTTGATGGGCTCATGGAAGGCGATAACTTGACACTGAGCGGCACACAATCCACAGATACTGCTGGTGACATGACTACCCTGATTTACCAATGGGACGCATCGTGGATGGATTCTGACCTTGATGGAAACAAAATAGGAGATGTCGACCATCAAGGTGGTTCTTGGAACATTGAAACCTTGACCGCAGGAACATGGACCATCGTACTCACTGTAACTGACGACGACGGTGAATTCTCACAAACAGAACTTACGATTGTTGTGGCACAGGCACCTTCAGAAGGTATTTTTGAGAGCATATCAGCCACCGTAGGAACAACCATGACCTATGTGATTTTCATTCTTGGAATTGTCATTGTAGGATTGGTCGTCTTCCTTCTGATCACGAGGAAGCGCCCTGGTGACGACTTCAAAGGATTCTCAGCCTTTGACCAGCCTATTGAAGCAACACCTGTCGCTGCCGCTCCAGTAGAAGCAGCTCCACAACCCTCCTCGTATGCACCGCAACCTACTGCTCCACCAGAACCCGCCTACCAAGCACCGGAACCGGTCAACACAGGACCACCAATCCCAGCAAGTGGCCTTCCAGAGGGGTGGACAATGGAGCAATGGAATTACTACGGGGAACAATGGTTGGCGGCAAATTCTGCACCTGCACCGGTACAACAACCCATAGTTTCTAACCCTGCACCCTCACCTGCCTCAACAGAGTTACAGTCGTTATTGGACGACCTTGACTTTTGAGGAAGATTCGTATGGCAAACCTTTGGCAATTCTTTGGATTACCTGACCCGGAGGCAAACAACAATCGCGAATCTAGGGCCGAAGCGCCTGTTCTACAAGAGGCAACTCTAGTTACGCCCACTGTAGAGCAAACGACGCTTATTACCACTGAACCAGCACCTGTTTTAGCCAAAGATCGGGGCCCTCTTGAACCTACCACTGAGCGATTGCAACCACCGCTTAATTGGACCGGGCCAATCACTCCCGATGGCGAACCGTTTCACGACCTAGGAGTACAAACTGGACGTCCACAAGCGCTCCCTCAAAAGGCGCTTCGATATGTCGCTCCCGACAATATGAAACGAATTCATACTCAAAAAATTCTCACCCGTGTCCTCCAAGGCGACACCGTCATTGTTGACTTGAGGCCCTTGGTCCATATGGAAAGCCACCAAATGGCCTGTAGAAGAGAGTTGAAGCACATGGGCGATGAAGCAGGAGTGAACATCTTTTCTCTGGACCAAGAGGACAAGTTGCTCATGATTCCGGGAATCAGCGTCGTCGTTGATATGGATAAACACGAACTTGGGCTAACGCCGCTGATTTGACTCAGAGTGCAAGCGACAAGTGCTCAAGAAGGTCCATTGCGGATTGAGCGATGCCCAATACCACAGACTCGCTTCCATCAACCAATTGGGCGTGCTCTCCCATTGCTCCATGAAGGTCGTAACCTCCCGCCTTACCTACCCATGAATTTGATTGGACCAGATCCGCTAATACTTCATCCTTGAATGAAGGAAACTCTACAACGGCGACTTCACAGAAGAAGTTCCATTTTTCCATGAAATATATGCCGGTTGCACTCCAAACTTGATGACGGCGCCCGGAGAGCCGGTGGAGCATCATGGCCGCCTCAACAGCATCGGATGGTTTGCCCATGCTCAGTGAATGGTCATCTGGGTCGCTGATCATTGTATCCGAAACGATGACAATGTCAAAATCATTGACTTCAAGAACTGATTCAGCCTTGCGTTTGCAAATCGTCAAGACTTGATGGTCAACACTTCCCGAGGGTGGCGATTCATCAACGCCCTCGATGCCTGCGTGATGAAAATTTGGAAACATCGGTTCCAACATCACCTTTCGTCGCTCAGAATTTGAAGCCAACCAGACCTTCACAAACTGTCCAAAAGGTTCGTCATCATGGAGATTGCGATTCATGAAAATCAAGGGAGAGGTTGAAGAATTGGAAGGTACAGCCCAGCGTGAGTGAGCCCCATGAGTGCAATGGAACGAATCCCTACACATATCGAAGGTCTGGATGAAAAAATGCAAGGCGGCATACCGCAAGGGCACATCTGTATTGTTGCTGGCGCGTCGGGTGCAATGAAGTCCAGCCTAACTTTTTCAATGCTCTACAATGCTGTCCTTTACGGAGAAACAAGCGGAATTTATGTCACTCTTGAACAAGGAAAAGAATCGCTTCGCTCTCACATGGCAAACATGGGAATGAATGTTGATGACCCTCGGGTTAGAAACAGAATCGCCATTATTGATTTGGCTGACCTTCGTGTTCAATTGGACGAACAAGGGATGAGCAATCGGGTAGATTGGATGGGCCAACTCATCAAACAACTTACTTCTTACCGCCAGTCAATAGGATTTGAACTTCTTGTATTTGACTCACTGGGTGCCTTTTTCACACTCACGAAGATGGAAAATCCACGTGATGAAATATTCCGTCTCTTTGAAGCAACCCGTCGCCTTGAACTCACCTCTTTCTTCATCTGTGAGATGACTGGAGAAGACCACAAGCAATTTGGTGAGTACGGCGTAGAAGATTATCTTTCAGACGGGGTCGTTCATCTTGTCATGGAGCGTCATGGTGATGATGTAATGCGTAAAATTGGAGTTGTCAAAATGCGTCATACAAACCACTTGTTGGGTTACAAACCCTTCAATTGGAAAGAAGAGGAACAGCGTTTCACGATTCTTTGAGCTTCACTCAACGGTAACAGATTTGGCCAAGTTTCGAGGCCGGTCAACATCTTTTCCAAGCCGTACTGCGGTTCTGTAAGCCATCAGTTGCAGCGGGAGAACGGTGAGCAAGGGTGTAAGCCAGGGGTGAATCTTTGGAACAGGAATCGAAATATCTCCTTCCTCAGCGATGGCGTCACCTTTCTCATGAATGAGGATTATTTTCGCTCCTCGTGCTTTGCATTCGTGAATCGCAGATAGCGTCTTCTCCTTCAGATGGTCGCTTGGAGCGATAACAACGACCGGACTTCCATCTTCAAGAAGGGCCATGGGGCCATGCTTCATTTCACCAGCAGGATAAGCGAGACAAGGAATGTAGGCGAGTTCCATCAACTTCAATGCCCCTTCCTTAGCGACAGGGGCTGAAAGTCCCCGACCAAGGTACAATACAGATTTAGCGTCACACAGAAGATCAACAGCTTCGTCAATCGGCCCGATGTCTTCAAAATATGATTCCATGAGATGAGGGGCTTGTTGGAGTTGTTGAATCAGTTCCCTACCTTGATCTTTTGAAAGGTTCCTACTGCGCCCAAGTTGCATAGCAAAGATCGTTAATGCTCCGACCATGTTGGTGAACGCTTTTGTTGAAGCCACCGATTGTTCCGGTCCGGAGTGAATGTAAACACCTTGAGCGCAAAGACGAGCGATGGTAGAACCAACGACATTGACAACCCCAAAGACTTGACCGCCTTTGAGTTTGATTTCTTTGATTGCCGAAATTGTATCTGCTGTTTCACCTGACTGGGAGACTGCAAGATAGATGGCTTTTGGATTGATGACGGGGTCATTGTTTCTGTACTCACTCGCGATATGTGTGACGGCTGGTATACGCGCCATTTTTTCAATTAACATCTGTCCAATCTCAGCAGCATGTGCTGCGGTTCCGCAGCCCAGTAATCGAACATGAGGTGCTTGAACGAGGGTTGAGTGAGCAAGGCGCATTCCACCAAGACGTCCAGTTCCCATTTCACGGTCAACCCTGCCGGTAATGCAATGGCGAAGCGCATCGGGTTGCTCGTAAATTTCTTTGTACATGTAATGAGGAGCGTCACCCAATTCCGACTCTGCCCAAGAGTCCTCAAGAGTTTGGACATTGGTCTGGATGGAACGTCCTTGGCGCGATGAAACTTTGATCGTTGTACGAGTGATGGTCGCCATGTCCCCATCTTCAAGATAGACCACTCGTTGTGTGTGAGATGTAAGTGGATGAGGGTCACTTGAAACGAACATTTCACCATCACCTTGTCCAATGATGAGAGGGGAGCCATTTCGGGCACAGATTAACATGTCGTGACCAAGGAACATGACGCAAAGACCCCATGTTCCACGCACCCTCTTGAGCATCTTACGAACGGATTCTTGAGGACTGGAGCCCTTTTCCATCTCAAGGGAAATCATGTGGGCGAGGACTTCTGAATCGGTTTCACTTTGCAGTTCAACCCCTTTTGCAATAAGCTTCGCACGAAGCGGTCGGTAATTCTCAATAATACCGTTGTGAACCAAGAGTACTTTTCCATCTGCTGAGGCATGAGGATGCGTATTCTCTTGAGTGACTCCACCGTGTGTCGCCCACCGTGTGTGAGCAATTCCCATGGTTGCGTTGGCTTGTTCTGGCAAGACTTGTTTCAAATTATTGACTTTCCCCACGGTCTTGTGAACGGTAATGGTGTTGCCGTCATACAGCCCCACTCCTGTTGAATCGTACCCTCTGTATTCAAGGCGCCGTAGCCCCTCAACCAGTAAAGGCAGTGAATGTTGATAGCCGATGTATCCAAATATTCCACACATTGAAATTCCTCATAGATTGAATGATGCCGAACAAATCGGACACGAAACGCGTTTTAACATCAAATCTTTGACTGAAAATGCAGCCTGGCATTCAGGACACTTGGCCTCACGCTTCAACTCAGGAAGTGGGGCCCCCGGCAAGGGAAGCGGTGGAAGTTCACCTGGAAGTGGCATCGGCAACTCTCCGGGCAATGGAAGAGGGGGTAGTTCTGGCGAAGGTAGTGGGGTCGTACCAATTTCAGGTAGAGCAGGTACTTGACTGGGAAGTGGCATTGCAGCCATGATCTCTTGGACTTCCCGTTGTTGCTTTCGCTGCATTCTTCGCTGCAAACGAGCATTTCCTCCACCTTCCTCGAGTTTCTTTTCAAGTGCTTCAGCAAGAGTCGGATCAACTGCTTCACCCTCATCAATAACGGCCACCATGGAACCCGAGACAACGAGGTCATCCCCTTCAGCATCAATAGAAAGAAGGGGACCATCATCGCTTTCAGGTTGTATCATGAGTTCTACCGACTCATCATCATCCACTGAAAGAAGGGCTTCCTCGGCCTCGGAACGAGACCTTCGAACGGCCACAAAGACACCAATAAGAAGCAAACTGATTCCTAAAGTTGCCTTCCACAAAAATGGATCTTCCAAGATAATTGTCAGTAGACTTGCTGAATCAATTGAGTCTTGCCTGCTGCCAATGGAAGCCTGGCGATAGAGAGAATATGAACCGGTTTCGGATACTGAACACACCAATGTATCTTCTTCCATAATTCCGATTCCGAACAAGACATCATCAACAAGCATGTTTGAAAGTCCGTTGACTCCAGTTCCATCCTCATCAGCAACAAGACCCCAGCGTATGACTGGGCCGTAATGATTGATTTCATCGTGGAACAAATACACGCCTTCGAAACGGACTTCGAGATGTACTCCGCTTGCACCGGGCGATAGAAGGCGGTTTGGCATGCTGTTGGACCATGCTGAATCAGTCACTGCCGATACAAGAGTGGCATCTCTGCCATTCCCTTCAATCCATGCACCAACCAAACGATCCTCGCCCTTAACAACAATAACTTCCAATTTTGCTTGACCCACTTCGTCCCCAACAGAAGACTGGAAGGTCCACGATGATTCTGTGAATTCACCGTGAGTATACATCAAGCCAGCTCGTTTGATTCCGCTGACGTCTTCTCGGTATTCGTGATAGAGGATGTGAAGGTATTCTGCGCCCAAGGCAACACCCAGTGGTTTTGCGTCGGAAATACTGATGTCTACATTAGCAAGAACCGTTACTGCATTGCCCCATGAAGGTCCGCGGTCCGGGGTAGATGATGAAAGTACGAAAATTGAGGTGGTGTCTTGCCATGAGCCTCCCGTAACGAGGTCACGATAATACCCTGCGAGTACCATCGTCCCCTCGTATTCGTCAAGTGTAAAGTCGTGATAAGAGCCCTCTGAGAGTTTTAACGGCTGCATGTGGTAATGTTTTGCAGTTGTTTTACCAGCCGCTGAAATTGAGGTCATAGCGATGTCAGTTAGCGTATAACCTTCGGCATTAACCGTTCTACGAGACCACGCCGCATGAACCAAACCGTCTTCGCGTTGGTATACCGACAACTCTCCTCCAAAGCTATCATCAAGGAGAATGTCGCCTTGTAACGACATTTTTGAGGAGATGGTTCGAACGTGCAACTCTCCGTCTCTTGTGGTGAAGAGAAGGGCTCCTTCTGGCAACCCCACAAATTCAAGAGGAGTTTCACTGTTAGCGAGTGAAATTGGTGATTTGGAACCCAGATTGAAATCGCCAACCGTGACATTGAACCGTAACTCTTTGTGCTCAATCTCGACACCTGATCCACTGAGAACTGCACGGTATGATACCGTACCAGATTGTGTTGATATGTCTGCAAATTGTGCAATATTATTCCCTGAGGCAGTCTCAGACCCCGGAACCAGGGTGAGCGTTGAGTCAGCAATTTTCTTCCAGTCCCCGTCAATCTGTCGGTCAAGGCGAACGGTAAGACTCGTAGCATCTGTCTGGCCAAGATTGTCAACTCGGATCTTGATGTCGTAAGGGGTATCAGGAGTCGGAATCACGGGTTTCAATCGTACCGCACCAGGTAAAAAGCGCAGCATGGGTTCGAGGGGCCGAGGGTCAACTTGGAACGAAAACGTGTAGGTATTGTCCTCTGGATAGGGATCATTTTGAGCATCAGACGGGTCGATGAGGAGGTTTACATCTTGAAGTCCTGCTTCAGTAGCCCACCAGTAAAGAGTTGCTTTGACGGTTTCTCCCTTAGCAATGCTAGAGATGTAGCCCTCTGAAGGATATGTTGTCGATTCTTCCCCCGGTCCATCCAGACGGACGAGGACCTCATTCGCATCCAAATCCCCGGTATTGCGTACTGAAAATTTGATTTCAAGAACGGTCCCCTCAATGGCTGAATCTACGGCCAGCCCATCATCAAAAATACTCACTGCGCCGGAAAAAGAAAGATGCGGTGCTGGAGGTATGTTGTCAACAAAGTATGTTCGTGTTGAAATGTTGCTCTTGAGGCCAGAGGCATTGATGACTCTGATTTTGATATCAACTTGGCCATCATCAACCGAAGTTGAATCCCAGTAAAAGGACCAGTCAATACTCTCCCCATTTTCATTTGATACGGTCTCGCCTAGTTGCCATTCTCCCCGATTGATTTTGTATTCAACGCGCTCTGCTTCGGTTCCTTCAGTTTTACCTGTGAATTGAACCGTGTCTTCCAAATCTGTGCCGAGAGATGGGCTTGTAAAGTTAATCGACATCGGAACGATGACAATCTCCTCAACTTCCTTACCACATTCTTTGCCACCCAAAGCAAAATCAACAGCACATGATGCATCAACGAGTCCAAAGCCCCACTTACAGTCCCAATCAGGTGTGACTTCAAAGTCACAATCAAACGAGGTCCTGGGTTCTGAAGAATTGCGCAAAATGTCTTTGATATCCTGCGGAGAGAGCAGGGTTTGACCGGCACGAAGCGTATCACGATCTGCTTGAATCATGGAGGCAACAATTCCAGACACTACAGGTGTGGCCATACTTGTTCCGTCTTTAGAATCGTATTCGTTCGCAGCAAGAGGGCGCCCCGGTTGACCTGGAAGGCTGGTTCCTACTGCAGCAGTTGCTGAAGTAATGCCACTACCAAATGCGGTAATATCGGGTTTCAATTCGTCCCATGGATCATCATCTCCATCATCTAAACGTGGGCCGAAGTTGGTATAGGAGGCGATTTCGTCATCACTTCTGTTGATCGTATTCCGATCATCTACTGCGCCAATTGAAATCGCACCGTCAGCACTGGCGGGAGAAGGGACGCGTTGGTTTCCGTCATTGCCCATGGCTACGACACAAACAATTCCTGCATCTGATGCTTGATTAACAAGACGTGCTTCAGCCCCTGATCCGTTATCTCCATCATCATCTGGATTGAGTGGCGAGGAAACTGAACCAAACGACATAGAAGCAACATCAATACCCTTTGCTGAACCGTTACCCGGCCATTCTGTGTCTCTATTGTTGATCATCCACTGCATGCCGCTGATGGATGCTTGTGAGTTTGTGCCTCCCGAATCGGTCAAGACTTTGATGTCTACAAGATAAGCGCCCATTCCAGTGCCGGTATGGACTCGGTCAGAACTCCCAGTTCCAATCGCAGTAGCAGCTACGTGGGTCCCGTGACCTTGTCCGTCATCGGGGTCGGTCGTTCCGTTAGCATTCGGATTCGCTGCCGTAGCATCAAATCCAGCAACCCATTTGTGGTCATCATAACTTGTAGCATCTTCATCGGGCTCGTCGTTAAGGTCATCAAAGTCATTCAAAGCGCGATGTTCGTTATCGACGCCCGTATCCAAAACAGCGACCACAACTCCTTTGCCGTTGTATCCTCGTTCATACGTTGAATTACCATAGACGTCGGAGGGCATTGCTTTTGCAGCCTTTGATGCAACTCCGTTGAAAGGAATCATCACGTTTTGCATTTCAACAACGACGACTCCTTCAAGATGGTAGATGTCCATTAGGGCACTTACGGGTACTTTGTCCAGAACAACCGCATCAAGTGAATCCAAGACCTGATGCCATGCACCTTGTTCAACCCCAACCCACCCGTGCTGCTCAAGAACCGTTTCCAGTGCCTCAAGTTCCGCGGATTGTGGGTGCCATGCATAATCGACGATAATCGCAACTGTCTTTCTTCCATCATCGCCAAGAATGGCGGATGGAGAGATGGATTCTTGTCCAGCAATTACGCGTTGCAATCGGTCATCCATTCCGTTCCAGTCAAGGTCAGGGCCGTAAGAGAGCCACCACATTTCATCTTCTGCAGAAAGGCGGTCGCCTCGGTCGATCATTCGTGTGGGGCGTAAGCACAGTTCATCATCACACATGAGCGGAGGCAACGAGTCAATGAGAATCGGTTCCTCAAACATTGGAATGTCTGCGGTCGAGGCCTCATCGGGAGTTGTATCTTGTGCCAAAGCCATTCCACTGAGGTCCGCCAATAGGACAATCAATGCAAACAAAAAGGCAGCTTTGCGATGTGAATTTGAAGCGGATGATGTTCCCCTCATTCGCCTCACCATTTGTTGCATGACAAGCCCCCCTTTGAGCCTATCCACTTTTCGGGCCGAGTCATTGCGGTATCAAGTCACCGGCGAAGCAAGCAGGAAACTGAGAGAATTAAGCGGTTAAGACGACGGCCATTCAAAATGTTCGCTTGACGATGAACACTGTATGCGAGGGCCAGAATCACGCTCAACAAGACCCAAATCTGAATCACAAATCGGACAGGTTCCCGCATCAGCGATATGTTCCATCCATGCAATGCGAGTTTCGGGTTCGTCACCTGCCTGCAGTAAATTCTTGAACGGCTCCCTGAGATGCTTTGGGATGCTAAATCCCCTTTCGGTCCAAGGGTCGGTGAGTCCGTCAAGGTCCATCATTGAAGCTTTCATTCGGCGCAAACGTGCAGAGACCACATCTTGTCCGCTTGGGCCTCCATCAACAACACCGAGCTCCACTGGACCGCCTCTTGCAATCAAGGGCAGAAGCGCATACGCAGCGACAAAACCTCCAATGTGAGCCATATGTGCTATTCCGCTTGACTGTCCCGATTCCATTGTAGCAAGTGCGCGTACCAGTTCCATTCCAAAATAGAGCAGAGCAATCAACACAACAGGCCAAGGGCGGATTAAGAATATAGGGAAGGGAATTTCATCTTTTGGCCATCCCGAAAGATAGGCCCCCAAGAGACCGAACGCTGCCCCAGATGCCCCAAGAGCTGGCGTGATCGAACCTGAGTTGATTGCCGTCCAGCATAGCGAACCACCAAGCAAGCCAACGAGGTAAACAATCGCAAAACGACCTCTTCCCAACCGCTGTTCCAGTGGGACGCCGACCAAGGCCAGTATGATGACATTTCCCAAAACATGAGTTAAATCGCCCTGGCTGTGAAGAAAACCTGCAGAGATAAGAGTATGCCAAAAGTCCGGTGTCGCTGTGGTCCGAGCAGGAATGAGAACAAAATCCCACCAAATCCACATTTCAACCACACCAAAACTCTGCAAAAACGACCAAAGCACCTGTACAATCGACCCCAAAAGAACACTGACAGTGATGCCCATTGCCAACGAAGTGTCTGTCCGAAATGCATATCCAATTGGCAATGTTATGGCTATGAACCACAAAATCAGTAGCGACAACTCTGCCGGACTAAAGACAGACACGGCAAAGGACATGCTTACCCCTTGAGGTGGTCCTCTTTGGAGTTGATGTATAATTCCAATCGAATAGGAGGGTTCATCCTTAACGCCCAAGTGCAACGACCATGGCGAAGACCCTTCTTGAAGCGGTCAACATAGAAGTCCGCAGGGGGATGGGTGTTGTCCTGTCCAATCACAACCTGCTCGCCAAACAAGGTGATGTGGTGGTGCTGGAAGGTGCGAACGGTTCAGGAAAATCAACACTCATCGAAGCAATAGCAAGGCTCCTCCCTCTAGAAAAGGGTCATGTCAATCACGGTGAAATGTTGGTTGTTGACCACGAAGGGAGGCGAAAACCTTCGCCACTTAATGTATCTCTGGCGTTGCAGAAAAATGGGGCTCTCGGGTCCGAGCGAGTCAAAGAGCATCTTGAAATTGCGATGAAAATGGCTGGACAAAGCCTTGACTTTAGCCCATTTTTGGATGCGTTCTCCCTCACACACCGAGCAAATGACTGCATCTCAAACCTCTCTCAAGGACAGGCAAGAAAAGTCGCAGTTCTCGCCGCCTTGCTGCCCGCATTTGCAAGTTCAAATCCGTCGATTGTTTTGATGGATGAACCCGATGCTGGACTGGATGAATCCTCAATTGAAGCCTTGTGCGGTTGCATCAATGAATTGCGAAAAGCGGGTCACTGCCTTGTGATCAGTACTCATGATGAACGGGTAAAGGATTGCGCCACTACCAAACATCATCTTCCTAGTGGTAGAAATACTCCATGTGAACCTCAGCAAAAGGGCGATACTTCCTCCCATTCAACCTCCCCTGAATCTCCAGTTTCTCCGAGCCGTTTCGGATTGACGATGCAATGGAGGACCTTGGCTTGGTTGAATCAAAATGCCATGGCTGCTTTGTTGACGCTTGGCATCCTCATGGCGATGGGCCCATGGACGGACTCATTGACTGAATTACAACAACTCGGGTTCATCTTAGCCCCTGCTTTGGCAGCAGGACTTTGCGGTGATGCAATGGTCGCCATGTGCAGGGAAGAGCGCACCAATGCGTGGTGGAGAGCAGTTAGCACGGGCCCACCTCATTCAGGAGTGTTGCCTTTCTTATTGGGTGCAGTCGTTACCATGGCCTCTAACTTTGCACTTGTGAGCGAATTCAGTGCAATCAACATGTTCGTAGGAGCCTTGCTAACGGGCATCACATCTCATGTTCTTCGGCTCGCTCATCAAAGCACAGAGCGCTTGGCTCGCCCACAAGCTGTGTTCATTGGTTTGTTGACACCTGTCCTCATTTTACCCTATGCTCTTCTTTTGGACATGTTGACCCGTTAACACAACCACCTTCAAGAAGGGCGGCCATCCCCCTTCAAGCATGAAGATGAAGGTTGGAGAGGCTCTCCTTTTGTTTGGCTTCATCGGCATTGCTTTGACAATGATGCTTGCGTTTTTATGGGCCCCAAGTGTTTCCATAAACGCCTTTGAGTCCCCCGCTGCGCAGCGGATTTTTTACTGGCACGTCCCATCTGCTTGGGCTGCTTTCATAGCGTTTGGTGTACTTTTTGTGGGTTCTGCTGGGTGGATGTTCAAGCGTTCTGAACTAATGTGGAGGTTGCACATCGCAGGCAGTGAAGCAGGATTAGCAACGGGGTTGATGGTCGTGTGGTCCGGTTGTGTCTGGGGGGCTGCAGAATGGGGCACTCCATGGGACTGGAGCGACGTACGGCTGAACTCGTTTGGGCTACTCACACTTCTCGCTGTTTACCTTGTTTTGGGCCGTGGCAGCCAACCTGACGGTGTAGAAACTCGGGATACATTTGCTGCTTTTGGATTGTACGGATTCATCCTTGTCCCGTTTACTTACGTAGCCACTCGGATTTGGGCCATTCGCCACCCGGGGCCAGTTGTTGGCACGGATGATGGCGGTTCTTTGAATGCCGACATGGGATTTTTATTGCTGTTTGGAACACTCTCATTCACGCTCCTCATCGTGGGCCATATGCTCACATCAATGCGAATCACATCGTTTGAACAGCGAATTGAAGCACTTCAAAAAACATTGGATGGAGGCGTATAACATGGAAGGAATGACTTATCTTGCCGTAGCATATTTTGGAATGATTGTCGCCGTTGGTATTTGGACCTATACCGTTGTTCAACGAAGTCGACATTTATCGCAACGAATGGATGCATTGGAGACGGCCGTGAAGGTCTATTCCAATGATTCTAATGAGGAATGAAACTTAGGCCTCACCCCGAATTACGGGCCACATCTTGAAAGGTCAACGAACAAACCGAGGAGCGAGGGAGACGAATGACAAACAGGCTCGGAGGTGAATTTTGTTTGGTCTGTGGCGCCGAACCTCCCCTGTATAGCGACCGCATGTGTGAACCCTGCCTGCGAACCAGAACATCGCTTGCTAAGGTCCCTCAAAACATTCCTTGGATTCGCTGTGCGCGTTGTGGGATTGTTGAGATCCAAGGCAAGTGGGAGAGCATCACCGATACAGAAGTGTGGGACGAATTGTTACATCGCCACTTGGAAGTCCACCCCAAAGCAGAGGACATCAATATTGGAATGGAAACCGTGACAGTATCCGACCGTCACACACTTATGCACATTCAAATTGAAGGAACCATTGACAATTTATTGTTCCAAGAAGAACACACGATGCGTGCAAGAATGGCCAATGGTGTTTGTCTCACATGTACCCGAAGAGCAGGGAATTACTTCGAAGCGACGGTGCAACTTCGCTCAAGCGGTCGCAGACTGACTGAATTGGAACTCACAAGCCTGCGAGGAACCCTTGATGATGTTCTTGACAAATTATCGGATGACCCGATGTTTTTCATCACCAGTGAAGGACCCGTGACCGGAGGTTATGATGTCGTTCTTGGAAGCAAAGGTTTAGCTCGCACTTGGGGCAGACACATGGTTACCGAATACGGTGGAATGATTGTGGAAACGAACTCCACCGTCGGTAGAAAGGACGGAGTTGATGTTACGAGATTGACGCTTCTCTATCGCAAACCAGGTTATGAAATTGGAGATGTTATTTCATGGCGAGACCACATGTGGCGCCCCTCTGCCTGGACCAAAGATGGCGCATTGATGGAACGTATTGACCGCCAAGAGCGAACTGGAGCGACGTGGCGGGACCTTGAAAGCGCAAGAGTCATCGCCCAAAGGCATGAATTCAGCACCGTGGATTTCATCAATGAAGATGCCTCTGTAGGCGAGTTCTTGGACCCAAATGTGTGGACCATGCAATCCGTACGCCTTCCATTTGACCATAAGCCCGGCAGAAAAGGGCTCTTAGCACGTATTGATGGTGAGTGGCTCGCTCTGCACCACATGGCGTTGGATGAGGTCCCTTCGGACGGCAGTAATGGAGGTGAGTAATATGGATGAGATTCAACCTGAGCAAGAAAGGAATTTGATTGACCTAGCCCAACAACTGGACACAGGCAATATGCTTGGTTATGCAAGTGCGTTTGTGGAAGACCTAAGGAACGGTTTTGATGCAGTTAATTTGGAAGCTTTTCCGTGGTTAAAAGACCTTCAAGGCGTCCCGTGGACCGGGGTATTGTGTCTCGGAATGGGGGGCAGTGCTGCAGGTGGAGAATTCCTCTCCACACTTGCTGCACATCATGGAAACCGACCCATCGTGGTTCAGCGCGATTATGACTTGCCGGCTTGGTTTGATGCCTCATGGCTTGTTTTGGCAACAAGCCACAGTGGGAACACAGAAGAAACCGTTCAGGCAACTGAAGAAGCACTGGGACTTGGAGCCACCGTTATTGTGATCGCTACCGGAGGGATACTTGCAGGACTTGCAGAAACTTCAGAACAATGCTACCTTATTCCAAGTGTGGGTGGCCAACCTCCAAGAACTGCTTTTGGCCACATTTTTAGTCGCCAACATGCATGCATGGAAGCGCTTGGGATACTTCCAAAACAACAAGCAGAATTGCGTGAAGCCATGTTGGAACGGCTTGCACAAATCAATCGCCAATTTGATGTCTTAAGTGACCCAGAAGGCGATATTGCCTTGCTCGCTGCGACCATGATAGACCATCCACTCTCGGTCATTGGACCTACGGAGCTGACCCCTGCACTCAATCGATTCAAAAATCAGATAAATGAAAACGCGGCCAGATTCATGCGAGTAGGCGTCCTACCAGAAATGAATCACAACGAAAGTGTCGCATGGGGCGGGATTGGAAATGACGGGGATTCAACCAATGAAGACCATGTTCTTTTGTTCCTCACATGGGCTCAAATGCAACCGCGAGTTCAACAACGATTGAATTGGATGGTGGCTCATTCGCCTACTGAATTGGCTTGGAATTTAACCGGAGAAGGAGAATCTTTGCTCGAAGTTCTGCTTTACCATTGCATCATCATGGATTGGTTGTCCATCACCCTCGCACTGCTTCATGGGAAAAATCCAGAAACCGTTTTGCCGATAGATTCACTGAAAAACCACTTGCAATCCGTTCAGTAAAGCGGTCCGCAAATGAGTCTTGGGTCGGGGTATATTTTCAGAGCATCCTCTCGCTGACTGGCTTCAACAACACCTGGGAGGTCACACTTCTCTGGCTCTTCCAATGAAATTTGAACATGAACATGGGGAGGCCACCCACCGTTTTCATGTTCAGCCCCTAGAGCAGCAATTTGTTCTCCTCGCACAAACGATTGGCCCTTTTTCAATCGGCGAATGCTCTCCAAACTGAGATGTCCATAAAGCACCCAAAACGTGATCGGCCCTTCCAATCGAGGCCCACCGGGGAATGCAGGTAAGGAGAGATGATGTTGAGTGATGAGTGTGGGGCCGTACGAACCGTCCTCATCGTTAACACCAACATCGTAAACAACACCTCTATCAAAAGCATGAACTGGGGCGTTAACTGGGGCACCTAGGTCCAAACCAACATGGATGTCCCGAACACCTTCAAACAATTCTGTAGTGTACATTTCAGGTCGGTGTTCGTTGTATCTCCCGACTGAAAATATGAACGGATTCTCCCACGCTTCTGAACTCGGCCGGGAAAAATCGTGAACCCAATAAGGCTCTGTGAAAACGACGGTCGGATGAAAAGCATCCTCGGGTGCGTCCATGATTCAAAGGAAAAGGCGATTCTACTTGAGCCTTCGGCGAACCATCAAAGCATTGGTTGGTGGTCGCCGTTCATGCTTGGAAGTGTTATCGTGGTCTTGGCACCATCGCTTCTTCCGGGTTGGGCGCTGTCGTCAATACTTGATGGAAGCAGTGACCAGGTGCGCAAAATGCTACTGTCGCCTGCTTTGGGCCTTCTTCTCCTCTACGGCCTATCCGGCATTCTCCTGTTGCTCAACATATGGTCTCCACTGTCGATGATGTTCGTCATCGTCGCAGTAAATGCATTGGCATGGAAATTGGTAAACACGCGTCATGAAGTGATAGCAAAACGAACCCGGTGGCAACTGCTCGAAGCCGCAATGCATGGAGAGATCAGCAAGGAAGAGGACCCCGTATTGAGCAAGGAGGCTGAAATGCAACTCATGTTCAGAGAATCCCGTCACCTTCCCCTTCTTGTTGTGTCGGTTGCTATGGCCTGTACCGCTCTATTGCCTCCATTGCTCCAGCGAATACCGTTTGGAGTTGATTGGATTGGTTTTTCCATGCTCGCTCAGCAGGTTGCCATTGAAGGCAACCTCAGCCTGTCTGGAACAAATGAAGGGTTTTGGACGTACCCTCCTGCGTTTCCTTCTCTGGCTGCCTACATCATGGAAATGACTTCAGTGGATGCAGCAACGGCAGTATTCCAACTTGGGCATTACAGTTTGTTCGTACTGCTGCTGGGATTGATTGGGGCCTTTGACCGTCACGGAGCAGGTGCATACGGAATGTTTGGAATTGGTCTCGGTCTTGGATTGTTCGCCAAAACCTTTGACTCCGGATACCCAAGTATAGCAAGTCAACTCGGACTGGTCGTTGGAATTCTTGTCCTGTTTCGACAAACTCATCAGCGAGAACGTCATCACACTCTCGGCATCATTCTAGCCCTTATGTGCGTGGTTATGATTCATCCAACAGGGGCGATTTATCTTGCCGCACTCATGCTTTGTCATGTCCTGCATGGAATACAACTTGATGATGAGGCCCATCAAGAGTTGATGCGGAAGTTCGCCATCCTTGCCTCCGCATTCATTACCATTGGTTTCACAATTGCTCTTGTTGTGATTGCGCCCCGATTGTTTGAGGAAGCTGTCTTTTCAGAATATGGATGGCAAGGGGGCAAACCCATGTTGGTTTACAATGGATTTTTGTTGATCATTGCATGTTTTGCTGGGTGGTCCCTTCGCCATACACTTGAGGGAAGAATCGCCATCACATGGTTCGGAAGTCTGTGGCTATTAAGCACAGTTCATCTCGTTGAAGGATTGCAAAACATACCGATTCTATCCTTGCTTTCCTACACGCTCTATTCGATGGCACTTCACGCATTCCACCTCCCCCTCGCCGTGCTCGTGGTGTTGTGGTGGTCTCCTACAACTCAACTTACAACGTTGAAAGAAGATAACGCGCCCTTCTTCCAGTCAATGCCAAAGCCACTCTCCGCGGGATTGGTGGTGCTACTCCTCTTGGGAACCATCTTCGCACAAGGCGTGGCTGTAATGTTGGCTTCACATGATGAATTATTATCGGTCACGCCCGGAGACCTCGCCCTTCGTCAAGACCTTGAGGGCCTTGAAGAAGGCACAATTTACACAGAAAACATGCATTGGGGCTATCTTTGGGACCTGCCTCAGCACTTGGAGTCCACGAGTATTCCAACTCTTGGCTTGGTCCACTTGACCAAAAGTGAACAAAGCAATGCCACACGTGCCTTGTATCTGGACAATACCACATATTTTATCGAACATAACATGCGTTACGCGGTCACATCTCCATTGGGATCCATGCAATGGACACTCTCGCAGTCACCCTATTGGTCATCATCTGTGAACCGAGATGGAGCAATTTTGTGGGCCCTTCAAATCAATGGAGATGCGGAAACTGTAATCTTACAAGCCGTCGATCCAAACGATTGCTCGCAATGTGAAATCCGGCTTGACCCATGGCGCGACCATCGCTTCAAAGATCCACTCGGACTTGGGGACTCAAGGGCATTTGTAAAGGAAGGAACGGTTGACACATTGGCGATCACACAACCAAGTGGAGAGTTTTCTTCAATATGCCTGGTATACGAAACCATTGGCAATCCCAAAGGGATTAACCTTCAAAGCGACAAGGGGCTTGAACGCCCATATCAATCACTAAAATCCCAAGCAGGTTATCATCATCATTGCATGGAACTTGGAGAAAATGAGATTCTGAACCAATTCGAAATTACTTGGGATAACGAGCAACCGTCTCGCTTCATCAATCCTTTAGGGCTATCAGGGCGTGACAATGTGATGATCGATTCAACAGGGGTTCGACTCCACTGGCTTGAATGGATCCCAAGATGAGAGGAAATACAATGAAGAAGAACGACAACCGGACGGGCATGAAACGCCTCATTGTGCTCCTCCCAGTGCTCAATGAAGCCCTCGGCCTTGAATGGGTCCTCAGAAAACTTCCTACCGACAAATTGAGGGCCAATGGATACGATACACAAGTTCTGGTCATGGACGGCCATAGCACCGATGACACCGGTAAGGTGGCTGATGAATTCAATGTAATGTTCATGGAACAGGAAGACCGCGGGAAAGGAACGGCCATTCGTCATGGATTCCGTGAAACACAAGAAATGGGAGCAGATGTTGTCGTAATGTTGGATGCGGACGGCACCTATCACCCAGGAGAAATGTTGCGATTGTTAGAGGGCCTAGACCAATCGGATGTCGTCATTGGAGACCGCCTTAACGGAGCGATATCCCCTGATGCAATGACGCGTTTTAATTTCGTTGGAAACCACCTCCTCACATGGTTCGCCACAGCGCTATATGGAGTTACAACAAACGATGTTTGTTCGGGTTATTGGGCATTTTCTCGCAGGAGTATTGACCGGCTGATGCTCAACAGTGTGTCATTTGAAATTGAGGCAGAAATGTATGCATCCATGATTAATCAAGGTATTTCATTCAGCTATCGGCCCATTTCCTATTCCCCGCGCATAGGTGAAGCCAAATTAGGCTCTACGGCAGACGGTTGGAGAATCCTGCGGAAATTAATTACGCGACGAATCTTCCCAAAGCCACTGTTGTGAAAGTAGCCAAGTCCTCAAAGACCAATACCTCTTGGGCGGCTCATGGACCGTTACAAAACAGTAGTTTTGGGCGCAAGCGGTCTTGTTGCTCAACGATTGCAACAACGTCTTTATCGACACCCTATGTTTGAGTTAACCTCTGTTGCTGGAAGCTCTTGGAGCGGCATGAGCCTTGAGGATGTACCTTGGAAACTCGATGAAAAAAGGCCAGATTTGCCCGACCTACTGATTGAAGATGTTCATGATGAAAACATTCCAGCAACACTGTATGAGCAAGGAATAAGAATCGCATTTTCTGCTCTTCCTTCGCAACATGCAGTAAACATTGAACCGCGTTGGGCGAAGGCTGGCATCACCGTATTTTCAAACGCCAGTTCATTCCGATTAACAGAAGGTGTCCCATTGGTCATTCCAGAAATCAATCCATTAGCCCTCAATGGTATTGCCGAGGTAGGACATCCAATCGTTTGTGCCACAAATTGTACGCTATTGCCTCTGATCATGCCCCTTGCTCCATTGCACAACATGTTTGGCCTAACGAAGGTTTCAGTGCGAAGTGAACAGGCACTCTCCGGCGGAGGATACGGCCTGTTGGACAAGTACTTCGGTAACAATGAACCGTTTGACATGACGATTCCAGGGGAGGCGGAGAAAACTGAAGCAGAATTCCGCCGGATTCTGGAATGGAACGGAGAAATGGACATCGCCTGCAATCGTGTTAGGCGGAAAGATGGACATCATGTCTTCGTCACAGCAGAATTTGAGCACGTCCTCTCCGTTGAAAAAGTAGAGGATTGCTTCCAACAATGGAATGCAAAACACATGCATAACACTCAGCCGAGTGCACCTTATCATCCGCTAATGTTCGCTCCTAAGATTGATGATGAAACGCATCTATTTGCAAACGGGGAATCGTTTGAACAAACACCAGACCCTGCTTCAAACCTCAAGGCTGGAATGAGTATTGTCGTAGCCTCCATAGAGTGTTTGAACAGTAGAACGGTTCGCTTTGAGAGCTATTCCCACAATACCCTTCGTGGTGCTGCCGGAGGTGTTGTCTACCTTGCTGAACTCGCACACACCATGAAGAAGTTGTGATTTCACAACGCCCCACCCGCATCCCTAAAGGGTGGAACCACTCCCTTTCACTCGGTGCGAGCATGGGTATAACCGCAATGATTCCCGATATGACCATCGGTCAACTCAAGCATGAGGCAACCAAAAGATGGGGCGAAATTTGGGACCCACAAGCAACTCGCATGTGTATCATGCTACTGTGCCCCCGAAAAGAGCGGAAAATGATGGAACTTCATGGAGACATGGTTGACCATGGCCAACCGGTAATGGCTTCTTTTCATCGCCCAAGAGCCGAAGCATCGTTGCTTGAGGAACAAGGTTTCAACACAAGATTAGCATCCTTCCAATTCGTTGATTTGGCTACATCAGATCTAGGCCCATGGTTGCAACACTTGGTCACCAATGAAGGATGGCTGAGGAGTTCAATTCAAATCGCTTCTGTTCCGTTTTCAGTGGGACTTCCAACTCAGCGCCCCTTTGAAACAATCAATACGCTCTACTTCCGTCACCCATCACTGCCTGCACTGGAGACATATTACCTCCCCTTCCCACCAGAATCGCTTCCCGGAAAATGTTTCGTTAGCCTTCCCCGACGAGCGGCTGCAGAAATGGCTCGGCAGCAAGCCGAGGTACTGGGTGTTGGACGATTGGAGAAACCAAAACCTGAACCTGTTGTCCAACCTGAACCAAAGGTAGAAGAAAAAGCAGAACCTGTTCAAGAAGTTCCTGCCGAAGTAGAGGCCCCTCCAACCAAAACGACCGCTCAAGATGACATTGCTTCTGTGCCCCTCCCGCCCAGTGCTACGCCTCAGCCAGCCCCAGTGATTGCAGAAGAGATGACCATGCCTGAAGTGTCGGCAGTCACAGATTCAGAGGAAATCGCCACCCCCAAGCAGGTGGAACTTCCCGAACCTGAGCCAGAAGAGATCACACAATCTGAACTTGAGATTCAATTGCGTGCATTCTTCCAGGAACTCATTGATGCAGGTGTTGAACCTTCATCGTTCATGGACGACCCTCGATGGGAAGAATTGAGTGAACGGTCGCTTGCAGAAGGGCTTGAGACATGGCCAATCTTGCTTGAAATGACGGCCATGGGTTGAGAAGGTTCAAATCCGAGGAACCAGACGAAGGGTTGAGGCGTTGGAATGGGATTCTGTATTAACTGCGGGCAACAACACGCTGATGGCACTCGCTTCTGCCGCTTTTGTGGAAACCAACAACCGGGAGAGCCTTTGCTCCAACGACTTCGTCTCGAAGCACAACAAATTCACGCCATGCGTCTGCAAATGCAGCAGCAGGCCAATCAATATCAGCAGCAACCTCGCTGGTGAAACGAATGCGCCCAAAACATTTGGCAATTCAATTGTCAAAACTCAAAGCCCATCCATGCAACGAAGTTCTTCTTGAGCAATACGGGACAGAAGGTGACCTGGCTGCATATTGGATGCTGGCGGTTGACCAACTGGACGGAATAGAAGGGAAAGTCGTCATCGATCTCGGGGCAGGCAATGGGATTTTGGGTATCGCCTGTCTCGTTCTTGGAGCAAAACATGTCCATTTCGTAGAGTGTGACCAGGCAGCACTGGACATCTTGGAAACAAACTTGCAATCTCTTTCCAATACATCAGAGGATTGGACGATACACAACATCTACATCGGAAGGGACGAATGGAACATTCCAGATGCCGACCTCATTGTGATGAACCCACCATGGGGGGTTCAAACTGCAAAGGCTGACCGACCGTTCATCGAGACCGCATTGGCTTCTTCATCGGACGCCATCCACCTCTTACACAGTCAACGTTCAAGCCACATCGGAGGGATGGTTCGCGACGCCCAGTGGAAGTATGAACATGTTATTGCTACGACCTTCAGATTGCCTGCACTATACAGCCATCATTCCAAACGTGCGAGCGAGACCGAGGTCCTTTGTTGGCGAATCCACCGGCCTGGAGATTCTCGTTTACCGCCCGATGAAGACAAGTAAGACCGTGAGGGGGGTTGAAAAGGAAGGAGGTCTCGCCTCCAACTGGCGAAACGGCGTGCGACCCATCTCGGGCCATGTCTGCCAAAGGAATGAGATACATGACGGCGAGCCTCGTCACCCCAGGAAGCATCATTGGCCAGGAAGGCCAACATACCACCGGTGAAGGCACCACACTTCACGACGGAAACATCATCGCCACGGTTATCGGTAACGTCAATGTTAATGACGGCGTCATCTCAGTTGGTGCCAGCAAAGCGATCGTTGAGCCAAAAGTTGGCGATACCGTCATCTGTGAGATCGTGAAACTCAACGAAAAGAATGGAGAAGCAATGATTCGTGTCGTTGAAGGGCAACAAGGTTCTATTCAACCTCAACACCTCTACGGGCAATTCTACGTAACTGGACTTGTAGACCGGTTTATGCACCAAACCTCTGATGCTCTGCGCAGAAGAGACGTCTGCAGAGCATTGGTCAAAGAAGTAAGTCCAGTTGTTCGACTGGATTTCAGAGAGCGAAACGATTGTGGAGTTCTTCATGCGATTTGCCCATCATGTGGCGACACATTCACACTTCACCAAGACGGGGATTGGAACATGCTTTGCCAAACTTGTGGTGCTCAATCTTATCGCGCATTAGCAGATAATTACGGCGCAGGATGGGCAGAACTTGAGCAGGGCGCAAGCGCCCTCAACAACGCTGGAAAGCGATGGGGTGCTGAAGCAGAAGCTATGTTTGCACGTGGGCCTGCTGGACGAGCAACATTCATCGCTGCAGATGTCCGGGAAGACGGGCGAGAGCGAACCTACTTCCGATTTGAAGGAATGGGAGGGGGACGTGGTGGCCGTCAAAAAGCCGCACCAGGTACACGGCTCTTCGTCGGCGGACTACCACGGGAAGTCGGAACGGATCAACTAAGGGAACTCTTTGCTAGCCATGGCGAAATGACCGATTGCATTGTTTTGGTTGACGACGCAGGTGTAAATCGTGGATTTGGATTCGTCACTTACGCAAACAAAACCATGGCCGAAGCTGCTGTTGCTGCGCTCGATGGGCACAAAATCAACGGTCGGCGAATTGGTGTTCGTGACGCTGATAGCGATGACAAGAAGAAGAAAAAGGGTGGACGAAGAGACCCTGAAGGACTCAAACTATACATCGGTAATCTACCGTTCTCTGCAACGAAGGAACAACTCACTACCATGGTTGCCGCTCATGCAACAGTCAATGAAATTGTCATGGCGACCGACCCAGCAGGAAAATCCAAAGGATTTGGATTCGCATTCATCAAGGACATGGATAAGGGAGAGGCTGTTGTCAAAGCCTTGAACGGAACCGAAATGGAAGGACGTAAAATCAAGGTGGACATCGCCAAGGCAAAAGGTGGCAAAGGTGGAAAAGGCAACCGTGGCGACGACAAAGGTGGAAAGTCGGCACGTGAACTTCAAGCCATCCGTGAAGAAGCAGAGGGCGGAAAGAAGCGGAAGCGACGCTCCCGACCGAAGAAGGATTGAAGACATCACTCCATCCCACCATCATTATGGATAAGCAAGACGCCCCAGGTTGGCTTGTCCTTGACGGGTATGAGGACGAGCCAGCAGCGTTTGGAGTTCCGCCCTATATTGGATTCCATATTCGTTATTTGTGTGGAGTTCTCGAACAACGGGGAATTGCCTACACTTACATGACCGTTGATGCTTGGCGCCAATGGAACAAGAAGAACGGAGAGGAAGTTCAGCAGTTTATGGGTCAAATTGAGGGCGTTGCTTGTATTGCAGGAGCGGTTGTCCCAGGAAAATACCTACGGGGAACTCCCATCTCTCTCAATGAAACTCAACAACTTATACGTATGATTCCAGGAGGCATTCCTGCGATTTTTGGGGGCTGGGCCATCCGGGGATGGAGGCAGCAAGGATGGAATCCCCTCAGGCCGAATCTCTTCCTTGCCGTACAGGATACCGATGCGACACTTGATGGTTTTTTGGCAACTGGCTCGTGGAAACATGCACGAAGAACTGCGGAGCAATGGACCTCTTGGGCACATGCTGGTGCAACCAGTAAAGCAGTGTCCCACCATCCTGATTTAGGAACTGAAATGAAACCAGGACCGCTAACCTATGAAGTTGAAGTCTACCAAGGATGCGTACGCTACAAGCGAGGTTGCAAATTCTGCATTGAACCAAAAAAAGGTGTCCCCATTTGGCGTACTCCCGAGGACATCATCGAAGAAGTCAGACGTGCACATGATTCGGGAGTCCGACATGTGCGTCTTGGAGGAATGACCGACACCTACACTTACATGGCAGAGGGAGTCAAGGAACTTGAATACCCGGTCCCAAATCCCGAACCTATTGCAAGATTGCTTCACGGTCTGCGGGATGATGAGCGATTGGGAATTCTCCACACCGATAACGGAAACCCTTCCATCATTGCTGAACATCTTGAAGAATCTGAAGCGATCACCAAGACATTGGTGCAAACACTATCTGACGGAGCTGTTCTCTCGTTTGGTTTGGAATCTGCCGACCCGAGTGTTCACGAAGCGAATTGGCTCAATTGCGACCCAGCACAACTCAAATCGGCCATTCGTCTCATCAATAAGCACGGTAGCGAACGAGGGGAAAGGGGGTTGCCAAAACTTCTGCCGGGACTGAATTTTATCGCTGGACTGAACGGTGAGACTGAGCAAACCTACAACATGAATCTCGACTTGCTGAAAGAAATTCGTGAAGAAGGACTTTTGCTTCGCCGAATCAACATACGGCAGGTTGAGGGTGAAGGTTTTCAAGAGATACCTCAGCAAGCCTTTACTCGATTCAAAGAAACATGCCGTGATACAATCGACAAACCACTGCTGGAAGAGTTGTTTCCTCTAGGAGGAATTCTACGGGATGTGCACTGGGAAACCCACGATGGACGAACACGGTTACCTGTTCATGAAACTGAAATACATACTTCATCATCCGTACATGGTCGGCCTGGAATTACCTTTGGTAGGCAAATTGGCGCCTATCCGATCCTCATCGGTGCAGAATACAAGATTCCACTGGAGACACAGTCTGATGTCATTGTTACAGGACATGGAGCACGCTCTATTACCGGGGTTGAAATTGGTCTCAACCATAACACTGCAAGTGAGAAACAACTCAGTGCAATACCTGGGATCGGTAGTAAAACCGCTTGGAATCTCATCTCAAGGAGAGCACGGGCAATGAGGAAGACCAAGACCTCGGATCCTTACGAAAATGCTGAAGCATGGTTCACTGATGCTGGTGTTCAGTGGATTGATTCATTTGGACTGTTTTTGGATAAATAATTGAGGAGACATAATTTACCCGCGTACCGTTCATGATAGTTTCAGATGGCAGAAGATACAAAAGGAGAACTTCTCTCGAAGGAGCCATGCACAAGAAATCCGTAGTCGTATTCGTATTCCTATTTGTGATACAAGCCTTGTCCGCAGGCCTTGCAGTTGTACCACAAGAATCATCCTCAGATACATGGCAAGGTCCAGTACTCGAGTCCGGCGCCCGTTCGGTTGGAGTGCTT
>PBTH01000028.1 GCA_002726495.1 Methanobacteriota archaeon | reverse complement strand
TTATGCCGCCGTCGGGGAAACTCACCTTCACTGGCGAGAACTCGTAAGTGATTACGATGCTATCCGTGACCTTATGGAACGGTCACTCAATGGTTTTGACAATTACAATGAGCGTGTTAGAGCATCAAATGGATTCCAATTACCAAATCCGCCGAGGGACAGTCAATCCTTCGCAACACCCGATAAAAGAGCACATTTCACAACCCATCATCTACCAAATCTTGATGTTCCTGACGGACATTATGTGATGATGACGTTGCGTAGCCACGACCAATACAACACAACCATCTATGGTTTGTCCGACAGATATAGAGGAGTAAGTGGTAACCGGAGGATCGTGTTCATGAATGCTTCAGATATGGTTGAACGAGGTTGGAAATCGCGTACACTTGTATCTATCACGAGTCATTTCGAAGGACAACAACGCCATTCAAAGAATTGGATGGTCGTCCCATACGACATCCCTTCAGGCAACATTGCTACATATTTCCCCGAAGCCAACAGCCTTGTTCCACTGCACTCCACTGCTGACCAATCCAACACGCCAACCTCTAAATGGATCGTTTGCTCAATGAATGCCCCAAATGACGTCAGTCGAGAAGAGGAATGAATGTGTCTCAAACATCCTATGTTGAGCTTGTTTCGCGAAACAAAGACTTTCGGAGATTATGGCTTGCAGCAGTCATATCAATGCTTGGAGAATGGTTCAATACCATTGCGTTATTTTTCTTGATATTGAAATATACGGACAGTGAATTCCTGTTGGGTGTCCTTTTCACAGTTAGAATGTTGAGCTTCGCACTACTTCAGCCAGTCATCGGACTTCTAGCCGACCGATACAACAGAAAAACACTGATGGTCGTCTCCAACCTCCTTCAAAGTGTATTAGCACTTGGCTTCTTATTCGTTGATGGCCCAGAAGACATGGTATGGATGCTCGGTTTGTCCGGGCTTATGATGGTGCTCCACGGAGGATACATGACAGCAGAACGGGCTGCATTACCGAATGTCGTACATGAGGATGATTTGGCAACAGCCAATGCGTTGGATGCCGCATCTTGGTCAACAGCCTTGTGTCTTGGTGCAATGTTAGGCGGCATTGTAGTATCACTTTGGGGCGTCAATGCCGCATTTATCATCGATTCAATCACATTTCTCATCGGTACAATCATTTTGATCCCTCTTACGTTGCCCCAGGAGCGAGATGAATCGATGAAAGGGCCATTGTTCTCTACAGCTTTTCTTAATATTAAGAAAGGATGGAAACGAATTCAAGGAGAGCCACAATTGTTTAGAATTGTGTTTGCAAAGGCCTCTTGGAACATCGCCGGAGGTGGACTTGCTGGCGTCTATCTTGTCTTGATGGGAGCCAATATTACCGGATTTGGCGCAGCCTTTGGCTTTGGCTTATTCTTCTTTGCACGCGGCATTGGTACTGGCTTGGGGCCAATCATTGCCCGAAATGCATTCACCAATTCATCTCGTTGGCCTTCCCTTGTTGGCCAACTTATTGTTGCGTCAGGATTTTTCTATCTACTCGTTGGTTTGACCCTTGATATTGAACTTTGGCTTACTGTTGTATTGGTCATTATAGCACACAGTGCAAGCGGTGCGAATTGGGTCCTTTCAACAATACTTACGCAACAATGGGTTGAAGATGAAATTCGCGGACGTGTGTTTTCAACAGACATGCTCATTCTTTCGTTATCATTCTCGCTTTCGACAAGTGTTGCCGGGTATTTGATGGAATATACCGACCTTTCTATGCGAAATGGTATCATCATCTTTTCATCGGTCATGATGCTATCAGGAGCGATATTCACTCTATGGAAGACTGAACCAAATCAAGACGAACTTGCAGCCTTACAAAGCTCATGTTGACATTGTGGGGGGTTGAAATAATCCTTATCATCGTGATTGAATGTGTCCAATTGAAGGGTTGAACTTTCTCCTTCTTGAATAAATACCACCGAAGAAGTACTCGCTGGCAGATAGTCCTCTCCGGTGGATAACAGTGACAATCGAAGTGTATGAGCTGCAGGCACTTCTGCATCCAAGGGCATGAATTCCATCTTTGCATTAATGGTCTCCAGTACAGGAGTCCAAGTTTGAATCTCATCACCGCCTTCGTGGTATCTTAAGTCCATGATCGCATGGCCAATATGTATGCAATAGTCGTTTTCATCACAGTCTTCCAAAAGAGCGAACAATTGTCCGCCGACTGTAGCGGTAGTGACATCAACATGAAGTCTTGGCGTTCCAGCCACATATATTGTTTCGGAAATTGGTTCAGTTTGCCATACCGGTCCGTTATTTGCATCTGGGAAGACAGTGGTTCCTCCACCTACATTTGTCAGAGTACCACCCAAATCAAATGCAAGTTCGGTTGTATTGCTTGGAGGGTAACGTTCTTCTAAACGCCAAGCTCCTTGATTGGATTGAATCTCAATCCATAATCCTGGTTGGTCGCCAACACCTTTGAGATAGAAATCAAACCACTCAAGGAGGTCTTGCATCCAATCATATCGAACCATTTCAGGGAAGGCTTCTCCACCATATCCACCCATATCTGACCTTTCATCCAATTGCTCAGGGCGGTCGGGGTAATCATGATCCCATTGTCCAAAGAGGCCTTTGGCTTCAATACCAGCATCTTTCAGCGCGTTCATTGTAGGTACAGCCATGTGCGGGTCTACATTCCAGTCGTGCATACCTTGAATGAGATATACGCTCCCTGTATAGTGCTCCAATACACGATCGAGGAAATAACGCTCCGCCCAATAATCTCCGAACACTTCGGAGCCGAGAAGGTAAGCAGAAACACCTGTACCTAGGCCTGTTAGATAATCAGGACACATGTTTTGGTAATCTTCTTGATCTCCGTCGAAACCGTATGAACCATACACTCCGTTATGCATGATTGGAGCGCGTGCTTCAGCCGAACCGTTTCTCCACATCAGTTCTTTAACACCAATCAATCCTGAAATTGGGACGATTGTTTTCAGGTAATTGTGCTCCGAACCAAACATAGCTGCTTGCCATGGGGTGCTGCCATCGTACGATTTACCAATCAATGCGACCGAACCATTGGACCATGATTGTTCCCCAAGCCAACGAACTGCAGCATCGTTTCCAAGTTGCTCCGCAGTACCCATCAAATCCATGCAATGGTTTGATCTGCCGGTCCCAGCAACTGAAACTTGAGCAAAAGCGTAGCCATGCGGTAGAATTTGGTCAATGATCATCTGTCCAAGCCATGTTCCAGGTACTTCAATGGTCGGAGTCCCTACACTTTGTTCTTGGAAATACGGACCAAATTCAGCGATAACGGGCACGAGTACACCTTCGGGGACATTCGGACGCCACACTGCTAGACTTATCAGACCGTTAGGGGCCGCTCCTCCTTCCTCGATTGGAAGGGTGTATTCTACAAAATGGTGCGTTGAATTCCACTCGTTTTCAGTTGCTAATTGTTCATATGGACCAACTTCCAATGCGACTCCGAACTCTCCTGTGACATTATAATCCATCAATTCGCGCTCCCATACTGGGACGCGACCGTTGTAATATTCCTTCTCAGCGACATTGGAATTGATGATGGCATCTACGAAAAGTGCTGCTGAAAACAGAAATACAAGTGATACTGCGATGGTCGCACCAAATACGATGTTAAACTCTCGCGTGACATTGACTTCAACCGAGAAGTCACTATCGTCCACCAAGAGAATAGCATCTTCCAACAGGGTCATCTCCAATCTACCCGGTAAGGTTGCATTTTTTAGGTTGCCGTGTAAAATATTTCGAATGGTTTAGGAACAATCCTCAAAGACAACCAGTTGAACCCCTCGTCATGGACTCGCCGTATCCCGCCCTACGGTTGCACATTGGCGAGGGCATTCCATCGACTCTTCCTGAAATGAAAGAGAAGGACATCAGTGTTGACCATGCACCTCCTCGGCGCCAATTACTGTCCAAAAGTGAGGAGAAAATGGCGTTGAAAAACGCATTGAGGTATTTTGACCCAGAATTGCACTCTGTACTGGCCCCCGAATTTTTGAATGAGCTCAAGACATTCGGCAGAATTATCATGGAACGGTACCGTCCCACAGAATATGCAATGAAAGCACATCCTATTGATGCATATCCGGCTGTATGTAAAGAGGCAGCTGCCATCATGCTGATGATTCAAAACAATTTAGATCCTGCAGTTGCTCAGTTCCCACATGAACTCATAACCTACGGTGGAAACGGTTCAGTTTTCCAAAATTGGGCGCAATATCGACTCGTCATGCAATATTTATCTCAGATGACCGGTGAACAGACCTTGGTTATGTATTCGGGTCATCCTTTGGGATTGTTCCCTTCCTCGCCAAGTGCGCCAAGAGTTGTGGTAACAAACGGAATGGTCATTCCAAATTATTCCTCTCAAGACAACTATGAGAAGATGAACGCGATGGGGGTGAGTCAATACGGCCAGATGACTGCGGGCTCATACATGTACATTGGACCCCAGGGCATCGTTCATGGTACGACGATCACACTCCTCAATGCAGCAAGGATGCATCTGGGTTTATCCGCCAAGGAGGGCTTGGGCGGTGTTACCTTCATCACCAGTGGATTGGGTGGGATGTCTGGTGCACAAGCAAAAGCAGCCACCATTGCTGGTGCAGCCTGCATCGTTGCAGAGACAAATGAGCATGCAGCAAACAAGCGATTTTCTCAAGGTTGGCTTACCAACGTAACCAACGATGTGGACGAAGCCTTGGATCTCATGTTGGATGCGGCAGACAAAAAACAACCCATTTCGGTCGGATACATAGGAAACATCGTAGAACTTTGGGAGAGGTGCATTGAACGCAAGGTGAGAATTCATCTCGGTAGCGACCAAACCAGCCTCCACAATCCGTTTCAAGGCGGATACTATCCTGCCGGTTTTACTTACGAAGAGAGTACAGAGATGCTTTCTGAACGGCATGATGAATTTGTCAAGGAAGTTCAAAGTACCCTTCGTCGTCATGCGAGCGCCATCAATAAATTGTGCGCTGAGGGGATGTATTTCTGGGATTATGGAAACGCGTTCCTATTGGAGGCATCGAGAGCTGGAGCCGATGTACTTTCAGATGATGGGAGTTTCAAATATCCATCATACGTTGAAGATATCATGGGTCCGATCTGTTTTGATTATGGCTTTGGCCCTTACCGATGGGTTTGTGCAAGTGGAGATCCTGCGGATTTAGCTAAAACTGACCGTATAGCAGAACAAGTACTCACCGATATGCGTGAAGATGCACCAGCTGAAATTAGGCAACAGATCGATGACAACATCCGATGGATTCAGCAAGCAGGTGACAATCAACTCGTTGTCGGTAGCCAAGCGCGTATACTCTATGCAGATGATGTGGGGCGCAGAAACATAGCACTCGCAATGAACAAGGCCATTGGTGAAGGAATCCTGTCTGCACCTGTTATCTTAGGCCGAGACCATCATGATGTATCAGGTACAGACAGCCCCTACAGAGAAACTGCAAATATTCGAGACGGTTCTATGTTCACTGCAGACATGGCGATCCAGAACGTTATCGGAGATTCATTCAGAGGCGCATCGTGGGTTAGTATCCACAACGGTGGCGGCGTTGGATGGGGTGAAGTAATCAATGGCGGATTCGGTCTTGTATTGGATGGTTCAAAAGAGGCTGAGACGAAATTAAACTCGATGTTGCACTGGGATGTGAACAACGGTGTTGCACGGCGAGCATGGGCGCGAAATGATGGAGCTGAATTCGCTATCCGACGCGCCATGGAATTGGAACCTAATCTTCAGGTGACGCTACCACATCATGCAGACCCAGACCTTATCGACAAACTTTTGGATTGATTAAAATGGCTGAAGAACACATCGTATATGTAGACGGAAACACTCTCACGCCAAGTGAAGTAGTGATGGTTGCAGAGGGTTCAGCAAAAGTTGAAGTTTCACCCGATGCTTGGCCAGGCATCCATGCATCTAGAGCAGTCGTGGAACGGATTGTCGCCAATGACGAAACCGTTTACGGAATCAATACCGGATTTGGAGCCTTGGTTAATCAGCGAATATCTTCTGATGACTTGGCGCAACTTCAGGTCAATTTGATACGATCTCATGCTACTGCTATTGGGCCCTTGATGTCTGTCAAGGAAGTTCGTGCGATGATGGTTATCCGACTTAATTCACTTTGCAAAGGGCACTCGGGGATCCATCCTAACTGCATCAATCAACTCGCGTTGTACCTCAATTCTAACCTTCATCCCGCAGTGCCTAGAATCGGTAGCCTGGGGGCAAGTGGTGACCTTGCACCTTTGTCTCATCTAGCTTTGGGTTTAATCGGTGAAGGGCAACTTGTTACTGCAGAAGGGGAACTCAGGGCTACTGGTGAAGTACTTTTTGAAATGGGTATTTTACCGGTTGAATTGACTGCAAAGGATGGTTTGTCACTGATTAACGGCACCAGCCAAATGTCTGCATATGCAGTATTGAGTCATCAGCGACTAAAACACCTCTTGCCTCTAGCAGACGTCATATTATGTACGTCTATGGAAGCAAGGAAATGCAGCGTGCGCCCATCGTATGAGCTTGTCCACAAAGCCCGGCCGCACCCCGGGCAGACATTGGTTGCCGAACGAATAAGGGCGATTTTGAAGGACTCTCCAATCGTAGAGAGTCATCTTGATTGTGACCGAGTTCAAGATGCATACTCGTTTCGTTGTGCCCCTCAAGTGCACGGGGCTGTCCTCGAATCCTTCCATCGCTTTGATGACATGATCAACATTGAGCTCAACAGTGCGACTGACAATCCACTCATATTCCCCACTCCACATGAACCCGGCGCTCATGAAGTTGTATCTCAAGGGAATTTCCACGGAGAAATCCTTGCTTTGACGGCCGATGCCGTATCTCTTGCAATCTTTGAACTCGGGTCCATAAGTGAACGGCGAATTGACCAAATGGTGGATCCTGCTCGTAGCCAATTGCCTGCTTTCTTGGCTCAAAATTCTGGTTTAGAATCGGGTCTCATGATCGTCCAATATGTTGCTGGCGCATCATTGTCAGAACTCCGAGGTCACGCCTCACCGCGCTCAGCCTTTTCCACCAGCACTTCAGCAGGACAAGAAGACCATGTGAGCATGGGAGCGACTGCAACATGGAACATGTATCAAGCCACTGAAAGATTGTCTGAAGTACTTGCTTGTGAAGCCATGGTTGCATGTCAGGCATTGGAATTTGAGCCGTTGTCTCCCGCCCCACATGTTTCAGGCTTCTACAAATTAATTCGTACGGTTATTGCTCCTTTGGAAGGCGATCGTTCAACATCAGATGAGTTGAGGAAACTTTCACATGTCCTTCTTGAAGGATCTTGGCTCGCCCGGATTGAATCTGAGTTTGGCCGGCTTCCGTCACGATGAACCTTCAAGCATTGCTTCTATTTCTTCAAGACCGGTCAACTGCATAATCCGAAACATCGTCACTTCGTATGTTGTGACTGAATAGGATTCCGAATTGGACTCCAGGAGTCTCGATAGGTCAATGGCCTTCCGTATTTTCTCCTCGACAGCCCGATACAAGTGATGTGCCGATGCGCTATCGTTAGAGGTTAATGCAGGCTCAAGTTCCGAGACATCAAAACCCATTCGCTTCCATTGAAGCATCCGTTTGGATAACAGAGTCGTAGTGAAACCGAGGGCGGGTAATGTTGTCAAATGGACCAACATTGGACCCGAATCAATGGCCTCCTCACTCACCGTGGTTGATTTAATGAATTCAACATCTTCACTTGGTGATTCAGAGGAGGTTTCTAAGTCGTGATTAACAGCAGCTGGCGCGATAGAACGAATCCTGGCCCAATTGACAGCGTCCAATGCTAAAGCATCAACACGGAACAAAATAGTATGATTCGTGTCTGTAATTTGTGATTCCAAGGATTGAAGCATTTGCATAACGTCGTTTACGCCGTCTCTTTGAATAATCCAAGTAAGGCCTTCAACAACTGAAAACCCATCTTGATTGGAATTTATGAATTCATACAATTGCTGACTCACCGATGGAACCGTTGGTTCAATGGCTCCATTTGTGCGTTGCTCTGTAATCCACAAACATTGTACGTCATCAAGGGAGATATGTCGGAGCATTGCTCTCTGAGGGAGTCTGCTAATGAATAATTTAGGCCCTTCAAATGACTCAGATAACCGTTCAATTTCGGAATAAAGTTCGTCGTGATTCTTAACTTCGATGGAGAATAACCCTGGTATCATCCTCTCACCTAATGACAGCCACAACCGAGGAGCCATAAGGAATTTTATGCGACTTGGAAAGAAAATACCGTGAATGATTATAGCCATCCCCGTCGTCCCAATGATAGGTGGTATCATGACCGACGACGAAAATGAACCCG
>PBTH01000027.1 GCA_002726495.1 Methanobacteriota archaeon | reverse complement strand
TTTGACGCTAGAATTGTCTCTGGTTTGCAGATTGAATCCAGTTCAGAAAAAATACTGGTTTTCAATTCCAAAATTTCGGGGACTGCTTCAACAACCAAGTCGCAATCAGCACAAGCCTGTCGGTCTGTACCGGTTTCAATACGGGCAAGAGCAGCATCAGCATCCTCTTGACTCATCCGTTCTTTGGAGACGAGTTTACCCAAGGAAAATTGTATGGTTCCAAGACCTTTTTCCACATACTCGTCCTTGATATCAACCATCACGACATCGTAGCCAGCACAAGCAGCGACTTGCGCGATACCGTTGCCCATTTGTCCTGCTCCAATAACACCAATCTTCTGAATCATGTCTTCACCTAAAGACAGCCAACAGCAACGCATTCATGAAGATGTCGTGAGAGGTAGCCCGACTCGGATTCGAACCGAGGTCGGCGGGACCAAAACCCACCATGATGGACCCCTACACTATCGGGCTGTGTAATCCGTCCGGATGGTTTTCGCTTTTTGGCCTTGTCGGCTGAGATGGACGAGAAACATCAAAGCAGGTTGCTCAATCGTGAGTCGTTCACAACGGCTTTTGCACTCTCAAGGAATTGTTTGAGGTCAAGACCTGTTTCGGCTTCATAGACTTGAGCCTGAAGCCCCATGTCCAAGCGGTCGAGTTGATGAACAAAACGTGCTTCTTCTGTATCTTGACGTTCATACGATTCAAAGGTTTCAAGCCATTGAGGGGCGAGAACCTTCATCGCTGCATGCTCATCTTCAGCCTTGGTGCTTCGATCATCTTCGGGAGTGAGGTCGCCAACAAGAATTTCTGGTAAATCATGAATCAAGCAATAGGTTAACACCGTTGGCAAATCCAATTCTGGAGGACACAATCGGAGAGCGAGAATCGCCATTCCCCACGAATGTGCCGCTACGGATTCTGGACGTTCAACTCCCGCACGCACCCATCCGGTACGCATTACAGATTTCAAATTCATGAGGACCATCAGTTCATCTCGCATGTACTGGCGTTGAAGCATGGGTTCAAAACCCCATCTCTCCTTTAGAAAATCATGGCGGGCCGAATGCCTAATTGGTGGAACGACGCTCACGCGTTCCTTCTTGACGATGAGTTACTGGGTCCCGTGGTGGAACGATACGGTCCAGAAGGTATCACCAGCAGGGATAATTTGTTTCAAACTTTGGTGCGTTCCATCGTCGGTCAACAAATTTCAGTTACCGCTGCTGACGCCATTTGGGGAAGACTTTGCTTGCATTTAGGCGAAGTCACACCAGAGCATGTTCTTGCAACCGACCAAGAATCGATTGCATCATGTGGGCTTACTCGTCCCAAAGCAAGTTACATCTTTGGCCTAGCTCAAGATGCTGACCGACTCATGAAGCAACCATGGCATCAGATGACAGACCAAGAGATTCAGAAACATTTGGTATCATTCAGAGGAATTGGTCCTTGGACTGCTGAAATGATGTTGATGTTTCATTTTCTACGGCAAGACATTTTCAGTTTGGGCGATATTGGTTTAATTCGTGGCACTCAACGCCTCATTCCTGAGGCGGAGACAAAAGAACAGGTAGGTGCAATTGCAGAGAGGTGGAAACCTTACCGTACCGCAGCAGCATGGTATCTTTGGCGAATTCTCGACCCTGTTCCAGTTGAATATTGAATAATCATTATATGGTTGGTGTACGAATCTATCGTCATGCCTAAGTCCTTTGACCGAGCACCCGACCAACCAAAACTACGACGAAGATCAAGTATGGACATTATGGAATTCATGAATTTACTTCTTTGTTTTTCCAGCCTTCTCCTCGTTCTACTGATTATGATTCGATGGAGTGTTTTTGACATTAATTCGACGGAAGAATATGATTTTATCAAATATTTCAGCATCGCCCTATTATTTATCACATCATTTGGCATGTTCCGATTTGATATGGGAGCGAAGAAAAGAGCAAATGAAGACTACACTTTCAAAATGAAAGAATATGAAATCCTTCGCACAAAGTGGCTAGAAATCACATCTAAAAAGATGGAAATGGAATCATCTCGTACCATGGAATCCATGCAAGTTGTAAAAGACGCTAAAGTCGTCGTCAAAGTTGAGAGCAACGAATCAGAATCCAATACTAAACTTGAGAAACAATAGCAACGTGGTCAGGGAATGACCCGACATAAGCCGGCCAAAGTGGTCAAGTTGTCGGTCTTAGAATTTGAAGATAAATTCATTCCCATCTCATTGTTTTCAGTAGCCATTGGTGTTATTGTAATATTCACATTCACATTCCCAATCTTAGGAATCTTGACAATCCCAATAATGATCGCCTTTATTGGTGGAATATTGACGGAAGGAATTTCATTTGTTGAAGAACCAAATGCCCAAAAAATAGCTGCTTCTGAAGAAGAATGATTCTTCAACGAGTGATGGCGTCACCGTCTTTGAGCAAGTCACGCGTGATGTTCTTTTGATGAGACTCCAGCGTACCGCAGCAGCATGGTATCTTTGGCGAATTCTTGACCCTGTTCCAGTTGAATATTGATACGAAGGTTTGACATGAGGCATCCGCATAGGCGTTAACGTGACCGAAGATCCATTGACACCCCGTCAACCTCCTAAGACACTTGCCTCACGCTTGAGTGGAACCGGTAAAAAAATTGCTGAATTGTCTGGTAAAGCCGCCACTGCAACCAAAGATGCAGCAGGAAAAGTTGCTGGTGCGAGCCGTGATGCGGTAACTAAAACCGGTACAGCCGTTTCTCAAGCGGTAGAAGCAAAGAAAGAACGAAAAGAAGAAAGGCGAGCCAAAAAATTGGAAGATACAAAGGCTGAGATTCGTGATGATGGCTTTATTGAAATCGCTCCAGAGATGATCACATTACCGGAATTTGAGGGCGAGCGTATGGCAATAATGGCCGAAGAGCATGATGTTTTAGTGGAATTGGTTGACCACATGCATTCACTTTCAACAAGAATTGACCAGTTGGAAACGACCTACAGGGCTCTTGCACTGGACCAACACCCCATTACGATGGAATCATCTGGTTCAGAATCGAGCGTAAAAGGACACGAACCCACATCCAAAGTCATGACTTCAGTTCTAAGTTTGTTAGGAGCCTCATTGGTATGGGTCGTCATACTCACAGGACTTGACCGTTACATCGCTTCCAATTCCATCATGCTGTTTGATAATTATCCCGCTGAGATCCCTGTTTGGGGCATTGGTGCAGCTTCTTGGGTTGTCTTTGTTCTCTTCCAACTGGGCAAGTCTGCGCCTTTCCTAAGAGTTTCAACACCGATGTTGATTCAAACCGGCATTGCTGTTGGAATCACCACGTCCATGGCGCTATTGCTCACCGATAATACTATTTCCACCATGTCAAATGTTTGGACTTGGGGAACGGCAATCGCTGTCGCTTTGCTCGTATCATCAGGATTGGTAGCCAGTGCATGGAAAAATACACAAAAATTGCTTAGTCCAAACGAAACTGTTGAACTTATCGAGTGATGGCGTCACCGTCTTTGAGCAAGTCACGCGTGATGTTCTTTTGATGGGACTCCAGCGTACCGCCACCGATTTCGAGAAGTTTAGCATCTCTCCAAAGACGTTCCACATTGTATTCAGCAACATAGCCGTAACCGCCCATGACCTGAATGGCTGAGTCAGCAATTTCTTTGGCTGCAGTGGTAGCAAAGAGTTTGACACCGTCGGAGTCCAAGCGCTGTCCTGCCGTTCCAATATTGAGGTTGTTGGCGGTATCGTAAATGTAAGCACGCATGGCTCGGTATTTCGCCCAGCCTTCTCCGATGTGACGTTGGATTTGACCGAAGTCACGAATCTTTGATCCAAATGCCATCCTGTCGGTCGCATAGCGATTCATTTCTTCAAGCGAGCGTCGGGCAATACCAAGAGCCATAGCAGCCAAAGTCAATCGCTCAATTTCCAAATTGCCCATCATATGAATCAATGATTCACCGACTCCTCCAACCAAATTAGCAGCAGGAACGATGCAATCATCAAAGACCAATTCTGCTGTATTTGAAGCTCTCATCCCTGTTTTATCGTAAATTTTCTGCCCAACACTGTAGCCTGGCATACCGGCTTCCACAAGGAAGGTGGACAATTGCACACGCCCCTTATCGTCGGTTCCTGTACGAGCATACACCCATACGACATCGGCAGGTGTGCCTTCTTCATCAATACAGCCGTTGGTAATCCACATCTTCCGGCCGTTGAGCAACCAAGTACCGTCATCCTGCTCTACGGCTGTCGTGCTTAGACCAAGAACATCAGTACCTGCATCTGGTTCGGACATGGCCATGGCCCCGATCCACTCGCCAGAGCAAACTTTTGGAAGGATTCTTGCTTTTTGTTCATCGGTTCCGTTATGAGCCAAATTATTGACGAAGAGCATTGAGTGCGCAAGGTAAGCAAGTGTAAACCCAGGGTCTGATGCTGAAAGTTCCTCGTGAACAATGGTGCATGCAACAGCGTCCAAACCGGACCCACCAAATTCTTCAGGAGCGCTGATACCAAGAAGGCCAAGGTCACCCATCGAACGCAGCAAGGCCAAGTTGAAACGCTCATGCTTGTCGTGCTCATGCGCTTGGGGTTCAACGAATTCAGTGGTCCAATCACGAACCATTTCTCGCAACATCGTGTGCTCTTCGCTCGGATTCGCAATATCCACAGGGGCCATGCCTCTGCGTCACTAAGGTACCTTTTGACCGTTTGTGTTTTTGAGTTTAGAAAACCAATCAAGTTCAGTCGTTTTCAGATTCTTCATCATCATCATCATCGTCTTCGTCATCTTCCGACTCAACATTGGGATGGTTCGGCGCAACACCACGTAGGTATTCTTGATAATCCTCATTGGTTTCAAACTCAAGGGGAATCACCATCTGTTCTTGGCAATCTTGACACTCAAACCTCTGACCAATCATGAAGCCCATGTACGGGTAAACTCTGATTCCGTGACAATTAATACAGACTCTGAATGACATGGTTGCTCACTAACACGCAGAAGGTCATAGCACAAGTAGATGTGTGTTCTTCTTGCGATGCAGGCCTGATTTAGGCAACACTGCATTCGTTGAATTCCAATTGATTCATGGAGCATCTTCACAACATCCCAAGGGGAACTGTTTTTGTCGGGAACCTCGTGCCAACTCCATGAGCAGCGAAGAATGGACCGTTGAAGAAGCATTGAAGAACCTGAATGAAGCACTTTCCAGCAAAGACATGTCGATTGAAGCGTTTTTTGGAGAGATCGACGCTGACGGCGACGAAACCATCAACGGACCGGAATTGCACAAAGGGATTCGTGCCATCGTTGGAGATATTCTCTCACCAGGACAAGTTTCACAAATCATCAAAGCCTTTGATGAAAATGAAGACCATCGCATTGACCTCAGTGAGCTTAAGACAGCTCTAACAGGCAGTGCATCCAGTGAAGAAGAATAAGCATCACAAATTTCTTTGTGAATCTTCATATTTTGCAAGAGTGGTACCATTCATTGCGACTACAAGCCTTTAATGGGCCCGTTTGTTGGGTCTAATAATGAAAGCACCAACCGCCGTGTTGTTGACCCTTATCATGGTCACTTGTTCTCTTTCGGGTTGTTTTGGCTCTGAAACGGAAACTGAAGACATCCAAATCGAAACCGTTTGGAACTTTGAGAAGGACCCGCATACTTGGTACCATCTTCCAGGTGGAGAAGATGCATGGGGCAACGATAGCCGTGTTTGGGAGGGAAGAAATGCTCCCCATCCTGCTACTGGCACCTATTACGGAATTGGTATGTCAACCTTTGAACCCACCATGGGCATCACACAAACTGACACGATGGTCATGAGTTCCTATGGTAACGGACCTGGTGGGTCAACCGCTATCGTATCTTGTGACCTCATTGGAATGACCGAATCGCTTGACTATTCATGTGAAAATGTCTACAATCCACTCATTCCTATCGTCAATTCCAACGACCCTTATGTCTACGTCGACCCATGGACTGGGCGCATCATGAAATTCGACATGCACGCGCTTCTGGGAATGACCGTTGAATGGTCTGACGATGATGGCGGTTCTTGGACAGGACCAAGCGTTGCAACACAAGCCTACTCCGTTCAAGACCACCAAACCATCGCCAGCAGCAACATGCCCGCTCTGCTTCACCCAACAACCTACATGTTCTGCATCAATGGTAATGCTCCCCATCCACTCTGCTCATCCAGCCAAGACGGTGGAGCCACATGGGGCCCTGAAACCTCCGGAGCCCCGGTAACCTGCTCTTCTGGTGGACTTTCAGCCCACTTGGTTGGAAGTATTGATGGAAATTTCTACCGAGGAAACAAAGGATGTACAGGAGAAGGTTACTCCATCTTCCGCACCACCAATGCAGGCATCAGCTGGACCGAACATGAATTGCCAACATCCGAAACGGGAACTGCTGACACATGGAACGCTGAAGAAGCGCAAGTTGAAGTTGACTCGGAAGGAAACGTTCACGCCATGTGGATGGGTCTTGACAACATGCCCTACTGGTCGTATTCAACCGACCAGGGCGACACATGGTCCAATGCCTCAATGATCGCTCCACCCATCAACCTCTCAGGAACTGGTTTTCCAGTGGTTGTTGCAGGCGACGCCGGAACCGTAGCATTTGGCTACGTCGGTGAAGCCAATGGAGACGAAGAGGTATGGAATGCATACCTGACCTATGCAACCGATGCATTCAACGAAACTCCGTTGTTTACCACCGTTCAATTGAATCACGATGGAGATCCCATCGATACTGAACCGGATTGCGGATACAACCGATGCGGTGGACTCGGTGACTTCTTGGACATACGAGTTGATGCGTATGGACGAACATGGTTTGCGCTCTCACACAACCTTTCAGACAAGGGTATCTTCGCAACCTTTGCAACAGGCCCAAGTCTTCGTGGTGATACATTAACGCCGCTTGAACCGATGCCTTTGGGCGGAATTGGCACCCTTTGACGGGGCAACATCTTACAGCAAACTACAACACATGTTGAGTTGACTCGTTCTAGAAGGTAAGTACCTTCTCTGAATCAACCACCCATTGAGCACAAGCGGCCATGGTTGATTTGAGCGATTCATCGTAGTAAGGCTGGCCCTTGTAGAGGCCGCAGCGATTTTGGCATGTCCCACAAACACGAACTTCTACCCCTGCTCCATTCAGGTCTTTGAGCATCTGAACCATGTCTTCATTCCCCTCAGGGACATTGACGCCATCACGTGCGAGGTCAACAGAATCGTTCATGAGAAAGATGCGGACTTCTTCCCCATCTCCATGCAGTTGACGAGCAAGACGAAGGGCATTCCATGTCACGTCGGTTCCGTCGTAGGGCTGTTGGTTGAGAATCATCATAATGGCCATGGTGGTTGGTATGCCAGCCATTCAATAAACGATAGGGCTCGCAACAGATGTGGGCTATTCAAACACAACTTGAAAAGTCAATGACATCAATGAGCATTATGGCTCCGCTCCCGTTGTTCGTTCTACCAATGGTCCTCATGCCTGGAGAAGTTCAGGAACTCCGAGTGTTTGAACCA
>PBTH01000026.1 GCA_002726495.1 Methanobacteriota archaeon | reverse complement strand
GAGTACAATGCTTGGAGAGGGTTGACGCCACAACGTTGCACCATGAGTGATCCCATGAATGGCACACTTAATGTTTGACAATTCGGATTGAAATCTGTCGCCAATGTGAAAGGGATTTCCTGTCTCATGATCTCCGTCATGTCAGGCCATTGGTCGCCCATTGAATACGGAGTCCCCGGTAAAAATCCAGTTATGACTCCGGCATCTTTCATGTCAAGACGCGTATCCATTGGAGTGTGATATGAGTGATCTGCAGATTGGACTTTGAGTTCTGCAGCTAAAGAACCCCCACCACCGTTGGTAAATTCATCAATGTGCATTCTGAGGGAAAGCCCCTCATCTTTAGATGCCTTTAGTATTCGCTCACTGTCTTCAATTGTGAACCATCCTGGTTCGCAAAACACATCTGCTGAACGGGCAAACCCCTGTTCGACCACAGCCGGAAGTTGCTCGCTAACAAGATGCTCAACATACTCTTCTTTCTCGGAATTTTTAGGCACATCATGGGCTCCTAGCCATGTGGAATCGATAGAAGGGAGATGGTCGATCTGACCCAATCGATGGGCTACTTCCAACAATTTCAATTCGGTTTCTGTATTGAGTCCATAGCCGCTTTTTACTTCCATATGTGTTGTACCTGCTCGTAAAGCGATACGCATTCTCTCATATCCAAGCTGGTACAGATAATCGGGTGATGCAAGACGAGTTGCATGAGTCGTATGAGCAATACCGCCGCCTAAATTTGCAATGTCTTGGTATGATTTCCCCTCTTGCTTCCATCGAACCTCCTGGGAGCGGTCGCCAGCCCACAGCAAATGCGTGTGAGTATCTATCAATCCAGGTATTACTGCCCTACCTTCGAGAGACCGTATGCTGGAATCAGTCTCGTTTTTCGGTTCGTTGCCGTGATATGAATATTCATCCCGAATGCTTTGTGAATCTTCAATTGATGTGATAATGTTTCCATCTATAATAATTCCCATCCCCTCAGTAAATACTGAGTGTTCAAGAAAATCAGCATGTAGATTTGAGGCCGAACCACCAAAGTGGACGATGGGGCCAGCATCAACGAGGATTGTCCGCACAACTCAACCTAGCCGAAGAGGGTTGAAGAACAATGGCTTCCTGCTCCCACCATGACAGGGTGGACGCTCGGCATAGAAACGACCGCACACACGCTGTCTTTTGGCCTTGTGGATAGCGAGGGAACACCCTATCCTGCCGCTTCAGATACGCTACGTCCTGATAAGGGCGGCATTCACCCAAGAGAGGCTGCAGACCATCACAAAGATGTATCGGGCAGTTTATTCACTCAAGTATTGGAGATGCACGGATTGACCCCCTCAGACATCACAACTGTGGCTTACTCACAGGGTCCTGGTCTTGGTCCTTGTCTCCGAGTAGGTGCGGCAATAGCACGGGGTTTGGCTACTCGTCTCAAAGCCCCTCTCATCGGAGTCAATCATTGTGTGGCTCATATTGAAATCGGACGCCAACAATGTGGGTGTGACGACCCAGTTTTGTTGTATGTATCAGGTGGTAACACACAGGTTATCGCTCGATTAAATGGTAGATACAGGGTTCTCGGTGAGACATTGGATATTGGCATTGGAAACATGCTTGACAAATTCGCACGTACACAGGGAATTCCATTTCCTGGAGGGCCTGTCATTGAGAAAAAGGCATTGGAATACCTCCGCATGAATCCAGAACCTTCGATGGAAGGGCTACGTCTACCGTATGCTGTCCGGGGAATGGATCTTGCATTCTCTGGATTGATGACCGCAGCTCAGCGACTCATTGAGAACGGCGCCTCATTAGAGGCTGTGTGCTGGTCACTGCAGGAGCATGCATTTGCTGCATGTGTAGAGGTGGCGGAGCGCGCAATGGCTCACACCGGGAAAAGTGAACTTTTACTCGGCGGTGGGGTTGCTTGCAATGAACGAATGCGAACGATGTGTCATGAAATGTCAAATGACCGCGAAGGATCTTCACACGCCCCTCCAAAGATGTATTGCATTGACAATGGTACAATGATAGCAAGGCTAGGGTGGTTGGAAATCTCCAAACGCCAGACTCCTCTTGATGAAAGTGCTATTGACCAATATTTGAGGACAGACCAAACGCCGATTGTATGGTCATGATGATTTTTCCATCCATACGGTTTTAACAGGTGGAGTGCGGCCATTAGTTGGGGGAATCAAACATTAACCGTAGGCCGCGACGCAATGAACCGTTCAATCCATTTGCCAAAGATGCTTCACAACAGCATCAAAAGCGAAGAAACGAACAAGCACAGCGGCCAGTCCGAAGACCCGAAACCCCAGCCGAACCAGGACCTAAACCTGTGGATATCAAGGCTGATCTTGAACGAAAGCAACGAGAAGCAAAGCAAAAACTTGTCCAAAAGGGTGATGTTTCAACACCTGTGATCAAACCTGCACCCGTTCCAACAACTTCACACAAGCAAGAGGGAAAACCCTCTGGAGGTCAATCTCGAGAAGAGCGACTTGCTGATTTGAGACGAAAGTCGGAGGAGCTCAAAAGAGCTGCACCAGCGGCCAAATCAGAATCTGTAGTCACAACCAATCCAGTGGAAGTCATTGCACCGAGTTCCCCCGGGACAACGGTTGCTCCTTCAGAAGAAGTCGAACAAATCCAGCAGGAAATATCTGGAGAACAAACGATTTCCAATGCTAAAAATATCTTCAAAAAGATTGAGACGAAGGTTGCAACTCCTACAAATGACCGCCGCCGAGGTAAGCGCCGTTTTGACAAGAAAGGTGGCGGAAGACAACGTCAAGAGCGGAAATTAAACCGCCAAAAATATTTGGAATACAAGTATGCTGCAAAGGATATACTCGACAATCCTAATGTTCCCGAAGAGCATCGTTCAAACGTCCTTGGTCAAATCTGGGCAAAAGGTGAACGAATTGGTGTTGAAGAGTCCATTGAATTCATTGAACAAAAAGAACTTGAACTTATTTTACCAGATGATGTTGCGATTAAATTGCGAGACCTGGTCAAACGAATGACAACAAAGAGATGATACCATGTCAGATAACACATTGAAAGAAAACACAGTAGCCAGCGTCCATTATACAGGAACACTCCCCGACTCCGGAGAAGTATTTGACTCCAGTGAAGGGCGAGATCCATTGACCTTTTTGGTTGGACACCGACAAATGATTCCTGGCTTTGAGGAAGAAATGATAGGTGCGGCTGTAGGGGAGCGAAGAGAATTCACCTTGACTCCAGACCGAGCTTATGGTGAAAGAGACGAACAAGCGGTATTGCAAATTCCTCGTGATAATTTCGCGCCATTGGAACAAGAAGCTAAATTGGAAGTTGGGATGCAATTGGTTGCCCAAATGCCTCACGGACCAGCTCCTTTTCTGATTCTAGAATTGACAGAGGAACTCGTAACTGGTGATTTCAATCATGCTCTTGCAGGCAAATCACTCACATTTTCTGTAGAAGTTGTTGAACTTCGAGATGCATCTGAAGAAGAAATCAGCCATGGCCATGTGCATGGGCCTGGCGAACTTGACCACTGAATCTTAGGCGAGTCTTGATGAAGCCCCCTCTCATGAGAGGAACATGGCCCCCATGCGTAAAGACTCATGGAAAACACTCAGTGGCATTGATTTGCCCCTTACTGGGACCTCTGTAGGTCATTTTTCCTTACCTGATGCGGGAACGCCCCCTTACACACGCGGCATACACAACACAATGTACAGGTCTCGGCTCTGGACCATGCGGCAATATGCTGGATTTTCAAGTGCTGCAGAGACAAATGAACGATTTAAATTGCTCCTCAAAAGAGGTCAAATGGGCCTATCTGTAGCCTTTGACTTGCCCACACAACTTGGTTTGGATGCAGATGATGAGTTGTCCTTTGGCGAGGTAGGGAAAGTTGGTGTTTCGATTTCATCTGTTGAAGATATGATTGTACTCTTTAAGGGAATACCTCTGGATAAAGTGAGTACATCAATGACGATCAACGCTCCGGCCATGGTACTTCTCGCAATGTACGTGGTTGCTGGGCAAGAACAAGGTGCAAAGATGGAGGACTTGCGCGGAACCATTCAAAATGATATATTGAAGGAATACATTGCTCGCGGGACTTATGTTTTCCCGCCAGAAGCAAGTATGAGATTGATTACGGATATTTTTGAATACTGTTCATCGTCAATACCTAAATGGAACACGATTTCAATATCAGGGTACCATATTAGGGAAGCCGGCTCAACTGCTGTTCAAGAACTGGGCTTTACGATTGCAAACGCCTTGGCCTATGTCGATGCAGCCATAGGAGCGGGTATGTTGATCGATGATTTCGCCCCAAGATTATCGTTCTTCTTTAACTGCCACAATGACTTCTTTGAAGAAGCTGCTAAATTTAGAGCAGCTCGTAAGTTATGGTATGATTTGATGCAAGAGCGGTACGCCCCCCAGAACCCTAAATCCTCAATGCTACGCTTTCACACACAGGTCGCTGGAGTCAGTCTAACCGCTCAACAACCATTGAACAATGTCGCTAGGGTGACCATTCAAGCATTGGCTGCTGTACTTGGTGGGACACAAAGTTTGCACACAAATTCTTACGATGAAGCATTGGGCCTTCCAACCGAAGAATCAGCAACGGTTGCGCTACGTACTCAACAGATTATTGCCGAAGAGTCTGGAGTTGCAGATGTTGTTGACCCCTTAGGTGGGTCTTGGTATGTTGAATCCCTGACCGATGAAATATACACGCGTGCAAAGAACATCATTGAGGTCATCGAATCAAAGGGTGGCGCCATGTCTGCGATTGAACAAGGTTGGCAACAACAAGAAATTCATCAATCAGCTTACCAACACATGAATGAAATTGAGTCTAAAGACCGACTTATTGTGGGGGTGAACCACGGAGAAATGGACCATCAACCTTCGTTCCCTGCTATGAAAATTAATCCGAAAATCGGAGAGGAACAAACCAAGCGTCTGATGGAATTAAAGACATCAAGAGACAAAATATTGGTTGAAAGTTTACTCGTTAAGATTCAATCTGCTGCAAAGAATGGGGACAATTTATTCCCGCATGTCATTGAAGCAGTTCGAGCGCGTGCTACACTTGGAGAAATCATGGGCGTGCTGAAGGAAGAATTTGGAACCTATATGGCTCCCAGCGGATTTTGAGGGATTAACATGGACTTTGGACCGATTCGTATTGACCACATTGGCATAGCAAGTCACGATCTTGAAGAAGCCAGTAAATTCTGGCGTCTGATTGGATTGAGCCAAGGTGAGCATGACGAGACCGTGGAGGACCAAGGCGTCACCACTCGTTTCTTTTCCACATCGCCTTTGGAGCAAATAGAGGATAAGCCTTCAAAAATTGAATTGTTAGAACCCACCTCTTCGAATACTCCGATTGGTAAATTCTTGTCAAAAAGAGGACCTGGTATCCAACAATTGTGCTTCAGTGTCGGAGATTTGGAGGGTTTGCTCGTTTATTTGGATGAGCAAGGAGTACAATTGATCGATAAACAGCCCCGCATTGGGGCCGGTGGACACATAATTGCCTTCGTGCATCCCAAATCAACGGGTGGAGTACTTGTGGAATTGACGCAACGAACTTCATGAACCTGTATCCCAATGCCTATAATCGGTCTTTGATTTCAACCGTACGATGAGGACCTGTATTGACCTGCTGTTGGCCTTGCCCCACATTGATGCTCCGCGTATGAAAGGAGAAGTGAATTACCTGGCTGGTCGCCTTGAACAGTTGCGCGTTCAACGCTCCATAACCAATGAAGCATACCTTGACGCTGGCGCTGTACAAGGTGCAATTGAGATGATTGCTAACATGGTTGACATGGGCGTCCCCCAAATTGAAGTTCAAGACCAATTGAGACAACAACTCCACAGAGCACAACGACTTGAGACGAAGCATCCTGGGCTCAACTGGGCGGTTGAGTCAGGGCGAGCGAGTTGAGAAATCGATGCAGGCTGAACTTTTGCGTGTGGAACACGTAACGAAATCCTTTGGCCATATTGAAGCTCTAAACAATGTAAGTCTAAGTATTAAGGAAGGAGAAATTGTTGGACTTGTCGGTTCAAACGGCGCAGGAAAAACAACATTGCTGCGACTTTTAGCCGGTGTTTACAAACCCTCTACTGGTGCTGTTGTCCTGTCCGATGGGAGCAAAGTTGAGGATGCTCGACACCGTTTAGGAGTGGTACCTGAATCAACAGGTCTGTATTCACGATTGACCGCTTGGGAAAACATACGCTATCATAGCCGCCTTTATGGAATTCCAGATAAAGAAGCGTGGGCGAGAACCAGATTTTTTGCACAAAGGCTAGATATGGAAGAATCTCTTGGCCGGCACACCAAAGGATTCTCACGAGGGATGCGGCAAAAAACGGCTCTCCTACGGGCATTAGCACACGCCCCTGACATCCTTCTGTTGGATGAGCCAACAGCCGGATTGGATGTCACCAGTGCACGAACGGTACGATCCTTGGTTCATCAATTAGGACAAACTGGAGGTACAGTCGTCTATTCAACGCACCAACTCGCTGAAGCCGAGGCAGTATGCAGTAGAATTATCATCATCCACAATGGTGAAGTTCGTGCTGACGGGACACCCGAAGGATTGTTGGAGCAAACTTCTACTGCAAATCTTGAGGAAGCATACGTTTCTTTGACTACCGATAAAGCAAGAACTCGGATGACTTCAGAGAAGCCATTGTCAAAAATTGCTGGATGGTGGCAGAAGTTATTCACTCCAAAAATGCCTGGAGGTGATGAAAGTGAGTAATTCATTTCGTAGAATCACAACGATTTCTAAAAAGGAATTGGTAGAATTCGCAAGAGATTGGAGAACAATATTTGCGCTCTTGATCATTCCGTTGCTTATGTTCCCTCTTTTATTCATCATCTTCCCGTTATTGTTGGCTTCTGAGGCGGCTGAACTCGACGCCATTCAAGTTCAGGTTGTTGTCCAAAGCAATGATTTTCCAAGTAACTTGTCTGAGGAACTCAATGGTTCCGGCATTAATTTAGTCTATGAGCCACTTAGCTTCGAGGGAAATCTCTCATCTCCAATTGGAGAAGAGGAACGATTGCGAAATGGAAATGTTGATGCAATATTAAGAATGAGAAGTAATGGAACTGTATGGGACTATGCGCTCCTTCACATGTCCACTTCTGAGCGGAGTCAAGAAGCAAGAACGCGTACGCTAACCGTGTTGTTTGAGTGGGAAGAAAATGAAACTGAGCGGAGATTGGTCGTTGCTGGACTTGATCCAGATGACACATTGCACCCGCTAAATTGGGATGGACCAATATCCAATAGCGATGTTGCAACAAGTGGTGAACAAGCAGGAATGATGTTGTCTCTATTCATACCGCTGGTTCTATCGGTTTGGACCTTCTCTTCAGCTATTCAACCATCCATTGACATGACTGCTGGTGAACGTGAACGAGGTACTCTTGAGGCTTTGTTGGGGCTACCTTGCTCTAGAAATGAATTGCTCTTTGGAAAATGGCTTGCGGTAGCAACGATTACTGGGATTGGAGTCATGTTGCAATTGATTGGGCTCTTATTTGCGATAGGGTATTTGGCTACTTCTGATTTTTTGACCATTCCTACGCTATCGGTTCCTTCAATCGTATTCATCGGAATAGCAATTCTTCTGTTTGCAATTATGGTCGTGGCATTTGAACTCGCTTTGGCAATGAGGGCTCACAGTGTCAAGGAAGCGGGCTCAATACTTGGTCCTGCTTTGTTGTTGATTTTATTCCCAGCATTGTTCACTCAGGTCATTAACCTTGACGGCATTGAGACATTCTGGTTTTCGATACCGGTAGTCAATGTATTGCTCGCTCTTCGAGAACTGTTAATGGATAGATTTGTCGTTGAACATATCCTTACTTGGATTGTAAGTTCGGGATTCTATGCAATAGTTGCCGCACTCTACGCTGCTCGTCAATTCAAGCGTGAGGACATCGTCACAAGTCTATCTTAAGCACCGAATGCAATCAAAGATTCACGAACAATCTTCACGATAAGGTCAACTTCTGCTGAAGTAATAGCGAAATGCGGTGTGAACCTCAAGGCATTTTCTCCACCATGAATCACTCCCAATCCACGTTTTCTACACCAAGGCTCGACAGCATCAATGCCGACGACTGGGAATTGTTTGGGTTCAAGTTCAGTACTGCAAAGTAGGCCTGTTCCTTGGACTTTGGTAATAACATGGGGGAACTCTGCCTGTAGTTGAGTAAACTTTTCGACAAACTCATGTCCACGTTCCCGAATGTTTTGACGAAGTTCTGGAGTGATGTTATCCAAAACAGCAACCGCTGTTTCAAGGGCTCGAGGGTTGGTGGTCATCGTATTGCCGTAGATACCTGTCCGATACAGTGATGCTGCACGTTTATTCATGCCGAGAACTGATAGAGGATATTGTCCCGCATTCATCGCCTTTGACCAAGTTTCTAAGTCAGGTGCTTCACAATCCTGAAAGCCGGCGTAGTCAACAACAGACAGTGTACCTTGGCCCCTGATCCCAGCTTGAATGGAGTCAACCAGCAACATTGAACCGTGTTCAAGAGTTAAACGACGGGCCTCGTCATAGAATGCTCGGTCCACACATTGACCGGGATTGCCTTCTCCTTGAACAGGCTCAATCGCCATGAGTTCAATGAAAACATTGTCCGCTTCAGCCTTGGCGAAAGCAGCTTGTAAGGCAGGTATATCGTTGGCTGGTGTTAAGATCAAATTATCGCGGTCTTGGAAACTTGCAAGGTACTGGTCATACTTGCCTTTGCATGAGTGAGACATTTGTGCAGGTCGGTCGGTTCTACCATGGAATCCCTGTTCTATCGCCAACATCTTTATCGCGGCACCTTCATGTTTTCCACCTTTTTTGGTCATGTTCATGGCATTGACATCCGCAATGCGCAGACTTACTGTTACAGATTCAGAACCGCTGTTCATGCAGATGAATTTGTCAAAAGGACAGTTGTTCCGTGTGTGGCCTAATTCAGTGCGAAGCCGTTGTTCAAGACGCTTTTGAGAAAAAGAAGGCGTCATTACATTAGCCATGACCCAGTTGTCAGACATAGCATTGATAATTTCAGTAGGCCCATGTCCACTTCCAAGCATACCGTATCCGCCATTATCATGGACAATAGCGCCGTGAGAAGTAACGATCCATGGACCTCGAGCAGCCAAGGCGACGTAAGGATTAACGGTGGCTGGATTGTAAAAATTTACAAAACCGCTTTGCAAATCAGCAATCAAATCAAGTTCATCACGTGCAATATATGCCTGACCGAATTCTGATTCGATTGCATGCAGTGCGGCATGTGCATCTTCTATTGCTTGGGCCAACTTGGCATCTTTATCCAAAAATGATGTAATTTCATCATCGTTTAATCCGAGGGTTATGGATTCCCCAACCATCTGTCGCATCTCGTGAAGAAGTGAGAGGGGTGTGTCCGTGATGCCTTCCATGGTCGTAGGTCCACCGAGGACTTCTTTGAACATTCGCCTGAATTTTCATCAGTTCAATACCTAATATTCCTACAGTAATACTCCAGTATTCTTTGACGAATACTTATATCCTAGAATCCTCCCCCAAAGACTGTGCCTAAAATCTCGTTAGACATGCCAGGAGAATTGGTTGATGACCTCAAGCAACACATTGGAGAAGACAAGAAATTTGTCAGCCTCGCAGATGCAGTTCGTTCAGCCTGCCGAAAATTGCTTGATCAGTTGGATGAGATCGACAGGCGCCAAGGAAGGTAAGGTGACTGTATGACGACAAAACAAGAAGCGATGAGCGCTGTCAAAACTCTTCTTTCTTACATTGAAGGGGAAGACAACAGCAATCGAGAAGGATTGGTAAAGACACCACAACGAGTTGTTGAATCATGGGATGAGATTTTTGCTGGTTACGGAATGGACGCGCATGAAATTCTTAATGCGACATTTAACGCCGAAGGATACGATGGAATTGTATTGTTGCGCAATATTGAATTCACATCAACCTGTGAACACCACCTCCAGCCGTTCAAAGGTCGAGCTCACATCGCATACATCCCCGTAGAACGCATCGTTGGCATCAGTAAACTCGCAAGAATCGTGGAACTTCATGGTAGAAGACTCCAAAATCAAGAAAGAATTACAAAAGGAATTGCGGATGATTTGGAGCGTGAGTTGAAACCTCTTGGATCTGCAGTAATATTGGAGGCATCTCACGGATGCATGCAGTGCAGAGGTGTTGCAAAGCAACAAGCCATCATGACGACTTCAGCAATGAATGGCGTCTTCTTTGAAAAAAGCGATGCTCGTAACGAATTAATGAAGCTGATACAACAACCCCCGCTGTGAGTGTTCATCATGGTTATCTCCAGCCCTGGACTTCAGAACCATCAAGGTGATGAGCAAAAGGACCTGGAAGCCACTTACAATATTGTTGAAATATTCCATTCGGTACAGGGAGAAGGTTTTCGAGCAGGAATCCCACATGTTTTCATTCGTTTTGGCCGATGCAATTTACGATGCGAATGGTGTGATACAGATTTTGATACATTTACAGAAATGACTGGAAAAGAAATCTTGGATGCAGTTCTACAATATCCAACAAAAAATGTTGTGTTTACTGGTGGTGAGCCTATGTTGAACGATTTATGGGCACTCAACCGATTGCTTAAATCACGTGATTACCACCTTTCAATAGAATCAAATGGCACCATTGAGATACCTGAGAACCTCATTGATTGGATATGTATTTCACCCAAGGATCAAATGTATCCAAATTCAATTCTACGCCAACAAACTGGTGATGAATTGAAATGCGTTTACGTAGGTCAACCACTGGAAATGTACGATGAAATAAAATCAGGTTTTGTTCACAAATATCTACAACCGTGCTACCATGAGGGAGAATCCGTAGAATGGAATGGGAGAAACTTTGCCCAAACTGAACAAATTGTCAAGGAAAATCCAGAATGGAGATTATCCCTTCAAACTCACAAGTGGATGGGTATCTTGTAGGTGATAACATGAGTTCAAAACATGCAGTTATGGCCTTGAGTGGGGGCATGGATTCCACCTCCCTACTGTTGCATCTTCTCAATGAAGGATTTGAAATCACTTGCTTGAGTTTTGACTACGGGCAAAAACACAGCATTGAATTGGAGCGCGCAACATCATTTGTTGAGTATTTATCGAAATCGGGTTATGATGTCAGGCATAATTTAGTTGACTTGAAAAGTGCTCTCGGACTCTTTGAAAGCGATTTACTTGAACGCGGTGGAGACGTTCCAGAAGGGCATTATGAACAAGAATCAATGAAGGCGACGGTTGTACCAAATAGAAACGCCATTTTTTCCTCACTGCTCTATGGAACCGCATTGTCAATCAGCGAACAAACTTCATGCAAATCCATAGTTGCCCTTGGAGTTCATAGTGGAGACCACGCCATTTATCCAGATTGTCGCCCCGAATTTTATACTGCATTGGAGCATGCTTTTGCGATAGGAAATTGGGGTAGCGAGTCTGTAGCATTTTATCTCCCGTACCTTGATTCAGACAAATTTGGAATCCTTCAAGACGCTGAACAATCAATTTCAAACCTCAATCTTGATTTTGATGAGGTTTTTTCAAGGACGATCACATCATATTCTCCTGATCTTGATGGGAGGAGCAGCGGGAAAACCGGTTCCGATGTTGAGCGTATCCTTGCCTTTCACAAACTTGGAAGAAGAGATCCGATTGAATACATGGACCAATGGGACGATGTCTTATCTCATGCGATTCAAACGGAGAAGATTCACCGGGATAAAGAATACAAGGAACGACTGACAGAAATCCAGTATCATGTTACTCGGGAATCTGGAACAGAACGGGCATTCACAGGTCATCTCTACGACGAAAAGCGACCTGGTTACTATTATTGCATCTGTTGCAATTCACTTTTGTTTGAATCAACAATGAAATTTGATTCAGGGTGCGGATGGCCATCATTCCACACAGAACATCGTGATGCCGGCATTGTGCGAATTGAAGACAGGACTCACGGTATGCTTCGTATAGAGGTGCGTTGCAGGGAATGTGACGCACATCTCGGCCATGTATTTCCAGATGGGCCTGCGCAATACGGTGGAGAACGCTATTGCATCAATTCGGCATCATTGACATTTGAGTTGGAGGAAAAAGAATGACGACAACAATACGGAGATATATCGAGACTGACACAGGCCATCGAGTCCCAAACCACAAGTCAAAATGCAGGCACATGCACGGGCACCGTTACCGTTTTGAAGCAGAAATCGAGGGTGATGTCGTCACCCAACAAGGTGTATCTGAGGAAGGTATGTTGATGGATTTTTCAGACATCAGTCATCTTTTGACAGTTCACATTCATGATGTTATCGATCATGCATTTGTAGTGTATGAAGGTGATGAAGCCGCAAAAGCCGCTTGTGCTTTGATGGGCGATGACCATCGTACGGTCGTAGTTCCGTTTATTCCAACAGCTGAAAATCTAGCGAGGTGGGCATTTGAAACATTGGAGCCTCACATTCAAACTACGTATGGTAACAAGTTAAAATTGGTAGCAATGCATTGCCGTGAAACACCAAAGAGCATTGCATCTTGGCGTGTCTAATCATTCGACCTTTCGCCGTCGCTGATTCAACCATTCTTGATTGCCCTC
>PBTH01000025.1 GCA_002726495.1 Methanobacteriota archaeon | reverse complement strand
CAATTGTAATCGCAGTATGGTTGCCCATCACTTGACAACAAACCATCGTCAACGCTTCAGATTGGGTCGGGTTTACCTTTCCTGGCATGATGGACGACCCGGGTTCATTGGCTGGCAGTGCCAATTCACCAAGTCCGCATCGAGGGCCCGATCCGAGCCAGCGCACATCGTTTGCAATTTTCATCAGGGATACAGCGAGTGTATTCAATGCTCCAGAGGCTGCAACCACTGCGTCGTGGGCCGCAAGTTGTGCAAATTTATTTTCTGCTGAACAAAAGGTCAAACCCGTGATGTTAGCGATCTCATCAGCCACCATTTGAGCAAAGAGCGGATGAGCATTGAGTCCTGTGCCTACAGCAGTTCCGCCGAGTGCCAACTCAAACAGGTCATCCAAAGCGAAATCCAATCTTCGGAGGTCAGCGTCCAATTGAGCAACCCACCCAGAAACTTCCTGCCCGAGGGTCAGAGGTACAGCATCCATGAGGTGTGTTCGCCCGATTTTCACAATGTCTGCCCAAGCTTTCGCCTTTGCATCCAATGCGTCACGCAGCGCTCGGACACTTGGAAGCAAGCGATGTGTGAAGGCTTCTGCGCCAGCAATGTGCATTGCTGTTGGAAATGTGTCGTTGGAAGACTGGCCGCGATTGACGTGGTCGTTTGGATGAACTGGCTCCTGTGAACCCATTTCGCCTCCGGCGATTTCAATGGCTCTGTTTGCGATGACTTCATTGGTATTCATGTTTGATTGCGTCCCGCTTCCTGTTTGCCAAACACGAAGTGGAAAATGGTCGTTGAGGTGCCCGTCAATGACCTCTTGAGCCGCAGCAATAACGAGGTCGCCCACCGCGGGGTCGAGTTGTTTCAAGGCAACATTAGTTTTCGCTGCTGCTTGTTTTAGAATGCCAAAAGCGCGTACCACTCCGACAGGCATGGTATCGTCGCCGATATCAAAATTCAACAGAGAACGAGCAGTTTGACAGCCATAATAGCGGTCTATGGGTACTTCGAGTTCCCCCATGGTATCCTTCTCAATTCGCATCTCGCCCATACAACAAGGCTGGAACGGCCATCCTAAGAAGATAAGTGATGCCTCAAATTGTTTTCAGCAATCGTAGAGTTGTACTTTCACCTTGAGAAAGGTTCTGAATCTTTCGTTCATCGGCAACAGCGCCCCAAGCTTCTCCAAGTGTGTCATTCATCCATGCATCAAGGAACCAAGGATGAATATAAGAGGACCGACATACGGCCCGGGTGTTGCCCAAATCACTTGCTACGGTATCAATTATAGCAAGCATGACGCGACTTCGTTGTGCCTCTGTTTTTGGAGATTCCCAATCGCCACCCTTCCAAATTTTGTGAATTGTCTCTACATTCGGCATGGATTTCAACCATTTTTTCATGGCTTGAGGGGGCTGTGTATTGGAAAGGAAGGCAAGACGTTCGGCGCAACGGGAAGTTGCAGCCCATGTTCGGAAGTTTTTGGCGGTAAAACCTTCACCGCTGCTTGCGCGTATGTATTGATTGATGTGCTCCGCTTTGAGGTCAACTTCATTGCCTGCTTCTGAAATATACATGAATAAATCAGCGTCTTTACAACCGAGTCGATTGGTTCGTAAGATGAGGTCAACCAAGAAATCATCCTCAATGGTGATTTCCCAATCTTTGTTTGACTTGCCAGTAAAGGTAAACACGACATCATGTTTTCCTTCAGCTTCATCGCCCCTGATATGCTTAACATGCATCGATTTCAACGTCGTCAAACCGTAGGATTCGTTTGACTTTGCATATTCGTCACTACCGACACGAATGTTGTACAAATCCATCAACCGAACGACGAGGGCGGATACGGTTTCAAGCGTCATCTTAGTCGATTTAAGGTCGTGTTCTATTTGACGCCGAAGGCGAGGCAACTGTGAGGCAAAGTAGACCACATCGTCGTATTTCATTTCTGCAGTTATCTCAATCCAGTCAGGGTGGTAGCGATACTGAAGTCGGCCCTTTGTGTCCTTCCCAGTTGCTTGAATATGGCCCCGTGGATTTGGACAAATCCAAACATCAACCCATCCGGGAGGTAGGGCCATTGAATTCCAACGTTTTACGATGTCTTCATCAATAATTTTTGTTCCATCCGATGAGAGGTATTCCCAATCGTATTCGCCCTCGTTTGAAGAGCCGTTTTGACGGGATATGCCTCGCAGCGAAGGGTCACTACGAACAAGAGTTGCTCGTCGAAGTGCTTCCTTTGCATCAACGGGCATATGATGAACCCTTGACTGTGGGGTCAAAAACCCTCGGGGTGTATTCTTTGCATGCAGAAGTTTCACTCTTGGCCAAAGGACTAGGAATCTATGACTGAGCAGCGAATAATTTGTTGAGGTTGTGCAGGGCGGTCACCGGGGAGTTTTTTGCACAGTTCGATGGCCTTGACAACATCCATGCCTTCAGACACTTCACCGAAGACGGCATGGTTTCCGTTCAACCATGGAGTTGCTATGGTGGTGAGGAAAAATTGGGAGCCACCGGTATTTCGCCCTGCGTTCGCCATGGAGAGAACTCCAGGTTTGTCGTGCTTGAGGGCGAGTGCAGACGGCTCGCATGGAATTTGCCATCCAGGTCCGCCAGTACCTGCTCGTCGGTGCATTGGGTCTTTTGAAAGGGGACATCCGCCTTGGATCATGAAGTCTTCAATCACACGGTGAAAATGAAGGCCATCGTAGTGGCCCATGTTCACGAGTTTCACGAAATTGGCCACAGTATCGGGGGCGCTGCCGTGAAAAAGGTCAATCGTAATGTTTCCTGCACTGGTTTCCATGAGAACTTGCATGGCCCAACCAACGGGTGGGGATTGAAGAGGCTTTGGTTGGGTTCGCTTTGAACCACATCTTGATAATACAGATGTTTGAGGGGATTATATGCCCGATATACTCGATATCAAAATCGCCACAATGGAAGGAACTCAGACCACATTAAGAGGGCTGGGGGGCAATCGTTGGCTCGTTGTCAACGTTGCAAGTGCATGCGGGGCAACACCACAGTATGAAGGGCTACAAGCAATCCACGCCTCCAACGAAGAGATGACCGTAGTTGGCTTTCCTTGCAATCAATTTGGAGCACAAGAGCCGGGGACCCACTCGGAGATTTGTGAATTTACGGCTGAAAAATACAGTGTATCTTTCCCTTTGATGGCCAAGGTTGATGTGAAAGGAGACGGTAAAACAGGCCTCTACATCGCTCTAAGCGAAGTTGCTGATGCCGAGGGGTATTCTGGAGACATACGATGGAACTTTGAGAAGTTCCTTATCGAATCCGATGGTTCAATTCAACGTTTTTCAACACGAGTCATGCCAGAAGACATTGCTCTTTGATACGGAATTGTTGAGGGTTCACTCAACTGGAACGGGCGCTGAAGCATTGACTGCAGGCGATACACCAGCTTCGTATCGCTTGAAATTGTCATTAAACATCTCAGCCAATCGGTTTGCAGTTGCATCGTAAGCATCACCATCACTCCAAGTGGTTCGCGGTTGAAGTACTTCGGAAGGAACGTTAGGGCAACTGGTTGGGACTTCAAAACCAAATCGGCCATCTGTGATGTATTCTACAGCGTCCAAGTCCCCATCAAGCGCTGCGTTGAGCATGGCTCGTGTGTATTTGATTTTCATTCGGTTTCCTTCACCGTAAGCGCCACCGGACCAACCGGTGTTGATGAGCCAGGCAGTGGAGCCGTGTTCGGCCATCTTTTCGGACAGCAGGTCTGCGTAAACTCCCGGGTGCATGGGCATGAACGGTTCGCCAAAGCATGCCGAGAAGGTTGCCTGGGGCTCCTTTACACCAACTTCGGTACCCGCTACTTTAGCAGTGTAGCCTGAGATGAAATGGTAAGCAGCCTGAGAAGGCGTCAATCGTGAGATGGGGGGTAGGACGCCGAAGGCATCACAGGTTAGGAAAATCACGTTTTGTGGGTGGCCACCCTTAGAATCAGTGGTGCGGTTATCGATGAATTCAATGGGGTAGGAGCCGCGTGTGTTTTGGGTTTTTGAGATGTCATGGAAGTCAGGAACGCCTTCGGAGTCAAGAACTACATTTTCTAGAACGGTTCCGAACCGCCGTGTTGTTCCAAAGATAGCGGGTTCATCTTCCTGCGAGAGGTCGATAAGTTTGGCGTAGCATCCGCCTTCAAAATTAAATACGCCGTTTGAACCCCAGCCGTGTTCATCGTCACCGATGAGAGCTCGCTTTGGGTCTGCTGAGAGTGTGGTTTTTCCGGTTCCAGATAGGCCGAAGAAAATTGCTGTATTTTCGCCGGTTGTATTGGCCGAGCAGTGCATGGGAAGGATTCCTTTCTTTGGGAGGATGAGATTCATGACAGAGAAAATGGACTTTTTGATTTCGCCAGCATATCGGGTTCCTCCGATGATCACTTCTTTGGCAGCGTAATTCACAATGACAAAGCATTGTGAGTTGAGGCCGTCAAGTTCACCTTCCGCTTCAAAATGAGGCGCGTGAAGCACGGTGAATTCTGGAGAATGCCCCGCCATTTCCTCTTCATTCGGACGAATGAACATGTTTCGAGCAAAGGTATTGTGCCATGCGTTATGGTTGATGACACGGATAGGTAGGGCTTCTGAAAAGTCAGCACCGCAGTAAAGGTCCTGAACGAAAAGAGCGTTTTGGGCAGACAGATAATCGACGACTTTTGCTCGCATCCGCTCAAATGTTTCAAGATCAGTGGAAACATTGACGTCTCCCCAGTTGATGTCATCCGAAACGGTTGCTTCATCCACGATGAATTTGTCATTTGGAGAGCGTCCAGTACGCTCTCCAGTTTCGGTAACCAAAGCACCATGGGCGCTGAGCGTCCCCTCTCCACGAGAAACTGCTAGATTGATTAAATCACCAGCAGCGAGGTTCCAATAGACCTCTCCCGATGGTGTAATGCCGTATTTTCCGAGGTCCCCTGAAGGGGTTCCGTGGACGCCGCCCATGCCGACCGTTTCTGCCGCCCCTCTTTGTCCCTTTTGGCTCAACATTCAGGCGATTGACGCATTTGTGTGAGTGTTTGTCGGGTTGAGAAGGTGGTAAAAACCACACCCGTGGAGGCGAAGGAAGGCGTTTCAGCCGTATTGAATGACAAACAACGGACATCTTCAAGTCGGCTGCGCCTCACCAATTCTCATGGACGACCAAAGCGGAACCCAACCGGGTGCCGCTGACGAAGACGAAGTCTTGCGAAAGAAGGAGTTCCAGCGAGCTCGCGGAATGAATCTGGGCGCGTTCATGGTGGCTTCGGATGAAGAAGTCAAACCTGACGACTCCCCAGCCCCTGTAGAAGAACCACCGCAACCCACTATTGATGCAGCGGTTGGCACGCTTAATGACATCTTTACCGACGCGGCCGATTCCACGAACGATGAGAAGTCAGTCGACTCAGTCACTCAAATTGCAGTCCATGCCGAACAACAAATCAGTCGAGCAATGATGGTGAGCATGGTGCTCATTTGGACGGCTATTGGAGCCCTTGTTGGAACGGTGTTTCCCCCAATAATCAGTGCAACAGGGCTTTTGGCGATGGCTATTTTTGGTTTTGGACTGGGCGAACGATGGATACCCCGTCCTTCGATGAATCTTCTTGGTATCACATGGGTCATTATCTCAATGAAACTTCTGTACGGCCTTGCCTTGGATGCTTGGAGTTGGGGATGGTTTGATTCAAGTCCAATTGGAAGCAGTGAAACACTTGGTGTGGCCATGGTCGCTTTGGTAGCACTGAATGTTGGAGTCGCATTCCGCCATGATGAAGATGCTATTGCAGCGCAATCCGCCTTGGTTCTTTTCGCGGTTGGTAGCTCTGCCGGAGCCGTTTATGGCGGCGCAGGAGTTGCAATTTTCATTCTGCTTGCTATGGCCTTGATGCATGTTCTCGCATTGGTACGCTCTTCGGGAAACCTAGCGAGCCTCGGAATATCTATCTCGTATCTTTGGGTCGGAGTTCACGCTTTGTCAAACGATTGGACCGTACTCTCGTTAACGTTGATTCCAATTGAAAACGATCTTACTTTGTTCCTTCTTCTCGCTGTTGTTGGTGCTGCAAATGCTGCGATGGCAGCCGTGTTTGTTCATCATGAAAACTGGCTTAGTTCAGCAGCAAATGCCCTTGGGCTTGGCAAACCAGGACTTTGGGCGGTTTCAGTATCGCTTGGAATGGTCGGCGCACTGATGGCTATAGCCGCGCACCGAGTGGAAACTGGATATGCACTGGCCCAATTGATGCTTCTTGCTACTGCTTTCAGCGCATCGTACCTTGTTGTTCGTGGCGTATCTTGGCCTTCTTTGATGCCATATGTGCTTGGGCCTGCGCCGTTTTTATTGGCGGCCTTATCACTGATGGTAACAGGGACTGTTTCGGTTGATTGGCCGTTTGGGCTTGAGCCTTATTCCATCTTTGCAGCTCTTATGGCGGCCCTTACTGTAGCGGTTCTCCTTCAACACCAAACAAGCGTGTCTGACCATGTACTCTGGGTTGGCGGTATCGCTGTAGTGATTCTTCTCACACTGCTCATTCCTGCGGAAGACGGTGGCTCAAATTCAAGGGTCTTGCTCGCCACACAAGGCATCGTTTGGTTGGGCCTTGCTGGCTTGGCCCTTCTTCGTCGCTCACCAAGCATTGCAGGCGTTGCTGTCCTAACTCCCTATCTTTGGCTGTTGATTTTTGGAACGGACTTTGAATCTCGATTGGTAAGCGCTGACCTTCTTCCGATTGTCCTGGCAGAACAAGATGTTGCTATATGGATGGCACTTCTGGTGGTGCAACAGATAGGAGTGAACCTCTCACTTGGTTCTTCAAACCTAAATTTAGCAGGACGATTGGGTGGATTTTCAGAAATCAGTGCACGACTCCGAGATTCAAAGGCCTTGAATCTGTGGAATCTTAGTTTTGTCTTAGCAGTTCTCACGTTCCTGTCAATGGCACGACCCGATAATCTCACTGCCCTTGGTTTGTTTGGAGGTATGGCTTTGCTGGTCCTTTCTCATGCGTTTTTGGTGTTGCAAGATGTACATAGAGGCAAACCAAGAACACTGTTTTCTGTTTGGTGTGTTGCCGTTGTGGCTCTTTCTTGGAAGTACGGGCAAGAAGGACTTTGGGCGCTTATTCTTGTCGTTTCCAGCATGCTCCTTCTTCTGTCAGCGGAACGTCGGAAAAATGAAGGTCGCTCCAAAGAGGAATTGGAAGATATTGAAGCCCTTCCCGGCCGCTTGCTAACCCTTCATCTTGGAGTCGTCACGGTTTTCTTCCTCATTATTGGTCTTGAACCGCAGCGACAAGACCTCTTGACGGGCCAGGAACTTTGGATGAATGAGGTTGAGAATCTTCACCTCCTCGTTGTCATTGCGGCAATCTCCCTCATCATTTACATGAATCGACTTTTGAAAATTGAGTCGCTGCTCACGCCGACAGTTGGAGCACTTGCTTTGTTGGTAAGCATGGCTTTGGCCGGACAAGGTGCAGAGCAGGTGGAAGTACAAATCGCAGCGCTTATCCTGTTCGTTCTTACCGGCGCTTATCTCGCACTTCAAGGTGAAGTTAGGTCGGGATTGAAGGCATTAGCGGCCCAAGATCAGCGCAGGGAGGAATTTGAGGAAAAACGAGAGCGCCTGCGCCATCTTGTTGCGGAAGATGCGACTTCAGACAGTACAACATCCGTTTCTCTCAAACATCTTGATGCAGAAATGTTACGGCTTGCAGAAGCACAACGAAAACGATCCAAGCGAGCCAGTACGGGTGGTGATGACGACCTTATTGTTGGCGATATTCATTATCGTCCAGTGATGATTCTCATGTTCCTGGGCGTCGCTTTCTTGGGTGCTATTTGGCTTTCTTACGCAACGGCAGGGGCGTTGCAAGCCCTTCTGTTTAGCGCTGTCTTGTCCATCCTGATGGTCGGGCTATCAAGACTGCGAGCGAACTCAATTGGCCTGCGGTTACCGGACATTGCGGGAGTTGAATCACCGATTGCATTCTCAATGGTTGGTTTGGTAGCCGTTCATTTAGCGGGGCGCGTGACCACCGGCGTATTGGTCGAAGGCGACGTTCTTCACCTCGCAGTTCTCATGGGCTCTCTTTGTGTTCTTAGCGCCATAGGATTGGTTGGCCGCAACGACTTGGGCCTTCGATTGCCGAGTGCTCTTGAAGCAGTTGTGGGATTGCTTGCAGTTGACCGCATACTTGCATTGGTGGTCGGGGGAGAAGTACCCGTCCCGTTTTCTTTCAATCCTTTTGATGGAGAAACATTGCAATGGATTGCTCCATTACTTGCATTTGAATGCGCCCTTATCGGACTGGTTGTCCTGTTTGATTGGGTTGAAGGTGAACGTCTCCACCGAGGTCTTGATGACCATCGCGGGGCGTTGGGTCGCAGTGCTTGGCTGGCATGTTCCGCCCTCCTTTCCTTCGGGCCTGCGGGCCTTCTCGTCGTTCTTTTCAGTGCGCGACGTTGTGTTTCATGGACCCAACCTGCGGTGATGCTAACGGCCATTGCAGTGCTCCCCTTCGTTATCCAATCGTTTCATCCATGGGCGTTGACTCCAGCAGGAATCTCTCTCTCACCCTCGCTTACAGCATCAGTTGTTGGAATCGGTTGCATGGTGTGGGCAGGCATAATCGTTTCTCAAGACCGCGGCTTATGGCTTTCCAGTGCCCTTTGGGGGCTCCACCTCATGCTCTATCCTGCCGCCCTCCTGGGCCAATCACTTCCACTGATGGTTTTTGCAGGGTTGCTCACTTCAGTGACAGCTTGGTTGTCCGGCATTTTCACATTACGCAAATCTTGGCGCGTCATTGGCGCGGTTGATCTGGCAATCGCATGGCTCTTTGCAGCGGTGTCATTTGTAGCAGGAGCCCAAGTAGAATACCTCCTTGCCATGCTCGCTGCCTCGGCCGTGTTGCTCTTCGCAGTCACGGCATTGACTCAAAGTCGTCAAGATGTCTTGGCCATCGACTGAATGTCACTGAAGCGCCTTCGCCAAGTCGTGCTCAATGTTCTCAAGGAGCGAAAGAAAGTGCTCAACTTCGAGTTCTGGAGATAAGCGCAGCGAAATACTCGTCTTGGCTTGAGTTCCGCTGTTACGAATTCCAAATGACAAGGTGCCGCCTGCTCCTTCTCCATGAACCAAGAGAAGGTTTTCTTCACCAACAATCGTCCTGAGTTGCGCTCGAATACCGAGCGAATCAAGGCTTGAAAGAAGGTGTTCAGATACGGTTTGTTGCAATTCATTGCCGCGTTGCCACCGTTCACGATGGCTTTCTTTTACGGAGACCCTCCGCTTCCAACCGCGATGAAATGAATCGGACTTCGAAGCATCTTGAGACAATAAAAAGGCGCAAAGTGATGCAGCTCCGTCGCCAACCAAGCTCCATTCACCAAGGCGATTTGGACGGGGGGCGGGCAAAACGAGGTGCCCAGAATCTTCCACGCCAAGCCTCAATGGCATGGACTTCTGGACAAATAAGCCGTCGCTGTGGCGCAATCCAACAGACAACCATCGGTCGCCGACAGCTGTTTCAAAGCATTGTGTTTTGGAATTGTATTGAGATACAAATCCAGTGAGTGCAACATCGGATTCAATGCTCGCAGCAAAGAGCCATGGGCCCTGTTCGCAACCTGCTTCCATGAGCATAGCAGCCATAGCATCGCCGTCAACGACCTTGTAGCCATTCGCCGTTGTTTCGATGAGCAGACATCGATCCCCGTCTCCGTCTAAAGCAGCGCCTACAAGGGTTCCTTCCTTAGCAGGTGAGAGTTGGGAAAGCAATGCATGAGACGATGATGCAGCCTCTTCAACCGTCCATGTTTCAGTCGGTGAGAAATCACCGGCACCACAATTTGCGTTCAATGCCTCTGCAACGTTGCTGACTTCTTGCGCCATGATTCCCCGTTGGTTGAGAAAATCAGCAAGCCATGATGCTCCGGCACCGTGAGCACAATCGAGAAGGAATGGCGTAGCGATTCTGCCGTTCTGTACTGCAGAGGCACACCCTCCAAACACCGCTTCAAAGACCGTCCAACGTTGTTCCAACCAAGTTTTATGGAATTCAGTAGCCCACTGTTTTCCCATGGATTTGTTGGGTTGGCTCAAGTGATTCTGTTCATCAAGATTGACTTCCCGCTCCTCACATGCAAGGGATTGGAGGGTCTTGCTAATCTCTCGTTCCTGTTCAGGTGTTGTCTTGAATCCGTGTGCGTCAAAGACTTTGATTCCAGAGTCAGTAACAGGATTGTGGCTTGCTGTAATCATGCACCCCATACGAGCATCGTTCTGAAGAACCGCTGCGTGCAAGGTTGGCGTGGCACACAGCCCAATATGGACGACATCACTTCCACTGAGCCTAAGTCCCAAAGTGAGTGCTGCAACGATCGCATTGTTGTGCGGGCGGTCATCCCACCCCACGACAACGGTATTTCCTTGTCCGGGAAACAGCGATTGGACATGGCTTAACGACTCACCCAAGACTCGCATAAACGAGGTATGGAGGGTGCGTCGTTGCGTCAAAGCCAAAATTGCATCTTCTTCATCAACCGAATCAAGTGAGGTTTCACCTCGTATCCCGTCGGTGCCAAAGTAAGAAACAACCACAACATTCACCTCAACGATGTTCAACATTGGGTCCGTGTATTCCAGTGACTGTGACGTTGGGCCATACCACGTTGTTGCATCCCAAAACAACACCAGGATTCGTCACACTGTTGCATCCAAGGGCGCATCCTTCGCCCAATACAGCTCCGAATTTTCTCAACCCACTTCCAAGACGCTCTCCCTCAATTCGAACATGAACTTCGCTTCCGTCATTACGCAGATTGCTGAGTTTTGTACCTGCGCCTAAGTTGACATCTGCTCCTAAAATTGAATCTCCAACATAATTGAAATGCGGTGCTTTTGCCCCGGGCAGCAGAACGGAATGCTTCGTCTCGGTGGAGTGGCCAACGACTGCGCCAGCGCAAATCCATGAAAATTCCCGAACATAAGCGCCGCTACGAACGACTGCTTGAGGGCCGATATAGCACGGGCCAATGATGTAAGCGCCAGCTTCAACCGTCGCCGTGGCGTCAATGATGATGCCTTCCCCGGATGTGAAAAACCCAGGGTTATCGCAGGCGATGGTCCCAGTAAGGCGCTTCATTTGAGATTTAATCCCTTCTGGGTGGGCTGGGTCAAGAATGCGCCACGCCGGCTCGCCCGAAGGAAACTGAGGGACTGCTCCGCCTTCAGTGCCTGTGAAAGATGGAAACAAAGCATCCGATCGAGTGGAGGATGGCCAGTTCATGTGTTGGCGCACGAAGCACCTCGGCATGAATGTGGTGCTTCATCAAGCGACGAGATGATAGATTCGCTTTCCAGTTGAAGAGTCCAGGTGGAAGCCGATCAATTCGGACAGGTGACGCGGAATAAACAATCCAACTTTTCGAGTCGTCAAGCCGTGATTCCGCATTTTCCTATCGTTTGATAGGAAGCTGACAATATCCGCCGCAGATGCGCCGGGTGAAGTTCCAACGTAATCGATAATTTCGTTCTTCAGTCGTTCCAATCGGGCCTTTTTCTGTGATCCTTTTCCTCGCATTGTTTTCTCATGTTATACTTGTCACAGGGAGTACATCAACCGTGGTTGGGTTCGCCCGGGGGTCCCACTTTTTGATGGCACTGGCTAACGGCAATTGAAGAGTATCGTAATGGCGGGCGATGGAGGATTCGAACCCCCGTCTCCGGCTCCGAAGGCCGGAAGGATATCCAGACTACCCTAATCGCCCGTATCCCTCCCCAGACGCCCCCCCTTCTTGAATAAGGCGGGTGACTTGGAAGAGGCATGGCGCGCAAACTCCCGTGCATCCCAACAGGGTGTTCGGCGTGTTGTCGTGAGACGACCATGCCCATTACCAGGGCTGAGGCTGCTCGTCTTGCACGTAGAACCGGGATGCAAGTATCCGACTTTGCCGTTGATAACAACGGTGCACTCACCCTTCTCAATCAATCTTCAACGCGCGCATGCGTGTTTCTCCTCACCGAATCTGCGGATGTCAATGCAGAGGGTTTGTGTTCGGTGTATGAGATCAGGCCCAAAGGGTGTCAAACCTATCCGTACGTATTGAACGAAGCCGATGAAGCCATTCTTGACCAAGGGTGCCCTCATAGAAGTCAGTTCCCCGAACCTCCCGAAGAGATGTCCTTCACGCTCCTCAATCTTGAGGAGCGTATTTTGCAAGAAGGATCAAACGACTGAGGCTGCGATGTACATGTTCAACATGTGCGGATTCAATTTCCCACCCACATGCTGCCATGAGTTCTTTCAAGTCCTTCCATGACCCACTGAGCAATTCTACATGTTCATCCAAACCGACTCCTGCATAAGGGCGCTCACCCATTGGTTCAATTGGTAAAATAAGTACAAAACCAGCCGTCGAAGAAGCAACGTTGTAGGAACTTTCCAAGGTCGCTTTCAACAGAGAATGATTGTCCATGCTCCCGTGAGAATTTCTCCCATACGGCGGGTCAAGAACAAACCCGGAGACCGTTCCGTGCCAAGCATTAGGAATCGCATCTGCAATTCGAGTTGCATCACCTCTTGAGATGGCACAGGTTGGAGACGAATCCTCACCGTGCGCCCAGTTGAGATTCTGTGTTGCTCCAGCGACCATTTCTGAATGAATATCAATGCCGACACCGTCCCTTCCACTTAGGGATGCTTCGATGATGAATCCTCCCGTACCGGTCATCGGGTCCACGATTGGTCCCGAACCAAGAGGTCCAGCGGCGAGATTTACCGCCAATCTTGCCAGACGTGGGTCAAGACTGACCGGTTTGAAGAAAGGGCGTTCAGCAGCACGACGTGCTCCGCTTTCAAACGATGCGCTACCGTCCCCTTCCATCCATCCAACGGCGAGTAAGGAAGATTGCCCGTCCGCGATGAGTGCCAGGGTGTAATCGGGCGTTTCGAGGTCAATATCGTACCCGGAACGAACCATCAGGCCGCCGATACTTCCTGCAAGTTGACTCGTGCTAAGGTCCGGAATCTTACCTTCTTGCCGCCATGGTTTTACGGCAACAGAACCGCTAACAGGGTGTTGATTGAGATAGGTTTCAACGCGTTCCAAAAAAGCAACCT
>PBTH01000017.1 GCA_002726495.1 Methanobacteriota archaeon | reverse complement strand
TGATAGACTGCGGATGTAAGTACGAAGCTTCGGCGACGTATTCAGTCCAGCAGCACTAATGTTCGAGCATCTTTTTCCGTGTACGTAACCGCACCATGAGTGCCCTTCGTCTAAAAATCATGCCAATTCACTTGCGACGCTACGTCGCACCTCAGATCCGATTCGAAAAGAGATGGGTGCACGGTCACAGCGAAGGTGTTTACCTGGTCCCATTCCGAACCCAGAAGTCAAGCCCTTCTGCGTCTCTCCCATTACTGTGGTACGAAAGTCCACGGGAAAGGAAGTCACTGTGCCCCACTCTTTTCACCCCGGATCAATCCTCGACCCGTCAGGGCGCTTAAGGCCGGTTCTCCGTTCTGGAGACCGGCCTTTTTTGCGTTCTGTCATCAAACACCATGTTTTTGAACCAACACTCAAAGAAGGAAGTATCGCCATGCCAATTGACACCGTTGATATTTTTGGAAGCGACCAAGTAGGAATTCACTTGGCCAGTGTTGGAAGTGTTGTCTTTCATCCTCCAGAGTTACCACAACCGATCCTCGAAACCCTTGAGCAAACGCTTGAGTTGGAAATGCATTCGCTTTCCGTCGGTGGTTCAAATTTAATCGGTGCTCTCGTTTGTGGTAACAATCGTGGTATAGCAGTCGCTGACATTGCAACAGAAAGCGATATTGACCAGTTAACATCCTTTGGAGATGTTGTTGTTATGGAAGGCGGTGTTAACACCGCTGGTAACCTTCTCATCGCCAATGACCAAGGCGCAGTGGCTTCTCCAAGTATTCCTCATGATGGTCTTGAAATTCTAGCGGAGGTTCTTGGGGTACAAATTGTGGCAACTACTGTTGCCGGTCATGATGTTGTTGGTAGCCTTGCTGTAGCGAATGACCAAGGGGTTCTTCTCCATCCAGACGTAACTCCTGATGAAGCCCTTCTTATTGAGGAAATTCTTGGTGTACCTCCAATGGTGGGCACTGTTTCATTTGGTTCGCCGTATGTTGGTGCTGGTGTATGTGCTTCCAATTCAGGAGCAGTTTCTGGGACCAAAACCACTGGGCCGGAACTGAATCGTATCGAAGATGCCTTAGGATTTCTGTGAATTACCTCCTTGTGATTCATGTGAAAGGTTCAAAGGCCGTTTTACCAACCAAATTTCATGGGAGAAATGCTCTACCAAGGAAAAGTCAAGCAAGTATGGTCTACCGATGACCCACAGATGTTGGAGTTTAGATTTACAAATCAGATTTCAGTTTTTGATCAAATCATCCCCTCGTTGATTCCTCGTAAGGGGGAATCCCTCAACCGAACCACGGCTCACTGGTTCAATCTTGTGGAATCAGCGGGTATCTGCAAAACCCATCTTGTAGAAGTCAATGCAGCAGACCGCTGTCTTGTTCGGAAAGTTGAGGTCATCAAAGAACCTGGTGCGATACCGAGGGACATGGAATGGGTTTTCGTTCCTTTGGAAGTCATCGTCCGTCACTATCTTTCAGGCTCAGCATGGCGTCGTTTTGAACGAGGAGAATTGACTGCTGAAGAATTAGGAGTTGCTCCAGATTGTGAATACGGCGTCAAATTGAACCAACCCTTTGTTGAAGTCACGACGAAGTTTGAAAAATTCGACCGTAACATCGGCAGAGATGAGGCACTTGAAATTTCCAATATCACAGAAGAAGAATACGAATCAATTGTGAAAGCAGCACTTGCTGTTGATGGGATTATTGAGCGTGAAGCGGCTAAAAATGGTTTAATCCACGTTGATGGTAAGAAAGAATTTGCTCTAGGGACAAACCGAGAAGTAGTTTTGGTTGATACCTTTGGCACTCTTGATGAAGACCGTTGGTGGGACGCAGAAGCATATGCAAATGGTGAATGCATTGAATTGTCAAAGGAATTTGTTCGTTCTCATTACATCGGCACAGGCCATCAAGCAGAACTGAAAGAGGCCAGGGACAAGGGCGGAGATGAACCACCAATCCCTGCGCTTCCTCAAACTGTTATTGATGAGACTGCAGCTCTGTATGCCTCAATGTTTGAGCGCTTGACTTCACAGACGTTCTAAGCTTAGGAATGGATTCTAAGCATTACGCCAACATTTCTGCGTTCAGCAGCTTTGAGCAGTGTCATGAAATGCTTAGCAGCGTCTGCTACACCTCCATCCAGCGGCTCATCATATGACGCAGTCCACGTCCTGCTGGATAGATTTCTACGCAGGAGTTTTACTTCCTCTGATGTTAGAAATCCTTTGATACTCAACCCACCGAAGCCTTCCTCGAAATCACTGTGTCCCAGGTGTTGGTCACTGCAATTTGAAGTGAGTTTTGTCAGTAGGGAAACGATCGTGTCGTAAATATCGCCTCCATCGTTTTCCGTGAGTGCCCGATTCGGGCGGATGTATGTTAGAAAGTAACCAAGAAGCGAACCGTCATTCCATGGAAATCGCCCGAATCGCTCTCTTGTAAGAAATTCACCAAGAGGCAGTGGACGTCCGTCTTTGCTGAGTTCTATTGTGCTGGTGAACAGTAAAGTCGAATCATCCCAATCAATTTCAGAACGGGTCTTTGGTTTGTCAATGCCCTGTGATATGAGACGCTGATTAAGCGATGAATCACTCTCGACGAGATTTTTCCATGTGTCGTGTATGCCGCTGTTTTCATCATGAAGAGCAAGGACAATACGCTCGGCCAAATCTCCATTACACGCATCCAGTGTGTAGAAGGGGGTTGTGGAGGCCAACGGGAGTTCGTCCATGGTCCTGTGCCCTTGCCTGACGGTGATAAGGGCTTGGTTTGGAGCGGCTCACTGGCCGAAGAATCGTTTCATCCGATCCTCAAGTGGTTCACTTGGTTCCGTAGGCTCTCCTTCTCCTATCTCTGAACGCATTGATGCGAGTCGTCCACTCGCGGTCGCATCATCTTCCACCGGGGCCTCAAAAACCTCAATATTTGTTGGTAATGTGTCCTCATCAACTTCAATAGGTTTCTGAACATCGTCATCTTCCTCAACAATGCTGATTGAATCCATATCTTCACTTATGACCTCAACCTCTTCCTTGGATGGCTCCGATTGTTTTGCTGTCGTTCTTGATGGTTCAACCGGCCCGGTCAATCCTCGTTCTTCACGAGGAACGATGAATCCTCCAAACCAAGTAAGGACAAGTACTGCGCCAGCAACAGCGATAATCCATCCTGCATCACTGGATGAGACACTGAGGACATTGCTCGGTTGGTAATAGATTGATTTAGAATCATCATCGGGATTGTCATCGATGTCAAATGGTGTATCGCATGCAATGGTAGCAGTGATTTGATCATCCTTGCTTAAGACACCGGGGTCTTCAATAAAGAAAATCGGTGCAGAGTCTGAATTGGCCACATCAACATCGTATTCTGTTGACCATCCACTGTCTGCTTCTACCGAAAGACGACAGACCGATGAGTCAAGCAACGAGTAACCTACCCGACTTATTCCAATGGTGATTGAACCATCACTGCTAAGGGAACTGATACCAACGTTCCAATTGTCTTCACGGGCAATAACATCTTGTTCGTTTTCGCTGATGGTTCGGCCATACTGGTCCACAATGAGAATCGTTATTGAGAATATGCCAGGGTCAGGGCTCCATTCATCAATGGAGATATCAATGCTCAGATTTCCTCCTGCTGGGACAAACCAAGAATCCTTTGACAATGGTATTTGTTCACCGTTTGATGTCATGGCGGTCATGACTGCCCGCAAATCTTCATCATCTCCTGCAATGAGTTCGCATGTCCCTATGGTGTCATCCAACGTGATTTTGCCTAAATCTTGGAGTGATGTGACGACCAAGGTGCATGTTGATGATGCATCAGGGTAGGTTCGTGGTATAAGGTATAGAGAGAGGTTTCCATCGTTTGTTCCATTGGTATACTGGACAATGACTTCCCCGCTATTGACCGGTTGTTCAAACACGAGGCTGTTAGCCTGTTCTTCAATGTCCAGCGATGATGTGAACGTCCACGAAGTATCGCTTGTTGTGAACAGTGAAACTGACCGTTCTACACCCACATATGCATCGACAACCGGTGATTGAGAAAACGATATGGCTGATGATTCCACTTCTAAATCATGCGATAGAATCCCTAGAATTGGATGATTGACATGAATCGTAACAAGGAATCGTTGATTGTCCCAGTCCGAAGCAGGAATAAGGCTTAATGGAACTCCTCTTATTTGGTTCGGTGCCAAAACGAGTTGTTTTCCTTGTTCGGTTGTCCAACCTTCGGGCAGGCCACTAACACTGAAGGACAGCAGCGCAATATCATTTCCGTTATTCTCGACCCACGCCGTAGGGTAGCCTCCATCTTGAGAGACCATCCATGAACTCCGATGTTCAAGCGAGAGGTTGGGCGCAGCGCCAATTCTAACTGGGACTGTTTGAACGGTGAGTCCAGACAAGTCTTCGTCAGATATTCGTATTGAGAGCATACCTACTTCACCCGCAACAGCATCTTCTGGTGGTTGGACATATACGTTCAATGAGCTTGTTGAGAATGGCTCAACTAAACTAAAATTATCTGGTAATGTGATGTTCCATCCAGCGGTGGCCTTACTGAAGTAGGGTGTTTCAAACCCGTTCCCGAGGTGTTCGAGTTTCAGAGTCATGTTTTGTCCTGATGGATCAATTTCTAATTGTGCATCCGTAAGATTCAGTTTCCAACCAGATGTTTGGCCAACGGTGAGGGAGACATTTGTGTGTCCAAGTACGTAGTTATTGGCTATGTGGAGTATCTTGAGGGTGACCTCAGTAGTGTGCCATGCCTCTTCGGGAACACTCACGGAAATCTGTTCACTTGTGCTCTGATTAATACCTACCAGGTCGCTTGTTGCTGTTGTCACAGTCCAAATTGAATTATCAGAGCCAGAGTATTGCATGATGATCTCTGGCTGAAGGGTGATAATGTCCGGTGCATTCCCTAGATTTTGTGATGAGATATTGAGGATGATTTCATCACCAGGGTAGACGGTTAAATTATCATCACCAGTGAGACTAACATTCCACTCGTGACTTGGTGCTGCTTGAATTAATATCGATGTTGAATGATCAACATCATCCCCTCCTAATGATGTCCATGTAAATTCTAAGATGAAGGGGACTTGTGCGGGAACTTCCTGTGACAGGGTGATGTCAACCCTTGCAATCCCAGTTGATTTTGGACCTAATGTTGTTTGGTAGTAATCTAAATCATCGCCAAAATAGGTGAAGTTAACTTCCGGGGAAATATCTTCAACATGGGTCTGAACATCAGCAGTCAGTTGGAAATCATCAATTCCATTTCCAGGATTTTCCAAGTAGATTAGGAACATATGAGCTTCACTCACATTCAGTGAAAGTACCTCACCTACCTCGTCAGGCAGTGGTTCAACGATGGATACATTGGACCTGTAGACTTGGAGAACTTGTAATGTGATGTTGATTTCAAACAAGTTGTAATCATCATCTTGCTCAATGAATGAGTGACGTTGCGGATCAGCATTTGGTGGCAAATAGAGGGTCAAATAGCCACCAATGGATTCGCCTGCAGTTCCAGATGCTTCAAGGTAAGTACCGTTGATCAGCCAGTCTCCGCTTGTACTCCATTGCCATTCAGTATGCAACATTTGGGCTTGAGCCATGTTCCATTGAATCATTCCACTTGCAGGTATACTTCCCTCTAATTGCCACGATAAAGTGGCATTGGGAAGGGACCGATGGTGCGTAGGATTCGCAGAAATTTTCACCGCAGTAAACGTAACTTCAAACGACTCACAAAGGGAATTCTGTCCGCTCCCGAGGCAGACGGTTAGCGATGTTTGAGTTTGTGAACCGTATGAGGCGCCCAACGGTGTGTCGAGATGAGCAAACAATTCCAGCACTTCTCCGGGTTGGAGTGTGAGTGAAAAGAGTTCATTTCCTTGGGCATCGTGGAGCGACGGTGATCCACCCCATGAAGGAGCAGTCCATTGAATTGACGTGGTAGTTTCTTGTGCATTTCCAAGGTTTTCAACCATAAACCATCCCTTGGCGACCGTTCCTGGGCGACCTTGACCAAATGTTTCGTTAACACCTGTCGGTCCTGCAATGTCCAATCCTCTTGTCCTAAACACTTCAACAGGGAGTCGATATGACACATTCACTGATGAGTCTAAATCCAATTCAAGGTGTAGGTCAACATATCCTGATTCATCACCCAAAGCAGAAGAGGGTACAGAAGCGTCAAAGTCGACGGTGAGGGGTTGGTTTGGTACAAGCTCATTGTTGAGGTTTTGGCCTGAAGACGGCAGGAATCCCCAACCTGCGGGCAGATTGGAGGAATCATACGATAATGTCCACATTGCGGCTGTGGAACCGGTTGCAGTGAGCTCTACAGATATTTCTTGTGATGCTCCGGGGTGAATACGTGGCGTCTCAGTAGGGCCGTCAATTCTAGCAACATAGGGTTCCACAACAGTATAGGTTGTCAACTCAATGTTGTTGTCTTCACGATGTTCGCTAATGTTACCGTTGATGTCCAATTCTAATTTAAATTCATGAATCCCTAATTCGGCGGTAAACTGAGCAGAAAATGTGAGCGGGCCACCTTCTCCGCTTGGTGCAACAGGTTCGCTTTCAGTAAATCTTTCCCGCTTCAATTCAACACCGTTCATGTAAATGACAGCATCCAAGTCATCGTCAGCCTCCCCAGTGCCTACATTGGAAAATTGTGCAGTCACAGTAACGCTTTCACCGGGGTCGGCTTGAGCAGGAGTAAATGAAAGGCCACGTTGGTCAGCAGAAGGTGCGAAGTCGGGTGACCGATGAGATACCATCATGTCTCCGTAGAGTAGGTCAATGTGCCCATCACCATCGATGTCCCCCACCGCAGGTGCTGCCCATGTTCTATGAGGCATGGCGAGTGGAGTAGCCCAATTATCACTTATGTCAGCAGAAGCCCCTGTGTCTCCATCAAATGCCCATAAGCGACGACCAAACGCCACAACGATTTCCTCTGTCCCTTCACCATCAATATCCATACTAATGGGAGGAGAAACTCCAATTTCGTCATTGGCGTTACCGCTTCCTCTCTGAAGGTCCCTAACCCATTCATTCACAGCATTCTCATTGCTGATATCGGTACAACCAAGCATACCTTTTCGGTCGGTACCTGCCCAATTGTCGGAATACCACGTCATCCAACACAAGCGGTCCGATATACCGTCATCATCAGTATCAAGTGGCAATGGCTGGGAATCACTGAATCCATTTTGAGCTCTAAAGTTAAAAATTTCATCTGTTGATGTAAGTTCCATTCCAATAAAACGAGCTCCATTTCCAGAATTCCGGCCGTTTGCATCGGTTGGGACGGTTAGGATCATCTCAGGAGCATCGTCTTGGTCCAGTTGAGTGATCACTGGACCTGGTAACCTCAGCCGAGGGGCGTCGGAATCAGAATCAGTACCTTGGATTGCTACTCGTTCCCAATCGAGAGAGCCGGTGGACCCATCAATTTGCCAAATCCACATGTTTCCGGATGTATCATCTATCGTGGTCAGAAGCACCGACGTTGTCGTATCGTCAAGTTGAGCCCAAACTGGGTCGGACGGATGCGTCCCTCTGTCAAGGGTGACGCTCCATCTTGCCTCGGTTGGCTGGGATGATGTTATGGCGTATGCATTTACCTTGACAACTGGATTGTTTTCGGGGTCGTCCACTACGGCAAGGATGAGTTCGGGCGTACCGTCCAGTTCAAGGTCTGCTAGAAGGGGTTGAGTCACAGCCTTATGGTCGCTATTTGAGGATGGGAAGTGAGGGGATGGCGAAGAAATCCGAACATCGGAGTCTGAATATGACCACAACAATTCGTTTGAATGTCCAGTCGTTTGCCAGTTGGATTCAGTACATGTAAGGCGAGGTGACCAGACATCGATATTCAAAGCACCACTCGAATCGTAAACCACGATAATCTCTTGGAGACCGTCTCCATCGATATCGCTGATAATGGGTGTTGAGCGTATGGCTTCAGTAGCTCCCAAACTCGCTTTCCATGCAATTTTTGCATCGTTGCCGCTGATGATGTTAAGATAACTTTCGCGAACTCCTCCGTTAATTGTACTGGAGATGGCGACTGGCGACAATGTTCCGGCCCCACATCGTTGGACTGCCGACTCTGAAGCAGTGATACTTTGTGTGAAATCTCCAACAACCGAACCGTAACTGTCTGCTCCGTCTTCTGCTGTATTTCCCTCAAATATCTGCCAGTTGACGACGGGGTCTGAAATGGTGGCGAGTTCTGTAACATCACTAACATTGCCTTCACCGGGCCCTCCATCAGGGCTGTGGGCTGGAATCGTGAAATTGTGTGTTGGAGTGTGGCCGTATTGCGACCAAGGTTGTTCATATGCATCCCATGGTTCGTTACTGGAACTGTGGAATAACTGGATTTCTTGGTCCAATGAATTCGGTGTGAACAACGGGGAAACAACAACTCCAATCATCAACAATGACATCAACAAACTTGCCCGTGCACGGGCGTTTGACGGAGCCTGGCCTGCTGACATCATATGTGACCGCCTTCGGGGGGTTGTTATGGGTTATGGCTCTTTGAACTACTAAAACCCCTTTTACTCGGTGATTCAAATCCGCCAGTTGTTTGAGTCTCATCGTGATGCTGTGACGATTTTCCTGCCGCTTGAATTAAATAGGCGTCGTCGGTGGGCAGAATGACTTCGGTCGCTTTCTCTCCTGAGGTAACCCGGTGAAGGACGGAACAGTCGTTATGGCTTCCGTCTTTTTCTGTACCTCCTGAGAGGCTCACAGAGGTGAAAAATATGTACAAGGTCGTAACCAAGGAAGACACCATTCGTATTCCTGCAGAATACATGAGAAAAGGACAATCACTGGATCAGCACATTGATCGCTTGTCCATGGGTGCTTTTGAAGGTCGTTTCGACGAACAAAACAGATTTATTCTTGTAACAAACAATCACAAAACCATTGGACGTGGCCGTATCATCCACGGAGACGGTGCTATCTATCAGCGGGTTCAATTTGATGCAGTTCTCTTTTGCATGGACGACTATGAAGTTGTTGAAGGCGCAGTTTCTGAAATCAACGAGTTTGGAGCCTTTGTCCGTATCGGGCCAATGGAAGCATTGCTTCACAAGTCACAAATTATGGAAGATACAGTAGACGCAAACATCGGCAAGGGTATGATCGAAGGACGAACATCTGGAAAACAGATCGGAGTCGGTTCATTTGTCCGTGCTCGAATTGTGTCGTTATCACCTGATACTTCCGATCCACGCCGCTCCAAGATTGGATTGACCAGCAAGCAACCCGGGCTAGGATGCCCAAGTTGGAAGAAGATGGACGCAGATAGGGGAAGTGAATAAAATGGTTAAGAATCCTTTTGCATGCGGTGAATGCCATCTTGTTCTCAACGATGGAGTAGATCAATGCCCAAGATGCCCATCAGCCCCAGTATCGTCCGATTGGACAGGTTACGTCATCATCATGCAGCCAAAACGCTCTGAAATTGCAAAGCGTCTTCAGGTAGAACAACCCGGTAAATACGCACTCAAAGTCAACATTCGATGAGGTGAATACAATGAACATTAATGAACGAATAGAAAACAAACTCTTGAACCGAATTGAAATATCATTCAGTTGGAGACATGAAGGTAAGACAACTCCCTCGCGAAAGGATATCATGGATTTGGTTCGCACACTTGAACCCGGTTCCAATCCCGATTGGATTGTTGTGAAGGAATGTAGTACACGATTCGGTCAAGCTTTGACAACTGGAATGGCTTACATCTACAGTTCGCTGGAAGCCATGGCTGTTGAGCCGAGTTACATTCACAAGCGACATGAACAATTCCGCACATCTTCTCCTCAAAAAGAAGAATCCTCAGAAGGAGGTGACGAGTGATGGGAGACGGCCCCAAATCCTCTGCAAAGTGGTCAAAGTACAAGATCGAAGACGGTAAACTTGTACGCTCTGAGCATTGCCCAGCCTCTTCTTGCGGACCTGGTGTATTCCTTGCAATTCACAAAGATCGCAAGTCATGCGGTCGGTGCGGTTACACAAAGATGAACGAATGAGGTTTATTCTTCCTCGGATGAGGGAGGTAACTTTGCTTCAAACACACTGTTGTGCCATGTTCCATCATTGAGAAGAATGAGCGCACCACCCTTTACTGGTTCAATATGAATCGGAATTTCATTCCACTCATGGCGTTTGTTTTCAGATGCCGTAATGAGCAATTCCTCTCTCCATCCAGCAATTCGCCACCCTTCCATTGTTGAGTCCCATACAGCATATTGTACCGGTCCATTGAGTTTGAGAGTTCTCACAAGTTCACCTTTGTGGATCCAGCACATTTCTCCATTTGTAGAGCATATCAATTCATGAGGTCCGTGTTTAAAGTGCAGTTCCAAAGGTGCTTCGGGTCCGATCACAATGAACTCTTCAATCAATTCCCCAGTGAGCAAAGAGCGGCGTTGAATTCTACCTCCTCTCGAGGTCAACGTAAACTCCTCTTTGTGGATGTGCAAACTGATCGTTTCTGTATCCCTAGGGCGACGTTTGGGGTAATTCCACGACGGTTCCGGCATTCTCCACAACTCATTGGCTTCAGGGGTTAACCCGTAGAGTCCTTTGCGCCACAAGACAAATACCAAACTCTCTCCTTTAGCTCCCAATCCAAGAGGTTCAGCGTCCAAGACATGTGACCACTGGTTGCCTTTTGGGTGCAATGCCATGTCCATTGTACGTATTGTACGCAAATCGGCTCTTTGAGGTCCTTCTTCTGGGGGGTTGTTGAGGTCAATACATCCCATTCGTGCCATCATAAGTTCTCCGTCAATCCATGTCGCGTAGAGTCGGTCATTGAGGACGACTGAATGGCTAATTTTCATAGGGAACGGCGTTGCATGTGGATGAATCGGTTTCAATTCCTTTCCCAAGAGAAGAATTTCTCCATCCATTCCGATAACCAAAAGCCCTCCTGAAAATGAATGAACGCACGATGGAAGGAAAGGAATTTTCTCGGGCAGTCCCTCGTCCATGTACAGAACTCCAGCCTGTCATATGTGAAACCTTGTCCTCGGTGGGGTCAAATGTAGGCGGTGTATGGGAGTGTTGTGGTCGCAAACAATATCTCCCTCATCATCATCAACAGATCAGACATTGCAAGTTTGAATCAAGGTGATGCGTTGAAATCAATGCGAGATTGGAAACTTCTTGACCCAGTTGAGGGCCATCCTGCATACGGTTGTGAAAACATCCGAATGTGGTATCTCCCAGAAAAGGTATTGTGGGAAGATTTTCTTGACAGGAGATGGTATGAATCGACAGGGGAAACGGTGCGTGAAGCCATTTTCCCCTCACGCCATTCAGCCGCCAGTGGACAAGCATCATTGACCTTGCACCCCATCGGTATTCCTCATTTAACTGCAGGCGAACAAGGTCCTTATGGTGGGATTGGTGGAAAAGCCCCTCCCCCCAACACACGACTGGCGTCTTGGTGGAGGATGCTCAACAAACGTTGGACATCACATGCTGAATTGAACGAATTTGATTTATCCTTAGAAGTAACACATCACGGCCCTTATCTTGATGCCCCCTCGCTCTTTATTGAAGTGGGTTCAACTGAAGCAACTTGGGGACATGTTGGAGCAGCCGAATTTCTGGCAAAACTTACCCATGATGCACTTTTTGAGGAAGGGCACGGGGTGGTTTGGGATGAAGAACAGCATTCGGGTTCGTTGGTATTGATCACACTTGGAGGTGGCCACTATGCACCCCGAGCCAATGTTCTTGCAGGTTACAACGGTGTGTGGTTGGGGCATATGTTGGCAACTTACGCTCTTCCCTTTGAAAAAAACGATGGCGTTCCAGGAGGTACATGGGCCCAATCAATCGATGCTGCAGTTGATTCAACGATGCAATCCTTTCCAGGTGCTCAACTTGTGGTGTACATGGAAAAGAAGGCGTTCAAGGGCTGGCAGCGTCAAGCCATTCGAGACCATCTTGAGATGAAAAAACTCCCACTCATGAATTCAAAGCGATTCATTGAGGAGATGGGTCTTACTGAAAAGTGAACACAAAGGGTCAAAGAGCGCCGTAGAGGAGGGTCTTCCATGGTGGGGTTTCTCTCCAAGGCAATTGTTGGCGCAACCGTCCGCATGCCGAAATGGTTTGTGCGCTGGGTTAGCCGACGCTATGTAGCCGGGCCAAAACTCAGTGATGCGGTTCAGATCATGAAGCGGCTTTCCGGTGAAGGAACATGTTTCACTATTGATGTTCTTGGGGAAGAGATCACATCAATGGATGAAGCTCAATATTTCTATGACGAATATGTTCGAGTTATTGAAGCAATAGAATTGGGTCAATTCGATGCAAACTTAAGCATAAAACCAACAGCATTCGGATTGCTTATTGACCGTGAAAAAGGTATGGAAAACATCAGAAAATTGGTCAAACTTGCATCATCAAATGATATGTTTGTTAGGTTGGACATGGAAGACCACCGAGTGACAACCGATACGATACAGGTCGTCAAGGAACTCCATGCAGAGGGCCTTACCAATGTGGGAACGGTTCTACAAGGACGTCTGTTTCGATCACTCGCAGATATTGGTGACTTGGAGCAGGAACTTGGCCCTGCTGCAGATTATAGAATTTGCAAGGGAATTTACCTTGAGCCGGAAGACATATCCTTCGCAGGGTACCAAGACATTGTTGATGCTACCAACAGTTGCATTGACCGCATGCTTGATGCTGGCGCATATGTGGCCATAGCAAGCCATGATTACCCTGTGATTGACCATGCGAAATCAGCCTTGGAATCGTTTGGTATGGGCCCTGGAAAAGAGGACCCACGACCGAATGCTGGAGAGAATCGGCGTAACAAAGGTCCGGGATATGAATTTCAAATGCTGCTTGGTGTACGTGGACCGTTGAGAAGAAAGCTAGCTGCTGAGGGTCATCGTACCCGAATATACCTCCCATATGGTGAAAAATGGTACGAATACAGTATTCGCCGATTGAAAGAAAATCCAACTATAGGGACACAAGTTGCGAAGGCTTTCTTGATGCCATGGACAAATCGCCCATGATCATCTTCGGGGCTTTTTCTTGCGCTTAAATGAGGGAGTGACGCCTTTCTTGATTTCCTCTTTGGGTCGTATTGGATTCGGATTATGGCCGAGTTTCCCTTCCTTCCAAGCTTGGCGTCGTTCCCTGGGTGTACGTGGAGCAAAATGCTCAGGTCGGGGTGGTTCATGCAGGTACATTCTCTTGATGTCAGGCGCTTGAACTGTCCCTCGTAATGTCCTTCCCGAACCGGTATGAATCGCACGAATACGCCATGTTTCGCCTTCATGCTCCATAAGGTGAGAGGCAGTGAAAGTCGTCTCTTGTGGCACAATAATCACATCTGCATGTGAATCCTCTCCACGTGTTAGCGTCATTTTCACTCTGACGCGGTCAGTTCGGATTGCAGTGATTCGTTCGATTTCAGTAGCGAGAGCATGGTCAGGTTGTGTTCCATCCTTTCTTTCGATTTGATGGACCTTCCATAATTTTTCATCCTCTTCAAAGACGTCGTTGATGACGAATTCTTCATCCGCATCAATGACGAGTACAATCCTCTGCGAATGTGGACCATCTGTGAGGATGAAGGGGATGCTCTTTGCTACGGGTGGGCGGAATTCAATCGTGTGAACATGAGAGCAAACTTGACAGCGCACGAGGAAATCTGCCCCTGAACCCACGTTTTTCTCCTTCAGAATATCGTGACCTTCCAGGTTGTCACAAGTTGGGCAATGCGTTGCATTTTCGAGAATTTCTTCCTCCTCTTCCCAGTCTTCGTCACCGTCCATGGCAAGTCCCCATTTGATGCGCGTTGCCTCCACCGTTTGAACCCATCGTAAGATGAAGGCAAGCGAGCCTTGAAATTGAACGGGCGAAACGCTTCGTCATGGAGGAGCAGGATGTATCGCCCCAACGCGACGAAATACTCGCTCACTTGCTCTCCCAAGATGCCTCCCAACCGAGGGACGAGCCAGAGGTTGCTGCAAACATTGGAGAGCAGCTTCAGCACATGGGATTGACAACGTGGTCAATTTCCATCCATCGTAGACTACGAGATGCATTGGGAGTTCTACAGCCCGAGAATGTTCTTGAAGTTGGAGGGGGTATTGGTCACCGGACTGCATGGATTTACGATCTGTTTGAACGTCAAAAGCGTACTCCTGAAAAGATGACAATTATCGAGCAGGGTGCTAAATTCGGCGTGATTATACATCGGCTAATGACACGTTATGAAGCCCAAGATTGGACAAATATCGTAGTCGGCGACCCGCTTCAACTCGCAGCGGAACATGCCGCATGGTCGCTTGCAACCACAACAACGGCTGAGATCTCCGAGACACCTTTTGCTCCTTCCTACCAAGCCATCATCATCGACGGCACCTCGGCAAACCGAGCGAATCTTGTAAAGACTTACATGCCGTTTTTGGACTCAAACGGAGTGTTGTTCACTGTTGAACCCGACATGCCCACCGGTGATGTCGACCCTGATGATGAGCAGGGCATGGCTCTCGTTGACGGATTCAATGGTTGGATTGAACTTGTTCAAGAGACCCAAAGTACCCATCATATTGCCTTCATGCCACTCTTTGGTGGTACGCTTGTTGCGTGGCTTCCCCGCTCACTCTGAGGATGCGCGTTCCAGCAGAGCAGAAATGTGCAGCATTCCATAGCCGTATCTGTCATCATGACCAGTTTGCCCTTCTTCTGGGGCGGAGGATTCCATTAGCCATGTTTTGACGAGATTGATGTTATCGGCATTGCCTTGAGAGCCGTTTGCCTTGAGTTCGGGTTGTTGTTCAAGAAGTAGAGCCAGTGCACCTGTGACATAGACTGTAGCTGCACTTGTTCCATCTGCTAGCGCCCAACCTCCGTCATTTGTTAGAACGGGTACGCCTTCCGCTGGCGCTACGATTTCAGGTTTTTTGTGCGGGTCGTTTCGTGGTAGAAGTGGTGGTAGAGGGACAATTCGTCCATTGTTATCGCCCTCTGAAGAACCGGACCAAGAAGACCCTTTGATGGTGGTTCCTCCGACACAAATCACAGCAGTTTCGCTGGAGGGGTGCGCTACATCTCCGTCGTCTTCTTCTCCGCCATCGTTTCCGGCTGCGGCAACAACATAGATTCCAGCATCAATTGCTTCATTTGCAGCATCCCCCGAACTCCTTCCGTTTCCTGGTAAAAAGGGCAAAGCGTCAGGGGCGCCTCCTAAGGACAGCGAGATAATATGTGCTCCTCCCGCAACACACCAATCAATCGCTTCAGCCACGATGCTATCATCTCCTGAACCGTTGGCACCAAGCGCCTTGGCGACCATTAAATCAACATCCTTGGCCACTCCCTTGAGCCAACCGTTAGCAACGAGGATTCCAGCCATTGATGTACCATGCCCGTTATCGTCATAGGGTGCTGACTTACTGTTGATGAAATCCTTCCACGAATCAAGTTCAAGGTCGTTAAAATCACTGTGACCCAATTCAATTCCCGAATCTACGATACAAACGACGATGTTACTCCCGTCTCCCTTCCCATCAAAGTGAATGAGTTCATCGTAAGCAGCGTGTCGTTCCATAGCGACTTCACTTGGACGAAGTAGGATGGCACCATCGCTCATGATAACTGCTACAAGATAGCCCGTTGCAAGCACCAAGGTGATGCCCAAAGTAATGCTCACAATGGCTTTAATTCTTGCAAGGTCATCATTCACGGATTCGGCAACAAGCAGTTGGCTGTCAGAATGCTGGAGTGGAGAAATGGCATCTCCTTGATTTGGAGGCCATTCAATTACGGAGGGCGTATCCTCATCCATGTTCTCAACCTAGAGTGTGGACTATTTCAGTCAGTGTGTCTGCGAACAGTTTGACTTCTTCCTCAGTGTTGTAGAAGTAAGCCGAAGCTCGCAATGAACCTTGTTGATGTCCGTGATGGTCAAACCATGAATGAACGCAATGTTGTCCGCTTCGAACCATCACTCCAGCAGCTTCATCGAGCAGGATTGCAACATCATGGGCAGGAAGTCCCTCCATGAGTATTGAACAAATACCGCCACGCTTGGAAGCGTCTTCAGGGCCTATGATGCTCAAACCTGGAAGGTCTTTCACGCCTGCCGTCATGATCCGATTAAGTTTGATTTCATGTTCATGGACCGCATTCATGTCCAGCTTAGAAAGATAGTCAATTGCCGCTCCAGTAGCCATCATCCCTGAGAAGTTACCCAAACCTCCTTCAAATCGAGCTGGAGGTTTTGCCCATGTGGCTTTGTCATAGGTGGATGCACTTACGGTCTGACCACCCGATTGAATGGTGCGAAGTTCATCAAGAAGTTCGTACCTTCCCCAAAGACCACCCATTCCAGATGGTCCACACATTTTGTGTATGGAAAACGAGAGGAAATCAATGTCCAAGTTCTGTACATCTACATTCATGTGAGGGGTTGATTGTGCACCATCAACAGATACCAGTGCCCCATGGTCATGAGCAACCTTTGTGATTTCCTTGATAGGTATGGATATCCCGTCAAGGTTACCAACATGGCTCATTGATACCAATCGGAGTTTATCTCCGGCTTGGCTGCATGCTTCTTCAAAAGCCTCCATGTCAAACATATTGTTATCATGACTCTTCACAACACGGTGGTCAATTCCTTGCTCCTGTTCTAGTTGGAGCCACGGAACAAGATTGGAATTGTGCTCTCTGTCGGTTGTTAAGACAACATCTCCTTTGTTCCATGACATTCCATGAGCAATTTGGTTCAGTGAATGTGTTGCGTTTCTGGTGAAAACAATTTCATTAGGATCGTTCGCACCAAGGAATGTTCCCAGCGTAACCCTCGCATCTCGTACGGCTTTGGAAACTGCAGTGCCATACCTATGGACTGAACGCCCTCCGCATCCTGGTGTTTGAGTGTAGTATTCATGGATGGTATTGATGACAGATTGAGGCTTGAGCGTCACACAAGCATTGTCGAGATAAGCCGGGACATTGTCTCCGGTTAAGGTTGGAAAATCATCACGCAATTTATTGAAATCCATCACCATGCCTCCTGATCGGGATAATAGTCGAGGGCTGGGGCATTAACTCCGCAAGAAGAACATTGCAAACGACTTGACATCAATACTTTACAGGACGAACACTTTGTTCCGATTACAACATTATTATTGCATCCTGGGGCAAGACATGGGTGGGCGAGTTCTCCATTTTCTTTTCGAAACAGTGGAGATGGTGCTTTGCATTCTGGACATCGGGAATCAGTCTGTACCGAAGATTGGGGGTTGCCTTCCATTTCAATGGATGCATCAAGGGCGGCCTTTGTGCGGACATTCGCATCACTTCCAAGCATACGTTGCGGATACCATAGCACAAAAAACAGCAAAGGAAGAGAACCGATTCCAGTCAATAGGTGGACGACGAGAAATGGAATTTGTGAGTCTCCAATCGTTGCGATATGATGGATTCCTGCCCAGGATGAGATGAATACAAGTGCCATCCATAATGCAAATGCTGCGCTCCAACCTGCGAGTGAATGTTCCGCCAATTCGGTTTCCATCACCCGAACATCTTCATGAAGATGATTGATTTCAACGTGAAGGTCGCGCGTTTCAATGACGGCTTTCCAAAAGAAGAAAATAAAGAACATCACAATCAATACGATGAGCGTTCCTTCCATCATATCAGACAGTTGCATATCGAGGGGGAAACTTGGATTGTTCCTGTGAAAGAACACTTGTGCTAGACCCAATCCATTCCACATAGCAAGCAATGAAAGTGCGTGGATTTTCATTACGGGAAAGAGGTTCCATGCTTGATAGGCGAACCAAGCCCAAAACAAAACTGAAATTAGAATCTGAAAGAATTGGAATCCATTGATGGCCAGTATCCCATCAATTCCAGTGATCGTTGCATCTCCTCCACCAAAGAGTTCACTGGAGATTGAGCCTAGGAGGAAAGCCAAGACACCGAATAAGAGTGCAGTGTAATGTTGTTTGTTCCATTCAGATCGTAAGAGTTTGAATTGGAACACCCACTCTTTACGCAATTTATCAATGAATTCTCCGCCAGGAATTGAGGTTGATAGGGGTCGGGATAATTCCACATCTCCCATGCGAAATGGGAGCGAGGTATGTTCTCGGTCGGTCTCCAAGACTGCGGTCGCCCCCTCGCCCATAACCCTCGGTGTATGTCGCACCTATGAGTCCTTTCGCCGTTTCATTCTCTTCTTCTTGAAGGGTGACGGTTAAACGAGGAAGGAGGTTCGCCCGAAGTAGAGCCGAGATCGCATAGCCTGGTAGTGCGCGCGACTGGAAATCGCGTGGGCCTGTCCCTCGGGAGTTCAAATCTCTCTCTCGGCGCCACTCTTACCAACGACAGTTTTCTCGCATTTACGAGGGAAAGTATGTTATCCACAGTTTTTCTGCGAGTTATGTGAGTCTCGACTTTCTCCAAGATCGACGCTGGTGGTTGGCGTTTTTAGGTGTCGGATTATTGATGAACGGACTCGCAGTTGCAAACAGTGATCTCGGCCTCGATGTACATGTGCGATTGAACGTGAGTAATGATGACTCCAATGCCGGCTCTGACTATCCATGGGGCCCGACACGATGGGCTGATTCTGAGCTTCAAGAGCCACTCTCTTCGGGAGAATATGAGGGTTATATTGGTCCATGGTACACCTCAACAATCGCCATTCAAACGACTTCGTTCGTTTCATTGGTCATTCTATCTGTGTTGGCGGGCTTTGTGCCTCGTTGGCGACGCGAGCCCGAATCAATACCCTTTGATCCAATGTGGAGCGCTCTTGTTGCATGGAGCCCCTGTCTTATGTTCGCAACAGGGCGAGGTTATGATGAGGCAATATTAGCACTCATCCTTGGAATTTCGGTTTTTTGGTTGTTTTTTGTTGACGGAAATAAAACGCGTCATCTAAGAGTTGGAATTTTGATGATGGCGACATCCGTAATGTGCGTTCTTGGATGGAAGGGATTTGGACCGATTGCTGCTCTCATGGCGTGGATGTGCGTCATGATTTTCGGCAACCTTTGGCTGTTCCTTGATGGCCGCTTGTCAACCAATGTTGGTGTGCCAATTACCCGAAAACCATGGTTGATGAGTGGAGTGCTGTTTTGCACAACCCTTGTGTGCATTGTGTTTCTAGGTTGGCTTGGCTACGGAGGGACATTTTCAGTAATAGAGGATTATCCATTGATATTTCTTCTGAGCATTCCGTTTGCCTTTATTGACGGGATCGTTTTGTTCGTCTTCGTCGGATTTTGTCTTTGGCCTTTTGTCACTTCTCGGCTCAAATATCCTGAACAAAATGCCCGTCAAATCACCATGGTCGCTTGCTTTTGTTCCATTCTTGCAGCAGGTATGGTCGCATACATAAGTGCCTTATGGACGCTGGAGTCTCAACTTTGGAACATCTCACTTTTCGAATGCATGTTGCTGCTCGGTAACAATGGTCGATATGCGACAATACTGGTGCTTCCAATGATCATGCTGTTGCATTTGTGCCGATTGGACCCAAATGAATCCCAACAGCCTCACAATGAAACGGTTCCATCTCGAACAATGCTTGTAGCTTTGACCATCCTCTTGCCAATTGTTATGTTCACAGGTTTCCACGGTCAACAATTGTGGCAAGATGATGCCGGTGCTTCATTGGCTGAGGTTCTTGATGAAGACAACCAATCGTTTCTTCTTGTAACCGATGAGTCCTTGGCCATGCATTCGCTCTATGTGTTGAAGACAAATACAGATTTGGATGGAACTGCGAATTTACAAGGCTATTGGCGGTCTCCAAGTCTTACCGATGATTTCCTTAATGCCACCAGTGTTGACGCCCTGCTCGTTGCTCCCGGTGTGGACTATTCCATCGATGAATCGCTTTGGGAACTGCAGACTAAACAAGACACGCCTTTTTCGATTTCTTCATGGTCATCAAATAGTGAATGGCACCTCTATCTTCCAGTGTAAATTGAGACAAGATGGCGCGAAGCGATTATATCCATTTGGCCGGTCGCTCGTTTCACTGCCACCGTGGCTTAGGGGTATAGCACCTCATTGGTAATGAGGAGGTCGCGAGTTCAAATCTCGCCGGTGGCTCTTGATTCCTCCCTTGATTCATGCTTGCTGAGAAAACCACATATTTCCCATTCATTGACCTCAATGTATAAGAGGCGAATTTTGTGATAGAGGGTTGAGAAGGAAACTTCTCAGATGGGATGCACATGGAGCGAAAGCAAGAAAAAACGAATGAAATGAACCAGAGGGTTCGCGAGTTACAAGAACAAGTAGATGAATTGAAAGAACTCGTGAACACCTTGTTGAGTGTTATTGTGGAAGAGCCAGATGGCGTTCACACAGGTGATGCTCCTACCTTACCTGGCCATGGAATGGCTCAGGTTTGCATGTGATTACCCTTTGATCACTGCCAACGGATTAAGGCGTACCACCGGACGAGCAAGTCCGGCTTCAGTGGTAAGTCGTATCACTTCATCAACGTCTTTGTACGCATCGGGCGCTTCCTCCGCCAATATGTTTGGAGTGGATGCGTGTATCCGAATCCCTCGTGATTCGAGTTCATGTTTCAGTGCCTTTCCATCGATTGACTTTTTGGCTGCGGCACGCGACAATGCCCTTCCAGCTCCATGACAGGATGACCCAAAGGCCTGATTTTCCCCGTTCAAAGGACCAGCCATCATCCAAGACCCCGTGCCCATGTCACCAGGGACAATCACCGGTTGGCCCGTAGATGAAAACTTGGATGCAATGTCATCATGCATTGCTGAAAAAGCTCGTGTTGCACCTTTCCGATGGACATAACATGAGCACGTCGCACCATGCACATGATGCGTTTCCAATTTTGCGATGTTGTGGGCAACATCGTACAATGTACGTGCTTCACCGAAGTCACCCATTTCGAGTTTGAGTACCGTCCGTAATCGTGAGGCAAGAACAGCACGGTTTGCAAAGGCAAAGTTCGCAGCAGCATTCATTGCATCCAAATATTCCTGCCCTTCTTTGGAATGAATCGGTGCAGATGCTAACTGCCGGTCTGGAAGGGAAAATCCCCATGACTCATTTGTCCACATGCCTTCGCTGAGCTTGTATTTGCTTTCTAAGTGACGAACATGATCGGTACAGACTTGGTGACCAAGCCCCCTGCTTCCTGAATGTATCATGGCTACAATTTGGTCATCAAAGAGACCCCATTCCTTCGCAGTTTGTTCATCAACAACCTTACCAACTGTTTGAAGTTCAAGAAAATGATTTCCACTACCAAGCGTACCCAATGATTTCATGCCTCTCTCTAAAGCACGCTCAGAAACATCTGCATTTTCTGTTTGAAGAATCCCTTGTGATTCTAAGAATTTTAGGTCCTCATCATGGCCGTAACCCAAGTCAAGAGCTGCTTCGGCTCCACCTTGTAGAAGTTCCTTTAGATTGCTCCGTGTGAGCTCAACACCTCCTTTACCCGAACCACCTGCTGGTATTCTTCCATTTAATCGACCAGCAAGTTTCTTGAGGTTGGGGATGTCGCTTTCAGTTGCATCAAGGGCTAAAAATCGGACCCCACAATTGATGTCAAAACCAACGCCTCCTGGTGATATTGCTCCGCCTTGTTCCCCTGCATTTTCATCCGTGGCTACAACGCCACCAATTGGGAACCCATATCCATAATGCCAGTCTGCCATGGCCCACGCTTCACCTACAATGCCAGGCATTGATGCGATATTGACCAGTTGTTCGGGGCCCCTGTCGTCACGATGTAAATTCATGTGCTCCTTGTCAGCGACAATGCGTGCATCAGCGAGCATTGAGCCATGGGCCTTGATTCTCATGGTGCCATTGCCTTCATCAACCAAGTGGTTGCGCCATGACTCTCCCATACGCCTGCCTCCAAACGGTTGGTTTTGAGGCTTTTCACAAATGGGGGTCTATGCTAAATGGATAGCATAGCCTTGAAGGGGGAAGTCGTTTTGGACGAAGTGTTCACACATGAACGGTGATTGGTAGATGTCCCTCCCCCCTATTGATTTAGCAGTTTTTCATGAAAACGGCTATTTCCGCCGGCAATGCCGTGTGACATCACTTTGGTTTTGGACCACTGATGCAGATAGGGATACTTGTGGAGATACATCTGAAGATGAATATTCCTTTATTGGTGCCCCACTTATTGGAGGATTTGAACAACGAGGTAAAGCGCTCAAAGACGCTATGCGTGAGGCATTTTTGTCATTCTTTGAACAATTAGATCACACCCGCATCAACCCGTATCCAGTACTTGCTCGTTGGCGGGATGATATTCACCTCACCATCGCATCTATTGCGGATTTTCAACCGCATGTCACCTCGGGAGAGGTACGCCCTCCTGCAAACCCGCTGACGATTTCTCAGCCTTGTATCCGTTTGACAGATGTTGATGCAGTTGGTCGTTCAGGGCGGCATTTGACGACCTTTGAGATGATGGCACACCATGTGTTCAATCGTTCAGAAGATGGAGAGTTTCTCTATTGGATGGAAGAATGCGTTCAATTTTGTCATGAAATGCTGACCTCAACATTTGGAATTAAAAGCGATGAAATCACCTATGTGGAAAACCCATGGTGTGGTGGAGGCAATGCTGGAGCTGCAGTAGAAGTCATCGTTGGGGGACTCGAACTAGCAACCTTAGTGTTCATGGATATGGAAGAACATCCCGACGGTGATGTTGAATTGAAAGGCGATCGTTATCGTAAAATGCCTCTACAAATTATTGACACCGGTTATGGGCTTGAGCGTTTTTGTTGGGCTGCAGCCGGCACCCCAACAATCTACGAAGCCATTTACCCTGAAACGGTCGCATGGTTGAAGCAACTTGCTGGTTTTGATGATGTAACTCAACAATGGCCTTCATTGGATTTGGATGTCCTCCTTGGTGAGATGAGCCGGTTAAACGGAATCATGAACATTGAAGCTGGAGTAGATGGGGATGAATTAACTGAATTGTTCCTTCAACGACTAAGTGAACGAGGCGTTAATGTTTCAGCCGAACAATTCTCGGCCGTTACCGAACCGCTTGCGAATATTTACGCAATTCCCGACCACCTTCACGCACTGTGCAATATGTTGGGTGATGGTCTTGTTCCATCGAATGCAAAAGCCGGTTATCTTGCCCGAATGCTCGCCCGGCGCGTTCTTAGAATGCGAGATGAGCTCAAAATTGAAGTCTCATTGTGTGAACTTGCCGAGCACCATTTGGATGTAAATCTCGGCAATCATCTCAACAAGCAATCACGACAAGGTTTGCTGACCATTTTGGAACTTGAAGAGGAACGCTACGGTGAAATGCTTCGTAAGGGTAAAAATGTCATACAGACACAATTGAAGGGTATCGGTAAAGATGCGGAGTCAATTCCAGATATGGCCTTGTTTACGATGAATGACTCCCACGGATTGGCTCCTGACATGGCCGTCACTTTGGCTCGGGATGCTGGCTGGTCAAACGTAACTCTTCGGACAGGTTTCTCCGCTGAAATGGCCGAACGTCATGCACTCATGGCGAAAGAAGCAGCGCGTTCAACCGAAGGTGCAGAGTCAACATTTGATGTCAGTTCATTCCCTGCTACAGAGCCGCTCTACTATGCTGATGTTTCGCTACGTGAATTTAATTCAGATGTGATCGGGGTACTTCCCGTTTCAAAGGGGCAAGGTCCCAGTGAAGCCACACATGCCGTCATCTTGTCAACTTCAATCTTTTACCCTGAAGGAGGTGGTCAAGAAGGTGATTATGGCCAACTCACTCAAGACGATGTCACAGTTCATGTTCTGGATACCCAAAAAGTGGGCGATGTTATCTTACATCTATGCAACGGGAAATTGATTACTGGAAAACCTGTAAACGGAGTACTCGACTGGAAAAGAAGAAAACAGCTCATGGATCACCACACTGCAGTCCACATTGTTGGTGGTGCCGCACGCAGAATATTGGGTCCTCATATTTACCAAGCAGGTGCGAACAAATCAGTGGAAAGTGGACGCTTGGACATTACTCATTTCAATCGTTTGAGTCGCAACGACCTCGATACCATTGAAGCCCTCGCCAACCGAGTTCTTGGTGAAGTTTCACGTACAGAAAAAACGGAATTAAATCGGAAAGATGCAGATGAAATCTATGGTTTTGATCTTTATCAAGGTGGAGCGCCGAAAGGAAATTCAATTCGCGTCTTGAAGATTGCTGAACACGATGTACAAGCATGCGGTGGCACTCATCATGATGAACCTGGGCAAATTGGTTCAATCCGCATTGTTCGCTCAAGCGCAGTTCAAGATGGTGTAGAAAGATTGCATATTGTGGCTGGGGAAGCCGCTCTTGAATATGCAAGAACTCAAGATGAGATTCTGCGTGTATCAAGCGAGGTATTTGGCGTATCATCCAGTGACCTACCTAAAGCAGCGGAACGATTTTTCACGGAATGGAAAGAACAACGTAAAACCATTGAGCATCTTGAAGCGGAAATTGTTCGTCTGCGAACATCGGGAGGAGGAAGTGATTCCTCTGATTTAGACGGTGTTCGAGTGGTCGTTATGGAGGTTGATGGAGACCTCAAAACCATGACAAAAATGCTCAAGGAATTGACCCTTAACAAGGATGTTCCAACACTTGCAGTTCTTGGTTCTCGTGACGGAGGTGGCAAATTGATGATCGCCGTTACAGAAGATACTGTAGCAAGTGAGCGATACAATGCGGTGACTCTGTTACGAACGATATCACCTCACATCAAAGGTGGCGGTGGTGGTCGGCCAACTCTTGCACAGGGCGGCGGATCATACCCCGAAGGTTTGGATGATGCTCTTCAATCTGCTAAAACGGAAATCGGAGTATGATTTACTCGTTGAGTATACTTCTCAAGGCTTGTTTGTCAAAGTACGATACTGCTTGAGCATGCGCCTCTCTAACATCAAACCATTTTGCCTCTGAGATCTCCTCCGTTTGAAGATTCAATTCACTAAGCATTCCATCCCAGGTTGATCTGTACGTGAATGAGACGAATGAGATTCCTTCGTTGTTGAATATTCTTTGAGTGATAATCGGTTCAGATGAGTCAAGAACAATATCCAGTCCAAGTTCTTCAAGAGTCTCTCTAACACATCCTATTGTTGGATGCTCGTCATGGTCCATATATCCCCCAGGAAGTGTCCAAAATCCATGAAAATGACCACGCTCGACCTTGGCCATCAATACGTCGCCGTCTGAATTTTGAATCATCACTTTCGACACCAATCGATGAAGTGAACGATAGATAGATTCGCGAACGACAGGATGCACACAGTCATCAGAAATACAATCGTCTTTCCAAGCCCAATCTTTCGGCCATCCAATCTTTGGATAGGCCTTGATTACTTCATAAGTCCCCGAATCAAAACGAATTGATAGTGACATTTTGGTTGTAAATTCAATACCCAAAGATTTCACTTCTTTTGGGGTCGGAAAGCGTAGTATTTCGCCCCCATCATCTCTTCCTTTAGTCGGCAAACATGGGCCGTTTCCCAAATCATCAACAAGCAGTACCTTCCCATCGTGTTCGAGATAAACGACAGAGTCGGGATGCATGTTTTGGTCCAACACATTGGTGGTCATGAATCCTCGTATATGTGTTGATTCGTTTCACAGACTTGTAAAAACGAAATGAAGTTCAAAGGGCTACAAATTTCTATACCGTCCATCGTAGTATCCAACACATCGGAGGAATCCATGTATCAAAGTTCAAATCCCTCCTCCTGTTCACACAAAATATGCTCTTTGAACAATTGAATGAGGGAGTTTGGGCAATGACGTACATCATTGTGGATGAAAAAACCAGAGAGGCCGCCATCGTTGACCCAGTTTATGACTATCTTGAGAATTATATCCAACGCCTGGAATCCGACGGTTTGACATTGAAGTATGCTATTGCATCGCACATGCACGCTGATCATATCACTGCCTGCTTTACTTTGAGAGAACAACTTGGATGCGATTATGTCATGTGGAAGTCAACTTCCAGTCTTGGGGTAAATCGATATGTAGAGGATGAAGAAAAGTTGATGCTTGGTTCCATTCCGATACAATTTCATCATTGTCCAGGTCATACTTCTGATTCGGTGATTGTCCATGTCCCCGGATACATGATGACGGGGGATTTCTTGTTCAACGGTGAGGGTGGTGTTGGGAGAGATGACCTGCCGGGTGGTCGGATGCATGTTCACTGGGATTCATTGAGTGTATTGGAACGTTTTTCGGAAGAAACAATCGTTTGTTCTGGTCACGAGCCACCGGGTACAGAAATGAAAGCACTCGGATGGAACATGCTCAATAATCCGATTCTTCTTATGGATGATTTTGAATCATTCAAATCATGGCAGATAGCTTCAGCCGAGAAACTTGGTGGTGTTTCGAAAATCAAGGTGGCAGTCCCTGCAAACTTATTTGCAGAAATTCCAGAACATATCCCTTGGATGGATTAATCTTTACTTCAATGGGTTTGAGGGTGCTTTGCCCTTAGAAGTGCCCGATGGAAGGTTTTGAAGGTCTTCAAACGACATTTGTTGAGCATTTGTTTCTTCAATGATGTTGAGTCGCTCTTCCATACCCATTCTAACGTTGAAATCAATACGGCCCTTTGAACGTGTCAGATCGTAACTAAGTGGATTGAGAGTTTCGATCACTTGTTCTTGGAATTCTTTGCGCACACGTCTTCCTCTCCACGAAGAATAACCCCATCTGTAAGAGATTCCAACGATAGCAGCCCCATACATCAGTGCCAAAACAACTGAAGCAAACAGCACAGCATTGCCTCCAATATTTCTTGATTCTTCAAGCAGATTACGTCCGAGTAAAAACACCAATCCGATTCCGACGATTGGATTGAGCACGCCTTCAAGCCACTGGTCAACCGGTACAAGACGACCTTTAGCAGGGTCTACGAACACAAGGTCTGCTTCAAACGCAGTGTTCAACACAGAAAGAATTGATAGAAGCACCATATACAAGAGAGACGATACAATAAGCTCGATCGTCCATGATTCAAGGTTCAATACCCAATGTACGATCAACCATGCAAAAAGTCCCAAAAAGGCGGCTTGCGGGACATAATTGAAATGCTCAATGTGCTGGGAAAATTCTGTAATCGAAGTTTCATTTTCCTTTGTACCTCTGTGCGGTTTTGGAACGTGAATAATTTGCCAGTGCATGATGCGTTCTATGTACCTAAGGCCTGAGATGAGAAATTTCTTGCGAATCAGTATGAACTCAACAAAGAGCATGAAAGGAAATCCGATAAGAACCACTGGGAGAGCCATAATCGCTGTTAACGGTAGAATCAGTAAAGCCGGAAGAAGAAGAAAATGAGAGATCGTTAGCGGATGAAGCAATTCTGCTTCAATGAGTCTCTGTTTAGCGGGACTGATTCGCAAATTACGAGCAATATCATCCAATGTTTGAGAAAACGAAGAAACTTGATGGCCGGAATCAACAATTTGGCGAACAATGGTTCGGTATTCGGATACTTCGTGCCCAATACCCACCCAAATTTGCCATGCAAGCCGCATTGGTAGGGCCATGATGAGTGGAAGAGCGAGAATTCCCGCTCCCCAAAGTAAGGCTTCTACATCGGTCGCCATAGTCCAGCCTCAATATGGCGAAGGGCTAGGGGTGTTTGAAAGCCATGGTTCAAATTTCAATAAACCGAAGGTTCATCCACCTTCCTTGAGAAAGCGGAGTCATGGCGAGAATTGCGGTTACAGATGGAATGGATGAAAAAGCAGTTCTCATGCTTGAAAAAGCGGGTCATGAAGTAATCGCAGCATCAATTTCTCCTCAGAATTTGTTGGACGGTGCATTGGCTAAATTTGATGCTATCATTGTTCGCAGTGCGACGAAACTAACCGGCGATGTAATCCGTTCATCAGGTAGCCGCTTGAAAGTCATTGGTCGTGCTGGTGTTGGTGTTGATAACATCGATCTTGAGGCTGCAGGAACTGCCGGAATCGCTGTGGTCAATGCTCCAAGGGCAAGTACACAATCCGTTGTAGAACTAACCCTTGGCCACCTTCTTGCATCAATACGTCACATTCCTAGAGCTGACCGTGGTTTGAGGCAAGGTCTGTGGGAGAAAAAAGCTCTAAAAGGCTCTGAACTTTTTGGCAAATCGCTTGGACTGATCGGGTTTGGAAGGATTGCGCAATCCGTGGGTGATGTTGCCCAAGCACTTGGAATGGAAGTTCATGCCTATGACCCATATCTCCCACCTAAGATTGCCAAATCAAAAAACACAAGATTGCATAAGACCGTTGATGCCCTTTTTTCAAATTGCACTCACATTTCCATTCATTGCAACTTGACGGATGAAACCTACCATCTTGTGAATGCGGAGCGAATTTCAATGATGCCACGGATTGGTAGAGACGGTTCGAAATGTGGCAACCATATCATCAATTGTGCTCGTGGAGGCATCGTTGATGAAGATGCAGTTACGGGCGCACTCAAGTCCGGTGATTTAACCTCAGCAGCCCTTGATGTCTTTGAAAATGAACCCGTTTCCCCAGACCATCCATTGCTTCAGATGATGAACTTCCATGGTACCCCTCATGTCGGTGCTGCAACCATTGAAGCGCAAGCCAGAGTTGGTACGGACATCGTTGCGAACATCATGACGGTTCTTGATGGAAATGATTGTGATTTCACCGTCAACCGTCAATATTTGTAACACGCTAATGTTTCGTTATTTCATGGACAAGTTCAAACACCTTTGACGCACATTCTGGGTTGTGGTAAGGGTGGATGAGAACAATTCTACCTCAAATAAAATTTTAATTCATTGTGACCTTGATGCGTTTTTTGCTGCTGTTGAGGTGCTTCACCATGGCTTTGATGATGAAATTCCGTTGATTATTGGTTCAGACCCGAAACAGGGACGAGGTAGGGGGATTGTTTCAACATGCAATTACGCAGCTCGAGTGTACGGTGTGAGGTCTGCAATGCCTATTTCAGAGGCGTGGCGGCGTTGTCCTGGTGCACCGTTTGGGACAGCATTGTACATTTCGGGAACTCGTGGTTTGTATTCAAGAGCAAGTCGTAAAGTGATGGCAATTCTGAAACGATCGTGTTCAATTTTTGAAAAAGCAAGCATCGATGAAGCCTATCTTGATGTGACTTCGGAGGTGGATGGTGATTGGGATAGAGCTCTCGCTTTGGCAAGAAATCTTCAGAGCGACATAGAAAATGAACTCAATTTATCCGCATCGTTTGGAATCGGGCCGACAAGAATTCTTGCAAAGATGGGCAGTGAGGAGCGAAAACCGAAAGGCATTTTCCGAATAATGCCCGATGAAGTCCAAGATTTTTTTTCAGGACGCTCAATACGTGAAGTGCCGGGAATCGGACCCAAGCGAGCAACTCAACTTGCTGAATGGGGCCTTACCACCGTTGATGAGGCGTATGAACTCGGTGAATTGGCTTTGGCCCGAATTGCTGGCGAGCGTTTTTCGTCTTGGCTCAAAAAAGTCGTTGAAGGTGAGAGCAGTACTGAGGTTAGTCCGATTCGAAGCAGGAAATCCATCGGAAAAGAACATACGTTTGAAATTGACCAAAGTGACCATGAATCTGTGATGCATCAGTTGGAAATTCTCGTCAACCTTGTGATGAAACGTGCACAAGAACTTGGTGTTTCGGGTAGACTTGGTGAAGTTAAGATACGTTATACTGGATTTGAAACCCATACATCTGGGAAGAGCATCACGGTGGCTATGGACGACGAGGGTGTGTTCCTACGTCTCGCTCGCCAACTGTTTGCCATGAACGTTGATTCGTCAGCTTCGGTTCGCCTCATCGGATTTCGATTGGGGCAGTTAGAGATTCCGCCATCAAAACAGATGATGTTGTTTCAGGAAGAGGAATGACTTACTCCAATTTGTGCATCTGCGTCAGGGTGTGTGAGAATTCAGCGAGTTCTTGCGGAATTTCAATGCCCTCTATGGGTTGATTGAGGGACGTTCCAGATTCTTTCTTGGCTCCCCAAACCGCTCCGTTGAATTCTTGAATCTTGCTAGAGAGGTTGCAGAGTCTTTTTCCTTCTTCAGTACCCGAGGCAACTGCAGAATATGCTTCTGATGGGAATCGGTCAACATCAACTGCGGATGCACCGTACACTGTTTGTGAGATGTGGTGGGTGAAGAATGGACATACCGGGCTAAAGGCGGCCATAAAGTCCCGAACAACACGGTGGAGAGTCCAAGCAGCAGCAACATCGTCATCGTACAGACGGGATTTGACCATCTCGAGGTAATGGCTTGGTAGTAACCCGGTTCCAAATGTTTTCAGTGATTGGGTTGCAGTATAAATGTCCAAGTCGCTCCACGATCGTTGTACAGTATTCATTGTGTTTTGAAATTCAGCAAGAATCCATCGGTCTTCTGGTTCCAAATGTTCTGGCTCTTCATCCAGATTACTGGGTATCTCAAACTGAGAAGCAAATCGAGCAACATTGAACAATTTTGTGAGGACTCCGAAATACTTCTTTTCAATTTCTTCGGGATTAATATGGAAATCATCACCCACTTGTGCATCACATGCTTTCCACAATCTGAAACATTCGCTTCCAATTTTGTTGGCTCGCAAACTTACTGTCTTGTCGGGCCCTTTGACCTTCCATGAACCGGTTCTGCCGCCCGCTCCACATTCAAGAACAGAATCGGCATCAATCCCGTTGCCCAGAGATTTACTCATTTTACGTCCCCAAGGATCCATTCCCAAGCCGTCAATCCAGACATGTTGGAACCCTGGTTTATCAAGCACCAATGTTGATTTGAGAAGTGTATAATAGAGCCAGGTGCGTACAATTTCCTTGCCTTGTGGCCTTAGAGCTGTGGGGAATGCCTTCTCAAACACTTCAGGGTGGTTGAGGTATCCGCTCACGAATAGGTTGGAGTTGGATGAATCCATCCATGTGTCAAAGACCTTTTCTTCCCCGCTAATTGCTCCGAGACCGTCTTTGAGTTCGTGGTATCCGCCGAGGTCTTCTCGTGTTGTTCGGTCCAACACGCGACTTCCTGCAGGAGGATTTTCTTTCCACGGTTGAACATAACTGCCTGCTGGAGGCACAACCACCTTTGTTTCATCTTCACTGTACCATATGGGTATCTCTGTGTGGTACCATCGTCGTCGACTGATGGGCCAATCGATACTGATGTTATCCATCCAATCCAGCAGAAATTGTCGATTACGAGGTGGATGAAATTCAATTTCCTCAATGTGCTCTCTCATCTTGTCCTGGATGTGGGTTTGACGAACATACCATTCCTTGAGTAGAATGATTTCAACGGGATTCTTTCCTCGTTCGGAAACAGGAATGTCCTGGTCCCGCTCAACGGCTTGCACAAGATTTCCTTGAGATTCTAGCATCTCAATGGCAGCATGGCGGGCTTCAATGACCTTCATTCCCGCAAATGGCCCAGCAACGGCTGTCATCTTCCCATCCAAGTCAATGGCTTGGAATGGAGCGAGGCCGAGTTCTCTGAAAACGGCAACGTCGTTTTGATCTCCAAATGAACAAACCATCAAAATTCCAGTTCCAAAGTCCGACTTTACGGATGGATGCGTCATGATTTGAACGCTTTTTTCCCGACCAACGGTTTCAAGGGGCAAGTTGACCTTTTGACCAACAAGGTGGCTGTATCGTTCGTCGTCTGGATGAACAACGATGACTCCACAAGCGCAAATCATCTCAGGACGAGTCGTTGAGATGACCAATTCAGTACCGTCTTCACATATCCATTTCACATCAACAAGTTTTGTTTTTCTTGGAAGTCGTTCGACTTCAGCATCAGCGATGGTCGTTCCCTCTACCGGATCGTAGATGTTGGGTCTAAGGTCTTCAACAATGTCTCCTTTTTTGAACAATTCAACGAAAATGGATTGTGTTACGCTTCTGTAGTCCGGAGCGTCAGTAAGATATTCTCGGCTGAAATCACATGACAACCCGACTCGCTTTGCAGTATGGCGCATCGCTTCAGTAAATGTTTCAATGGTGGTCCTGCAGAGTTCTAAGAACTCAGCACGGTCATAGGTTTTCATTTTCCTTTTGGTATTTTTTTCAACAACGAATTCAATGTTGATTCCATTTCGGTCAACACCCCATGGAAAGTATACCTCTTTTCCAATGAGTCGCTGGCTTCTTGCAAGCACGTCAATCATGGAATATTGAGCTACAGCACCGATGTGCCAAGTGCCTGACGGGTAGGGCGGGGGCGTGTCGATAACAAACACTTCTTTGTCTGAATTGGGATTGAAACCATAGCGTTTTGTGTACAGAGCATTATCAGCGTAATGGGCTTCTTGTATGCTTTTTTCTAGGTCAATTGACCAACGTTTTTCTGGTAATGCTGGAGATGGCATGTGCCTCACCTGGCCCCGACTCAGTAAGTGAAGTGGGTCCAAACGGCGCTGTACTGCTCCTCATTTGAAACCCTCGCATCATTTTTTAGAAAACGATAATGGATTCAATGTCATCAATAGGGGATTAAGGCTTTGAATGAAGGGCGCCTCGCTTAACCAAGGGGTGAATAATTTGGCCGATAGTGACAAATCTACACCCCCTCCCAACGGCCGCAAATCAAGTGCCGAAAAAATGCGAAATTTGCGGAATCAAGTCGTTAACCAACTCAAAACTATTGATTCAAAACGAGGAATGGATGCAGTCCTTGAAGCACCCAAACGAATGAAACGAGAGTGGCAAAAATCTGGAGCAACCGGTGCGATTACTCGCTTCCCAATTCCAACTGTGTTGGTATTCCTTTTACTAACAGTGTATTTTGTCACTCAATCGGGATTCCTTGATGATACTCGGTTTGATGATGACCCCAATAACCCAGCACTCAACGTCAATGGCGATATGGAAGTCTACCTTCCGGATGGAAGCAAGGTAGCTGAACTGCTGGGCAAGGTGGAAGAAGATTGGTCCACGAACGTGATGGTTGTATACATTGAATCTGATAATCAAAACATTACAGACCAACGAATTTTACAAGAAATCAGTTATGTAGAAAATATTCTCAATCCATATCTCTCGGATGACTCGGATGACGTTATTTACATTCTTTCTCTTTCAACGGTACTCAAGGAAGTGAATTCAAGTGCTCCGAGAATTCGTGAAGCATTGGTGACTGAAGCGGGCAATCTTGGCTGTGCCACCGGACAAGAAAATTGCGCAACGGCTGGTCTGGCCGAACAATTGAACGATGCATTGGAGCTTACTGACGAGCAGTTTGGAGGTTCTTACGAAATTCCAAGTCAAACTACGATTGACCTCGTCATTGAAGAGATGTACGAGGAAGATGGCTCACCAAGTTCTGGGTTGAACAAACTTGCAAGGGACATTACTGGAGGGGAAGATGGTGGTCCCGACGGTTTGTTGGATCGGGCTATCATGGCCATTGCGGTCACGGAAGAGCGACCTGCAAAAGACATCATCGCAGATACTCAGTTCATTCTTGACAACATCTCTTCAAAAGAACGTCCTTGTGAATTCGATGACAATGGGGCACCAGCTGACAACAGTTTGTGCAATTGGGATGATCTAGGACTTTCCATGGTGCTGACCGGGCCGGTTCCTATTACAAATGCAGTAACTGAATTTTCATTCCGTTTGTTTTGGGAAATTTTCCCGATGGCCGTAATTTTGGTTGCGATTGGATTGTTTGTTTTCCACTCTGACCTATTGCAAGCTGGATTGACAGGTATGCGCCCCATTCAAGGTCTAAAGGTGCTTATTATTGCTGGTTTGCCAACTTTATGTGCTGTGTTTTGGACTTTAGGACTCATTGGGGCGACAAATTATGAAGTCACGATGACGGTGATTATTGTTGGTCCGATTTTACTTGCTTTAGGTGTATCCTATGGCCTGCACATTACCAATCGATATGCTGAAGAGGCAGGTTCTCGGTCAGAAAAAATGCGTGCGTCGCTTTCATCTACGGG
>PBTH01000024.1 GCA_002726495.1 Methanobacteriota archaeon | reverse complement strand
GGTCCTCCTGGCGGCCCAAAGAAGAGCGGCGGTCCCCCTGGCGGCCCAAAGCGTGGTCCTCCTCGCTGATTGAGGTGTGCCAAAATGGCAGACTTTGATTTCGGTGAGATTCGTTTCTCAGGAACGCTTCGGCCGTCTCAGTCTGCAGCCTCCGATATCATCAAAAAACAACTCTCTCAAGGTGAAAAACAACTTCACATTGTTGCTCCACCTGGCTCAGGAAAAACCATTCTTGGTCTCTATGTATGGTCTGACCTTGTCCGTCGCCCAGCCCTAGTTTTATCTCCAAATTCCGCCATTCAGGCCCAATGGATTGCTCGCACCTCGCTCTTTGACCTTGATGGAAAAAGTGGTGAAGTTGGTTTATCTTCTCAAACACCGGGACTTCTCACCTCCCTCACCTATCAATCGCTGACGATGGTGCGTACCAAAGGAGATGATCTTGAAGAAGCCGCTACTCAGTTATGGGTTGAAAAATTGCTTGAAATGGGCGAAGCGGTCGATGATGAATCTGGACAATCTTGGATTGAAGATTTGAAGGTTAAAAATGAATCATATTATGAAAAGCAAATGAAAGGGTTCCGGAAAAAGGCTAGGGATTCAATGTCGGAAGAAAACGGAAGCATGTCTTGGTTGAATACTAATTCTCTCAAGGCGATTGAACGACTTAAAGAAGCGAACATTGGATTGATTATTCTTGATGAATGCCACCATTTGACCGAGCACTGGGGTAAGGTCCTGGTTGAACTCAAAGATGCTTTTGATGACCCTATCGTACTTGGTTTGACTGCAACCCCTCCTAATCCAGATGCAGTTCAGGATGCTCCACACTACGTCGACCTTCTTGGGGAGGTCGATTATGAGGTGCCGACTCCCGCCTTGGTAAGAGATTCAAATTTAGCACCATACCAGGACTTATGCTACTTCGTCCGCCCTTCGGCAAAGGAACTCGAATACATTACCGAAGCAGACAACTCTTTTCTAGCGATTGTAGAGGAAATTTCCCAATCACGTAAGGACCCAAAGCGAGCCTTGAGTTTTCCAGATTGGCTCTATGACAGCCTTGAGACTCGTACGATCCCAGGTAGAAATGAACTTTCATGGAGAGAATTTGACAAAACCTTACCGGATTTTTCGCAAGCGGCAAGGGCCTACCTCCCCCTTGTAGGGCGAACACTACCAAAAGGGGTTCCAAGCGTAGCAGTTGGGGTTAACGATTACAATGAAGCTTCACCGATGATCGTGTTGCTTCGTCCATTATTGGACCGATATGTACGCTTTGGATTGAGACGATCTGAACATGAGTCAGACCATGAGACAGCAGAACATGTAACAAACCGTTTGCGCCTTCTCGGTTATCAAATCACGGAAAGTGGGGCACGTCCTTGTGCATCACCTGTGAGCAGGATTCTCGCTTATGCATCTGAAAAGACATCAGCTCTTTCCCATATTCTAAAGGTTGAACATGAATCAATGGGTTCTGCATTACGATGCGTCGTCGTTACTGATTTTGAAAAGACATCGTCTACCGCACTTGTTGAAGGTATTCATGATGATGAGGCCGGTGGTGCAATTGGAGTGTTCAAGGCATTGGTGGATTGTGATGTTGGTGACCAACTTGATCCTGTATTGATGACTGGTAGTACGCTGCTAATTGACGATGATGTTAGCGAACGCTTCCTTTCCAAAGCTCGCCAATGGGTCGAAGAACGAGAACTTAGAATTGAATTTCTTGATGAACCGCTTGGTCGTTTTCATCATATCCACGGTTCAGGAGCAGATTGGGCTCCACGTTATTACTCTACAATGGTCACAGAATTTTTCCAAGAAGGGTTCACAAAATGCCTCATAGGAACGCGTGGGCTGTTGGGAGAAGGATGGGACGCATCAAAAATCAATGTCCTCGTTGACCTCACAACTGTTACGACGAGTATGAGCATCAATCAATTACGGGGTCGTTCAATGCGATTGGACAAGACATGGCCCAATAAAGTTGCAAACAATTGGGATGTTGTCTGTCTTGCAGAAGAATTCATCAAGGGATTTGATGATTATGATCGATTTAGGAAGAAGCATACGAATCTTTTTGGCGTCTGCGACGATGGTTCTATAGAGAAAGGAGTTGGCCATGTCCATGCCGCATTCACCGAACTCCAACCTGAAGGTGTTAACGAAGGAATGGCAGTTCTCAATCAGGAAATGCTTGAACGGTCTCGTAGGCGTTCAGAAACTCGTGAGATGTGGGGTATAGGTCAGCCTTTTTCTGCAGAATCAAGGAAATCTTTGGAGTTTAAGCCTGGGTCATCCGGTGGAGGCGGAGGTCTTGGATTCCAATTTGGAAAGCGTCCAGATCCTTGGACAGATGCTTCGTTAAACCGTTCCATCATTACAGCCGTAGCGAATGCTATGTGGGATGCAGGCCTCCTCCCAAGAGGAAGTAAATTAGGAGGCGGTGAGCGTGGTGGTGGCTGGTATCGGTATTTTATCGAAGGATGTACTCAAGAGCAATCAGATGTCTTTGCACAGGCCTTGAGTGAAGTCTTTGGTGGACTGGAGGATGCAAGATACATCATCGGTCGTAGTTCGGTTTTCTTTGATGACACACTCCTGTCTAAACTTCTTCCAGAGGTGCTAGCAAAATATCTCCGTAAGGGAAGGCAGGAGTTGGTTATGTATCATAGAGTCCCCTCTTGTTTAGCTGGGAAGAAAGAACACGCCAAGTGGTTTCAAGACCAGTGGAACGCTCATGTGAGCCCAGGACATGCAGTTTATGTTCACAGCAATGAGGGAAAGCAGTTGCTACAACAAGCGAGGGATGGCAATCTCGCCCCTCATCATTCGCTTCATTTGAAAGACGTTTATCTTTGAATTCAGCGCAATCCTGCGGCTTTGAGTGATTCAAGAAGCACAGCTCCTAACTCTGAAGGGTCTTTTGCACAGGCAATTCCTGCGGCTGCAAAAGCCTCAAATTTTTCTTCAGCAGTACCCTTTCCACCTGAAATTATTGCTCCTGCGTGCCCCATTCTCTTTCCGGGAGGAGCCGTTGCGCCTGCAACGAAACCAACGATGGGTTTCGTAACATGTTCTGCAGCCCATGCAGCAGCTTCTTGCTCGGCGTTCCCGCCGATTTCTCCAATCATGACAATGGCTTCTGTTTGAGGGTCTGCCTGGAATGCAGCAAGGCATTCAATAAATCCGGTTCCGTTAACAGGGTCGCCGCCGATACCAACACAGGTTGATTGACCTTCATCAATGCTCATGGTTTGAGCGACTGCTTCATAGGTTAGTGTCCCCGATTTGGATACGATTCCGATTCTTCCCTTTGCATGGATATGACCGGGCATAATTCCAATCTTTGCGCCCCCGTTATCTCCTGGTGTAATGATCCCTGGACAATTTGGTCCAATCAAACGGACACCTGGACGGTTTTCTACAAAGGCGACTGCCTTCACCATATCCAACGTGGGGATGCCTTCTGTTATGCAAACAACAACACCTTCGCCTTTTACGGAATCAAAGGCATCTGCGGCTTCCATGATCGCTTCAGCAGCAAATGGAGGGGGCACGTAAATTACGGTTGCATGAGCATCCGTTGCCTCTATCGCTTCAAACATTGAATTCCACACAGGATAGGGTTTGCCTTGTAGATCTACGGTTTGTCCGCCTTTTCCAGGAGTGCAACCTCCAACGATGTTCGTACCGTATTCGACCATTTTATCTGCGTGAAACATTCCTTGTTTACCCGTGATTCCTTGAACCAATACCTTTGCGTCTTCTTCTATCCATATTGCCATCAAGCAACACCTCCAATCAATTCAACAATCCGTTGAGCACCTTCAGCAAGGTCGTCTGCAGGGTGAATGTTTAGTTCAGATGAAGCTAAGATTGCCTTTCCTTCATCGACATTGGTTCCTGCAAGTCGAACCACAAGCGGTACATCCAGTGATAGTGCTTCAGTCGCAGCGATAACACCACGAGCGATAATGTCACATCGCATGATTCCACCAAAAATGTTCACGAGGATTCCTTTCACATTTGGGTCTTCCAGAATAATAGAAAACGCTGTTTTCACTTGTTCTTCATTGGCCCCTCCACCTACATCCAAGAAGTTGGCAGGTTCGCCACCATAGAGTTTGATAACATCCATGGTGGCCATGGCGAGTCCGGCTCCATTGACAAGACAACCGATGTTTCCGTCAAGTTTCACATAGGACAATCCCGTTTCTTTAGCACGTATTTCAACATCCTCTTCTTCGGACAAGTCGCGAAGTTCATCCCATGACTTATGTCGGAATTCTGCATTCTCATCAAACGACACCTTTGCGTCGAGTGCTATAATCTGGTCATCACTTGTCTTCACGAGAGGATTGATTTCGACCATAGCACAATCGTTGTTGACAAACATGTTGTACATTGATGTCAATGACTTCATGAAGGATTTTAGTGAAGTTCCTTGAAGTCCAAGAGCTAATCCAAGGTCACGCTTTTGGTAGCCCAGAAGTCCCGAATTCGGGTCAACCGTAATTTTGTGGATTTTCTCGGGAGTCGTTTCAGCTACATGCTCAATATCCATTCCGCCTTCAGTTGAGGCCATGATGAGTACGGCTTTGTTTTCACGATCAACCAACAAGGCAAGATAGTACTCATGGGCAATATCGCACCCTGCTTCTACATACAGATTGTTAACCACTTTTCCATCATCACCAGTTTGGATGGTAACGAGGAGGTTCCCGAGAATGTTGGTGGCATACGTCTTTACTTCATCCTTTGAAAAGGCAATTTTAACCCCTCCATCCATCACATGTTCTCGTGATGTTGGATTGTAAAGAGTCCCCTTTCCTCTTCCGCCAGCGTGGATTTGAGATTTTACCGCCACAACTTTGCTACCAAGGGTGTCATAGGCATCCAGTGCTGCTTCAACAGATGTACAGTGTACGCCTTCAAGGACGGGAACTCCGTTTGCTTTTAGCAGTGCTTTTCCTTGGTATTCGTGGATGTTCATGATGCTCTCCAAAGCCAACCAATGGAAGGCCGTCTTTCAATACTTTGATGGACAAGTCAGCCGTAACCAAGGGAACATCTTAGATGTCCATAGCCGTTGAAACGACCAGCGATTTTTGATGGTAAATGTAGGTGGTATCATCGTGGCCTTCATAGCGTAGATGATGGACGGCACCTTATGCAGGTCGTTGTTTTAGCGGGAGGAGTCGGTTCTCGTCTTCGTCCATGGACCAACAGCGTCCCCAAACCCCTCTTGCCCATGCTCGATCGTACGCTTCTCGAACATGTCGTGAGTTCCCTTCCGCCAAATCTTGTGGATGAGGTCGTCGTTGCTGGAGGCTACAAAGTTGACATGATTCAGGAATACTTCAAAGAGCGAGATGCACCGTTTGATGTTCGCATTGTTCCTGAGGACAAACCGCTTGGAACAGGTGGTGCATTGGGCAATTGTAGAGATGTGGTGAGCGGTACATTTGCTTGCTTCAATGGAGATATCATTTCATCACTTGATGCATCAACCCTTCTTGACCTCCACAAGAAAAACAAATCCGTAGGCACGCTCGGTCTTTGGGAAGTTGAGGACCCAACTCGATTTGGTATCGTTGGCCTGGATGAAAACCACCGCATAACACGGTTCAAAGAAAAACCAAAACCCGAAGAGGTTTTTTCAAACCTCATTAACGCAGGCTCGTACATATTCAACGATGATGTCTTTGATTGGATGCCAAAAGGCAAGCATTCTATTGAACGCGAGGTTTTTCCTGAACTCGCCAAAGAAGGCTTACTTAGTGGAGAAGCTTTTGAGGGATATTTCATTGATGCTGGTACACCTTCAGCATGGAATCAAGGCGTAAAGGCATGTATCGAACATCAAAGGTACGATACCGGTTCCATTGCTTCAACAAATTGGTTCCAACAGGAGAACATGCAAATAGATGCTCATGTGGCCGATTCAATGATCTCCAAATCATGCGTATTGGGGAATGGACGGATCTCACAAAGCAGCTTACTTTCCGGAGTAACTCTTGGAGACCAGTGTAACTTGGACTCTTGCCTGGTTGGAAAGGACGTTCACATCGGTGCAAATTGCACCTTGAATGGAGTTGTGATTGACCACGGTTCCAAGATTCCTGAAGGAACCGTCCTCAGTGGCGGTCAATGGCCCCTTGTAGAGGGCCAATGAATCCAGTCATCTCATCCAGTTGAGTGTTAAACCTCAAATCCTCTATGGTGTACGCAGACATATGTCCAAACCCTTGGTCCTTGTCAATTTCAAAACATATCAAACTGCTTCAGGAGATGCAGCATTGAATTTACTTGAAGCAATGGAGCAATACGGGAACGGTCCTGCGACGTTGGTTGCTGCGGTTTCAGCTTTTGATTTGAGCCCGCTTTCCTCCGCATCTTCATCGGTTGAAATTTGGTCACAGCACCTTGACCCGGTTGGCCTTGGAGGTTATACTGGATGGCTTGAACCTACAACTGCTCGTTCACGTGGTGCCGTAGGGACACTCATCAATCACGCTGAACACAAGGTTCCCATCGAACATGTTGAGGAACTTCTCAAGATGCTGCCGGATGGATTTCCTGTGTGTGCCTGCGCTGCAGATGTTGAAGAGGCCAAAGCTCTCGCTGAATTAGGTCCGACATTCATTGCCGTGGAACCTCCCGAATTGATTGGAGGTGACATTTCGGTGACTACCGCAGATCCCTCGATTGTCAGTGATACCGTTGCGGCGGTAAAAGCCGTTAACCCATCCGTTCGTGTTCTCTGTGGTGCAGGTGTAAAAAACGGAATGGATGTTGCAACCGCACTTGAACTCGGAGCGGAAGGCGTTCTTTTGGCAAGTGGAGTTACCAAAGCAACTGATGTTCATGCAGTTCTCAAAGACCTCGTTGCTCAACTTTGATGGAATCCTTGTTTGATTCTTTGCCCATACTTTGCTTGCTCAAGTCCATTTGAAGCCGGACATGTTGGCTTGTAATTGCAACCCCTGCAATCATTTTCTGTTCTTGCAAGTGGAAGACTTTCAAGGGTAGGGTCGGCAGAAATACAACGTTTCATCCATGTCATTTCTTGTACATCATGCTGAAGCATCATCCATGCGAGGCGGACTCGCTGGGCGTCTACCTCCACATTTTCCTGTACCCATTGACCTCCTCTCCAGGTCAATGTTCGTATTCTGTAATCCTCATACCTATCGGGCAGTCCACTTTTGTGCATGGCCCAGTGAACCATCAACATGTCCTCAAGTTCTCGACTTGGGAGTGATGGTCCCGATTGAAATCGTAGACGAATGAGTGTCCATTTGTGTTGATGATGTACAACGATATCAGGGGTGGCAAAAAGGGCAAGGTTCCCGATTTGGATGCTTGTAAATCGTTCAAAATAGGCCCATCTTCTTGGCTGTCTTGTCCAAATTGGTTTGAGCAAATCAGTTTGACGAAGTCGCATGAGGCGATGAGATATTTGCGTACACAGCCCTTCAATAACAATTGAATCGGTTCGTAATCGATGCGTCCAAACCTGGTCATCAATGTGCGCTTTTACTCGTCGCTTTAGGTAGTTGAGACTCCATTTTTTATTGTTGAAGAGGTCGCCCAATTCCTCGATAAAGGTTCTCCGTCCAGCACGCACCATTAGATTTGAACGAAGATGAGAGGTGCTCCCTTTAGTTGGCAGAAGTTTTGGACTGGAGTTCCTTCTTCCATAAGCAATGGCCCATGCTCGAGGGCATTTTGAGAACAATTCAAAACTCGTTTTACTCCAATGGTCGTTGATTGCAGACATAAGGTGGACATTCACCTTAACCGTGATAATTGCTTTTGGTCAGAAGATACCAAGTTCAAATGCGTTGAGTGCAGTGTTGAGGCCAACCCACATGGCGACAGGGAGCAATACCCATCCAACAAATTGAGCAAAGACCTCTCCACCGAATTTTCCAAAGAGTCGTGAAAAAGGACCGCCCCATGATGAGACAATACGAAGCAATAGCACAACAAAGCCTCCAGTCAAAACAAAGAGCAAGAGCAGCATGACCGCCATGAAGGCCCCACTCATACCGGTTAGTGCAGTCGCTCCAATGCCCTGAGGGAACAATGAGGGGAAACTCAGCCAACCAAACCATCCCAGCCAAACACCAAGCAACACATCACGGTCCATGTCAACTGGATCTCTCCAATTCTGGAAGGCCTTTGGGAAGAGTGAATGCATCAGTTTACCCAGCGCATCCGCTTCATAAGGCGAGCCACGTTTTGCAGTGAAGAAGCACATTTCAATCATCCATAGCATCATTACGATGTCAAGTGCAAATCTTATCGTCATCCCAACAGGGAGTAAAGCCAGTAATAATGCGGGCAGATTGATCATCAAAAGTCCTGCACCTGAGGCCAGTATAATCGAGGCCCAAAGCAGACCTGGAGGCAGGGGTTCTTCTGGAACAGTCCACTCTTCTCGAGGCAATGCTAGGAAGAGGAGGAACATTCCCGGGCCGATAATCAAACCAAAGTAAGTAACTGCGGACTTAGGTCCACCCGAAGCAATTTCGTCAACGGCTTCAACGATGTCAAGCATTGCGGCTGAAGACGGTTGTGAAAACGTAACATGCATTGCAGGGTCAACGATCACGATTGCATCCGAGCGACCTGTTGGTAAACTTTGAGCAAATTGAGCATCCTTGTCAAGATATACTTCCCATGATGAATTGACTTGGGAGGCAAGAGAAGTGACATCGCTCATTCTCGCATCGGTTCCGGTCACGAGTTGGATTACGGCAACTCGGTCACCGAGTTGATCGATGCTTTTGTTGAGCTGTGTTGATTGGGTCAAACCGTTTTCAGAACCAGGGAGAACGATTCCGATGATTACCGCTTCGTGTCCTTCAACCAGTTCACTCAATGCAACCTCCTCTCCTGCAAGATTGACCAGCGGGGAATCAATCACCTTCGTTGTAGGTTGAATTACTGCATCAGCGCCCAGATTAGGAATGTCAAAGATTGTTGGTAACGTTAAGATTGCCAATGCCAACAGGGCGCCTAAGATCGGCAAGGGCAGCATCAACCCATTTCGGAAGGCGTTGAAGATGTATCCTGCAAGTGCAAGGAAGGTCGTTATGGTTAGATACAATCCAGCACTTGCGAACCCAGTATCTCCTTCATCGACTTCAAAACGTAAAATTCCCTCAGCGTGGCAATCGCTGTTCAAATCACCAGCGATGGTTCGCAAACAAAATTGTAGATTCAAGTCACCAATTGGAAGTTTCTCGGCTCCCGACCAAGAGTAGACCGAATCGTTTCCTCCGAGGTCACGAACCATTCGTATGCGTCCTGCACTGGTTTCTACCAAAAGTTCCCCGTCTCGAGTTGATTTTTCGCGTTCATCAAGAGGGCCCCAAATTTCCCATTTTTCATCTCTTAAGTCTGCCAAGCCCCAAGGTAGATTATGACTCAATTCAACGTGAGCTCGACGTGATGCGTCAACGAGAATCCTTGCTTCAGGCTCATAGAGAACACCCTCCATGATGATGCCACCGCTGTTGTATTCGAATCCTCCCCATTGCACCCTTGCTTGTGTACCTGCGCATTGATGATGGATGTCCAAACTCAGTGTAAGTGAATCTCCTGGTGAAAGGTTAAGCGTGACATTTTTCATTTCTCCCGAGAAATTCATGGCGTCGTTTTCAGCCACTTTATCAACGACTTGGCTGATTTCGTCCGAGTAGATTTCAGAGCCATTCGCAGAAACTGAATAGAAGAGTGTTGTTGATTCATCTCCAGGCAATGGGAGTTGGCGCGTACAAGCTTGGGGGCCGCCTCCACCGTCTAAGATGACAGAGAAGTAAACACCCATCATGACATCGGTCTGTATTGCTTCTTCCACAGGTGGGCTTTGAACGGTGAATACCGGTATGGGATTGGTCGTTACGCCGGTGGAAAAACCTCCAACAGCAGAATCCGTTTGGCCGCGTTGCAGAACCGCCTCGTCCGGGTTCGCTCCTTCGACATAGAGTCGTTCATGACTGTTGATTTCCCACTCAACAAAACCGGGCTGAAAGACTTCATCGTCATTTGCCACGACTGAATTTACCATGGACAACGAGAACATGAGGGCGACAGCCACGAGAACCCAAAGCCTTCGCCCCATGGTACGACCAAAGGGTCTCGGTTCAAGAATCCAATGGCCCGTTGTAGCTTCTCAAATCGGCATGCCACGGTAAATCCACATCATCAGGACTCCACCTGTTATTGCGAGTGCATTTACAGAACCCTTGGTAAGGTACCCTCGGTTTTCAAGAAGGGCTCCAAGGTAACTGTCGATTTGACAACCAATCCAACCTACAATGGCCAGAATGCCTGTAAGCCTTAATCCATCGTTTAATTCAACATCATTGGATGTTAGAACCCAAGCGGCAAAGGTAAGAAGTGCAACAACGCTGGAACCTGCTGCTGCTGCAAGTTGCCCGTTGGGCGAAAATCCACCGTTCTCACCCTGTCGGCAAGGTTTGAACGTCGTGATCATACGAACTCTTGTGTCAAGACACCCGATTTCGCTGGCAAAGGTGTCGGATGCTGCAACTGCAACGGCAGCACCGAACATCCAAATCCATAACTCATAATCACTGCTTAGAAATGCAAAGACACACATGAGTCCAGGGATTGCGCCATTGGCAACAACATTTGTCCAACCCCGATGGCCATCATTTGATTCAGACATCCCCAGTGCAGATTTTTCTTCAAAGCGCCATTTTGTCGCTTTGTGAGAACTCAGTAGGAATCCAAGTAGAATCAATAACCATGTCCAGTGACCAAACCCTCCAACAATCAATCCAAGAATTGCTGCCGCGTTGGCTCCTTTCTTGTCAAGCATCCGAGCTTTCGAAGAAATGAAAAGAAGACCAGCTACAAGAACAGCAGTCACGAGCAAATTGCCTATGTTTAGGCCGCTTTCGAAGACATCCATGCTTTTCCCTCCCCTCGGATTTGGTAAAATATGCCCAATCTATGGTTTTCGGAACACCACATCCTTTTTGAATTAATGACCTTATAATTCATCAAAAACGCTGGTCTGAGGCATCTAAGACAATACTAGGCAGCCACCTAAGGATGAAAAGCCATAATGTTGCTATCATAAGCATCATCCACGCCAATTGCAAAACAAG
>PBTH01000023.1 GCA_002726495.1 Methanobacteriota archaeon | reverse complement strand
TTATTCTGGGAACTCCACGCATTCTACCTCCATTACCATTGAACGCTCTACCTTCCATCAAGTGGAGTATGCGGGGATAACAAATGGAGCAGGCAATGATGAAGCTGCCAATGCCTTCCTGTCCTATCTTCTTTCTGAAGAAGTCAACCGCAACATGCCAGAAAATAATTTGATGCTTTCCGTCCTCGAAAATCCTTCGTTCCCAGAAACGGATGGATATCAATGGCATGCTGATGAGCCAGAATTGAATGCAAACATCTCAATGGACCGAATTGCACAGAGCATGGATACTTGGTTAGAACTGTGGCAAGCCTCCACGCAATGAGGGTACATTATGGCGTCCAATCAGCGTCATCAAGCCCCTGTGAAACTGTATCATGCATTGCAATGGTTTGCTCTGGGCGTGGTGATTTTTATTGGAATTGTCCCGCTGACGTTGGCAGTGTTACGCCTGTGGAGCGTAACACAAGTATCTCCATTCGAGGCTTTGGTCCAATTCCCAGAACAAATCGGAGCAATGGAGGCACTCCGGTTTACTTTGATTGAAGCCTCGCTTTCAACCATACTAACGGTCATCCTTGGCCTTCCAATCGCATGGGGGCTTGGCCGCTACCAGTGGAAGGGAATTCGTGAAAAACGCGCAGTACTTTACCTGCCATTCGTCACCCCACCGATTGTTGCTGCCGCAGGTTTCCTAGCCCTCATCTCTCCTGGTGGAATCCTGTTTTCAATCGGCATTGACCTTAGAGGTGAGACTGGTTTTATCGGATGGATCGCTGAAGTGACAGGTTGGCAGCACCCAGGGCACATGGTCGCTCTCATCGTTGCCCATGCATGGTTCAACCTATCACTGGTGATTCGGTTTGTTGAACCCATTGTTGCTCAACTGAATCCTGCTTGGGAAGAGCAGATGAAGATGCTGCCTCAAGGGAAAACATTGGTGCAACGCTGCAGGCATTTGTGGCTGCCTGTCCTCGGCCCAAGTGTTGCAGTAGCCGCGACTTATGCGTTCTTTTTTTCATTTACATCCTTTGCCTTGGTCAAGTGGCTTACGCCAGATTTCAATACTCTTGAGTCGCTACTTGCAAGTTTGGGCGGCTCAGCTGGAATATTCAATTATAGAATTGATACGAGTTTGGGTGTTCTCGCCATAGCAGGTTTACAAGCGATTGGGATGCTACTTCTACTCGCAAGTGCTGGTGCGCTAGAACGTCGCCATGCTACGATGCTATCGTTGCATGAAGAGCACGAGAACCGAAGAAACCGGGGCGAACCACCTATGAAATTTAGAATCCTTGTGTATTCAATGGTCGTGGCCAGTGTTCTTCCGTTGTTCTCAGTCATCATCGGTTCATTTCGAATACGGAGAACTTCCTCTAATGGTAGCCACGATACGGTCTGGAGCCTTGAAGGGTGGCAAAGGGCCTTTACCGGAGATGCTTCAACTGTGACTCTGTTTGAAGCCCTACAGAATTCATTGACCTACGCCGTGTTGACGCTGGTTATTGCCCTGCCACTTGGTTATCTTCTCGCATCCATGTTTCATCGTCTTGAACAGCATGGTAAATCGAAATTAGCATCAATTTTAGACACGATTTGCATGATTCCTCTCTCTGCATCGGCTGTAATGATCGGCCTTGGAGTGGTCGTTGGACTTTTGAGATGGTATCCTGAACTCTTTATGTTTCGATACTTGCCAGTTTTACCCCATGTCATGCTTGTTCTTCCCTTCCTTGTCCGTATTCTGCGGCCAGCATTTTCACGCATTGAGCCAGCATATTATGAACAGGTCCAACTCCTGAAATTAACGAAATTTTGGTCCTGGTGGCACAGCAAAGGAGCATTCATGGTGGCTCCATTAACGATGGCTGCATCGCTTTGTCTCGCCTTTTCCTTAGGCGAATTTGGAGCCACGTATTTGTTGATTCGAGTTGGCTCATGGGATTCCCTTTCGATTATGACCGACCAACTGCTGGGACGGCCAAAGTTTGACCCACTGATCATGCCAACTGCAATGGCGGTTGCATCAACACTCATGCTCACAACCCTGTTCATTCTGTGGCTAAGTGAGCAATTAAGAGCGAGGAGAGGTGTGACAAATGATTGAATTCAAGGGCTTAAAAAAATCCTACGGAACGCGAACGCTCTTTGAGGACCTTGACCTATGTTTGGCCAAAGGTGAAATCATATCCATTCTTGGTCCCAGTGGATGCGGTAAAAGTACACTTTTACGCATATGCTGTGGATTGGATGAACCCGATGATGGACTCAGAATACTCAATAATACAGTGATTGAACATGGCACAATCGTTCCAGAGATCGCCATGTTGTTCCAACAACCTGTGCTCTTTCCTCATCTTAACGTCGGGAAGAATATTGCACTTGGAACTGACACTGGACTTTCAAATGAACGCCGAAATGAACAGGTATCCACTGCATTGAATTTTGTAGATATGGAGGGACTTGAAGAAAAGAATATTGCAACACTTTCTGGAGGAGAGGCTCAACGCGTGGCCTTTGCTCGCGCACTGCTGCAATCTCCTCAATTGATGCTTCTGGACGAACCCTTCGCATCCCTCGGACTTGAACAACGGCACCGATTGGCTCAAGAAACTCGAACGTTGCTCAAAAAACGACTCATCACGACCATTCATGTAACCCACGACAGTGAAGAAGCGGAGATTATGGCAGACCGAGTTATTTCCTGGAAGGACCTCACCATATCATCACAAATCAGGCCAACTCCTATGAAGGAGGATGAGCAAGGTAGGGACAGTGAGGAATGATGATTGGAACACCGGCCGATATTATCAAGTACACTCGCGCTGTTCAAATTCTTCTCAAGGGTTATTCCGGATACAAGAAAGGAAAGCGTATAGAAACCGACAAACAAATTCGTGAAGAAATTGTCAGGACATCGATCCGTGCTCGCCAGCACATGCAAAACATCCATGACCGATCCGTTGATGATGACAACATCCAGGCGGTTCGTAATGCCCGTTCTTGTATGCAAGAAATTGATGCTCTTATCGAAGATGTAGAGAAATCTTCATCCGGCACTACACATGCTTTTTTTGCCGGCCAACGAACCGTTTCAAACAAAGACCTGAAGGCACTTATTGTCCACGACCACGAGGTGATTGAAATGTTAACAGGCGCAGTGAATTTGTCAAATGATTCAGAACGTGCTCTTCAGCAAAGAAGCGAAGAATTGATTCCAACCATTCAGCGATGTCAACAAATGATATCCAGTTGTAGAGGATTTTACACTGAACGTTCAAACCTGTTGAGTGGATTGAAGAATTAGAGGGATGAACATGGCCAAATTCAGATGGAGAGATAACCCCGAGACGGTTGCCCGTCTCGTAAAGACTGAGACAATAAAAACTTGGAAAACCAGTGATGTCACACTCAATCCTAACGAAGCATGTGCATTCATTGAAGACGGAAACATAGGAGAGGTTGTCAGTGAGGAAGTCGTTCGTAATATTGGAGGAGGCTTCGGAAGATTCCTAGGAGATTTTCTAGGTCGTAAAGCAAAAGACAGCCGAATGCTCTTCGTAATGACCGGGCCAATGGACATCAGTGTGCCTTTTTCACACCCTCTCGCCGACGGACAGACTGCAAAAGGGGTCGCTCAATTCCGCATGCAATTTCGTAAGGCAGACATTGTAAAATTGCTCAATGTATTTGCAAACCGTGCCCCTGTTATGGACCGGGCTACTCTTTCAGTGCTCATTGGACAAGAAGCATCCCATCGAGTCATCGCACCCATCTTGTCCGCAGTTGAATCATCCCAAGATTTGCGAGGATTTGATGTTCAAGAGCGTTTTCAAATGCGCTGTGAAAAGGAACTTCGCCCTCTCTTTCAAAGCATGGGACTGACCATGTTAGGTTCGATGCTCATCACTCAGCAAACCGATCTTGAACGTCTTTCTGCATTGCAGCATAGCCTACGGGCAGCGACCGATGTTGAAGGTGCGCAGGCAGAGGCTGAAGTCGAACGGCTTGCACACCGTGAGTCAGTTACTTTACGCCGAATTGAGGCAGAAATGAACATTGAGCGAGGCAAGGCCAAGGGTCAAGTTATGATTGAAGTTGAGAACGAACTTCACGAACTTCGAAAACAAGAAGCCGTTTGGGAAGCTGAGCTCAAACGTGACCACGCGAGGGCAGAACTCGATGCCAAGAAAATGGAAGATAAAACTGCCATGGCCATGTCACTTTTCAATGAAGTTCAAGAGCGAAAAAAGGAGCGTATGCGTACATCAAATGACTTGCAAGAGTCAATGATGAGGCTCGCTGCTGAAAACGGGGCATTAACTCCTGAAGTCATGCAGGAATTCCTACGCCAGCAAGGTGGTCAAACTGAACCTGCTGCGCCTTATCCGTGTCCATCATGCCAACAAATAGTACAGCCTGATTGGAAGGTATGCCCGCATTGCGGAACCGGACTAGGACAGGGCTGAATACATGGGTACTTCTGATTCTTCCAACCGTTGGAATATTTTGGACCGAATAACCCCCAATTTCCATTCATGGACCCGCCCAAAAACAGCACTGTTTTTGTTGTGTTTTTATCTCATTACCGCAGCAATTCCGTATTGGCTTACAAACCAAATTGCTGCTTGGAGGGATGTCTCAATGTTCAATCCTGAGCATGCCATTGACGGCATGATTCCTTACATGCCTTGGAATATTATATTCTATTTCAGTTTCTATCTTTACTTTCCAATCGTTGCTTGGTATGGCTCAAAATCCGAAAGAAGGGACGAGGGACTCATGTTCCATCAAACACTGACTGCATCTACATGGATTGCATGTCTTGTGTTCATCTTCGTCCCAGTGAGAGTCACTCTCCGCCATCAAGTTGTGTTTCAAGATGACCTGTTCAATCCATTCATGACGGCACTTCATTCAGCAGACCCTCCATTCAACTCTTGGCCATCGTTGCATGTATTCCAGAGTACGCTCATTCTGTTGGTTATGCGCCGGTGGTTGATCGGAGAACGTAAATGGACAATGGGGCTTTCCATCATCGTATGGGTTTGCTGGGCCCTATTGGTGCTCTCTACGATGGGCATCAAACAGCACTATCTTTTCGATGCAGTTACGGGATTAGCTTTTGCGTTAACCGTGTGGTTTTTTGTTTGCAAACCAAGACTCAACCAAATAGAATATTGACTGTTTGAGGACTTGTCAGATATATGGTAAGGCTGATTCCAGCCATAATCATCATCCAAGAACCTACCATTTTGATCATTCCAGTTGCTCTTCTTAGGAAATTGATCATAACTTGGCGGCCCATTCCAACAAGCATGGTTACCGCCACCATCAACACAAGCAATCCAACCATCAAGCCAGCAACGCCAAAGGCGATTGCCGTGGTTCCCAACGTACCTAAGAAGATGACAAAGGGCAGTACAGCAGCCGCTGTGCAGTCAATTGAGGCGGCAGCATATCCTATCCCGTAGAGGTACATGTTGCGACGAGGTGTGAAGGTTTCATCCATCTCTGTCGTGCTGTATTTATCGACTAAATTTTGGACGAATCCCATGACATGAGAGGTGACGCCCAAGAGCATCATCGTACCCAGTACAATAAGAAGTATAGCAACAAAAATAGCGATCGTATGAATGATACCAGAAGAGGCGAAAAATTCACCCATAAGGAGGGCTAGGATTCCAATGAAACCGAAGAAGGTCCACATGCCAAGACCCGAAAGAATCCCGATGTTGAAGGAACTCGGCATTCCAGTTTTCAATTTGCCTTGTTCAATCAACTCATCCTCTCTTGCGCCAAGCGAGAGATAGTAAGAAATGAATCCAGGAAGAACAGGGAACGCACATGGTGAAAAGTAAACGAGAATAGAGAGAATCATCCCGAGAACGAAGACGGCCACAATTGAAGTTTCAGGCTCCTCCCAACCAATTCTTGAATCAAAAGTTTCGCTTACATCACTTGAAAGTGCGGTCATCAATGTACCGTCAAAAGAAGCCCATCCGTCAGCAGGAGTTCCGGTTGGTTGTTGAGCGATGATGTAACCCTCCTCATCGATAATCATGACTACTGGGATTTGACCTGTACCTTTGGTAGTAAAGAGACGAACTGGGTCGGTCGTGCTTCCGTCCTCAAGAATGGCGGCATCTTCCGAACCAAAACCAGTTGGATACAATGGAACAGTGTATGCTTTTTTGCTTTCACTAAGATACTCAATTGATTCATCGTACCATGCACCATAAGCGAATATCTTCAACGAGGTATTGTTTCCCTCTGCACTGCGTTGCCACTCATCCATGTTGGCCTCAATGTGGGCCTGCACTGCGTGACAATTGCTACAATCACGCGCCATTAAATCCAAAATAATGATGCTCCCACGGTGGTCATCGAGGTTGAACCAACCCGTTTCATTCGCAACCCCAACTTCAACATCACTGCGATTGAGGGACTCAAACACAATGTTTGGGATGGGGGCTGGTTCAGCGTCTGATTGAAACAACTCATCCATACTGTCAAACATCGATAGAGCAAAAAATGAAATCGTGACAAACATCATGAGGGCGATTCCAAATGCCTGCCACGTTGATTTCTCCTTGAAAACGCCGAAATCGACCTGGTCAAGGAACCCCATGGTCCATACTGGATGCCGGTCATTCAATAATGTAGCCCATTCAATTTGTAATACTTCATTGATGAATCACACATAGAATTCAGTGCGAAACAACAGTGGGCTCGCCAGAATTGAACCGAAGCCCACTGGTTGAGTTTCGTCGCTTGGCAATCAACTTTCGAACTTAGACCAATCTTGTTCAGGAGAATATCTGTAATACCATGTTCCGCTATCTGTTGGCCATTCAATCCAGTAGGTTCCTTTGTCGTCCAATTCTCCTAATGAATAGGATGAAGGAAGTTCAGAGTGAGCATGCTCGACATCAATTGAAGTCATTGCTATTTTTTCTTCAAGAAGTTTAGTTCGGTCATCTGCATCAATTACTTCTGACAGACCAAAATATGCTTCATTGTGAGCAATTTGATACAATTCATTCGGTGTAGAAGATTGAAGTTCCTCTATCAAAATTAGTAACTTTTCACGAGTCTCTTTCTTGATCTGGTTGTTGGTAAACCGTGCAGTAATATCACCTTTCAAATTCACTAATTCTTCTGCTAATTCCTCTGGATTGATGTGATAGGCTTGAACCAATGATTGAAGATAAGTCAACTCATTACGTTCTTCTTCGGTGAGTTTAGAATTCTTGCGTAACACCTGAATCCATCGGAATGTATCTGGTAGTATTGCTGCAGCTGCATTGGTTTGTAGTAGAGTAAACAATGCGAGTAGAATAGCACTGATTCCTACTGTTGTTGTAACAGGATCACTATCTCCAGAAAAGAGTGATTGAAACACTGAAGCAGATTCTTCATCTTCATCACTTGATTCGGTTATTTCACAACCAAGGGCATCAACAGGAGTATTTGGAGAGGTGGCAGGACAATTGTCTTCTAAGTCTGAAACTCCATCTCCATCGGTGTCGACAGATTCTTCGGTTTGATTTGTATTATCCGTGCCATTTGTTTCATCCTGTTCAAACAAATCAGCTATGCCATTTCCATCTGCATCTGAGCAACCAAAGTATCCATCCGCGGTTGAATTGCCTGCAATATCAGGGCAATAGTCCGGTTGTGAAGCGCCAGCAATGAATACACCAGTCCATTCTGAAATTCTGCTATCATTCCAGTCAGAATCGCCCCAATTATCGCCATATCCATCTCCATCAGTATCTTCCCATTGAGTTGAATCAAACGGGAAGGTATCTTGTGTATCCACATATCCGTCGCCATCAGAATCGAGTTGAAGTTGTGAGCATCCGTTTCCATCCACTTCTGCATCTTGAATTGTGTTTGAACACAGGTCATTGAGGTCGCCTACACCGTCACCGTCGCTGTCCAATGATTCACTCGAATCGTTTGGGAAGGCATCGGTATTGTCACCAACGCCGTCACCATCTGAATCGTACTGTTCAAACGCGTTCGTAGGGAACGCATCAGCATTATCGCCAACACCATCACCATCGCTGTCTGCAGTCTCGCTTGGATTGTTGGGGAACACGTCGGAATTATCACCAACACCATCACCATCTGAATCAAATTGTTCAAAGTGATTCATAGGGAAGACATCGGAATTATCGCCGACACCATCACCATCGGTATCCAACCATTCACTTGCATCGTTCGGGAAGGCGTCTTCATTGTTTCCGACACCATCACCGTCGCTGTCCAACCATTCATTTGCATCGTTCGGGAACGCATCAGCAAAATTACTGTAACCATCACCATCGTCATCGGGACAGCCATTCAAATCTTGAGTAGATGTTCCTGCTACGTCCGGACAATCATCGTTTGCGTTTGGAATACCATCGTCATCCAAATCGTTTTGATCAATGAATTCAAACGTTGATGAAAGTTGATGCTCGACCCCCTCATGATCGATAATTGAGATTGTGACAGTCCCAGGATTTGCAATTGGGGGTGTCGTGAATCGAATAGTCGAATCATCGATTACGTCTGCTGTTACGGAACCAAGTTGACCAAACTTGACAGTGATTTCGTTTGTGACACCAACACCTGTCGATTTTGTAGCATATCGAAGGACACCATTCGTCTCATCAGTGTAGGCAACATGCATCGTGCCTCCATCATCGATGATGAGCGAATTTGATTCGCCTGTACCATCTCCTTGGCTGCCACCAGGATGGTTCTCGATAGTGCTGACTTGCCAGTTTGGTGATGATGGGTTC
>PBTH01000022.1 GCA_002726495.1 Methanobacteriota archaeon | reverse complement strand
CACAAGAGGAAGACCCGAAACAACCCAATGCTAACAATACCACGATGTACATGTATCACGATGGGTTTGGCGACGCATGGTCCCATTTCAGTGCAAACGACACCGAATCTACTGCTGAAGGAGAACTTCGCGAAGAAAAAGACAACGGCATCATTGACATCAACCTCCGATTCCGAATGAAACCCGACTTGGACAAGCGCCTGCTCATGACCACTGACGGTGAATTCCGTGGCAACTTCAAAATTACGGCAGAAGGCGATTGGACCAACGGCGATAACAGCGGACCGTGCAACAACGATTGTGAGAACCTCAACATTACCGTATTCCGTGGTGGAGCTGAAGTCTACACCAACCAGTTCACCGGCATTAACCAAGGCGAAAATACCGTTCCCTTTACCTTCGCAGTCACAGAGGACCACATGGAATGGGACGGTCGAGACGACAGCCCCATCATTGAGGTCACCATGAAACTCAAAGGAGATTACCAAGAGAGTTTTTTTACAGCATCTGGGACACCTGCTGCATTCGCCATTAAACTCGGCATGGACAGCCGCTTTGAAATGCCCATCAGCGAAGACAGCTGGAGCGAAGAATTCCAGGCTGGAGAAGACATGATGATGGACGATGAAGATACACCAGGATTCACCCTCGTCACCGCTTCAGCCGCTCTGGGCATGGCGCTCTTCATGAACAAGGGTCGCGAAGAAGACGAAGAATGATTCAGCGCATTGCTTGAATGGCTTCAAGAATTGATTCACTGTTGAGTGCAACCGCTTGTTGCTCTCCTGATTGAAGGTTCTTGACCATCGCTTGATTGCTTTCCAAATCTCTTGGTCCAACGACAACCGTGAATTGACATCCGATTGAATTAGCCCACTTCATGGCCTTGGGAATCTTACGTCCTCGCAGTTCAAGTTCAACTCGTTCCCCAAAATTGCGTAAATCAGCAACGATCGGGAAAACATGGTTCGGGTCAATTCCAAACGGAATCAAGGCGACCAAACCGTTGGGGTTCACTTCCCCAGGCACGACTTCATCGCGCCCGCTCGCTTCTGCCTGTGCTTCAAGTGCCAGTAGAACGCGGTCAAATCCAAGGCCAAAACCACAGCACGGGTCAAGGTCGGGCAGGCCAAAGAGATGCAGCAGTTTGTACGAACCACCTCCGAGCACTTGTCCTTCTCCGCCCAACTCAGGCACTTGAACTTCAAACACCATTCCAGTGTAGTAATCCAGTCCACGAGCAACGGTCAAGTCAACGGTCAAGGATGGTGGCGTGGATGCCAAGCCTGCAACTGCATTGAGCGTGGTTTGGAGGTCGTCCAACGCTTCGAGAGAGACACCGGTTAACGATGAGAGAATGGCTCGCGCTGGTTCAAGCGTTTCAACGCCGCCTTCAAGTTCAGCTAATGCTCGCAGCGGCGCTGCATGTTCAGGGTCAATTCCATTGTTGGTGAACAGTTCGGCCAAGCCTGCATCATCGCCTTTGTCAAGAAAACGCATGGCACTGGCGACCGGAGGTTCACTTGCTCCATCGGGAATTTCAGAAGACAATCCAAGGCCGGTTAACGCTCCTTTGAGAATGCCGACGTGGCCAATTCGAATCTCCCAGTTCTCTAAACCGCATGCATTCAACATGTTGATGGCAAGAGCGATGACTTCGGCTTCAGCCAAAGGACCCGATTCGCCAATCAGTTCCACACCGTATTGGAAGAATTCTCGATAGCGCCCCTTTTTGGATTCTTCATAGCGATAACATTGGCCGTAATACGACAGGCGAAGAGGGCGAGGAAGCATTTGCATGCCCTCTTCAGCAACCATGCGCATCACTGGAGCGGTGAGTTCAGGCCGCAGCGTCAACGGACGCTCGCTCTTGTCCTCAAAGGCATAAAGTTGCGACACAATGCCTGGCCCAGACTTGGCCGTGAACAATTCCAATCGCTCAAAGACGGGCGTTTGGACACGCGAAAATCCGTGACGCTGAGCCGCATCTTCAAGCAAACGCTCCAAGGCAAGACGGCGATTCATCGCCGCCGGTGGGAAATCCCGTGTGCCGCGTGGACGTTGTACCATTGTTGCTTGCGAGCCCCCGAGGCTTCATCACCCCTTCGCTTGATTCGTGTCCGAAAATGGGTTTCCTCAAGTTCATTCCTTGGGCCATTGGGCACCCGACCACGGGTCGTCCTTTGCTGGACCGGAGGGTGTTTCTTCTTCATCGGATTCAAGTGAGTCAACAAGCAGTTCTTCTACTGAAGGCAAATCCGGTGCTTCAGGAACTTCGGGAACTTCATGGTCGTCTTTTTCAGCAATCTCTGCAATTTTCTCAATGATTTCCCAATCCGGTGCTTCTGTTGGAGCAACTCCAGCATCTTGGCGAACCTTGACCGGGTCGTCCACTGAAAGAACATCATCGTCGTTTACTTCAGCATCACCAAGACCGGTTTGCACGCTTGCTTCTTGTTGAGAATTGGTATCATGTTCATCGGTTTGAAACGAGGAAACTGCCGCAGTTTTTGGTGCTTCCACACCAAGTGCACCCCATGCCTCAGCAACGTGCTCCTCATCAGGCGCTACACTGTTCGCATGAGCTTTCGCCTTCTGTTGCTCACGGCGAGCTTTTGATTCCGATTCCATTCGTTCGGCTTCCATCTTTGCTTCGACTTGCCGCCATGTTTTGCGTTCGGCTTTCAGGCGCTGTTTCTCTTCCTCTCGTTCAATCATGAGAGGCGTCGGGCGATCGTAACGTCGCCAAAAGAAATAACTCAATCCAATAAAGAAAAGTGAGAGAACAAGGCCGATGGTGAGAGTCTCCCACAATTCGGCCATAAAACCACGTCCTAACCCGTGATTTCGGCCTCAAGGACGCCGTCCTTTACTGTTAGATGTTCAAACCCTGGAACAATCTCTCCCAAGGCGACAACGAGTTCATCCTCACCACCAGGCAAGGACGATATGTCGACATCTGCACCTTCAGGGATGTTGCGGAACAGAGGCCGTGCGATGAGGAATTTGTTGAGGAACATGAAGGTCACAGCAACAACGCCCCAGAACAACAGGATGATACTCAATCCCTTGGGGTTGGATGGGTCCCAGACGTTTTCTGTATTGGCGATCATGTCGGTGAAATACGAGCCCATGAGGACAACGAAAAGAATGGGGAAGGCGAGGTAAATCATGACGTCCCACCAGCGTCCAACTTCCAAATCGTTGTCTCCTGTGTTGATGAAATCATCACGGAATGCTGAGACACCAAGTCCCATGTAGCCAGCAAGACCGTCCGGTGCAGTGCCTTCGTCGACCTGCTTGCGCCACTTGATGTATCCATACTTCCAGATGGAGAAGGCGATAAACAATCCAGAGAACATCAGGCCGTATCCCCAAATGTGGTCTTGAACTTCCAAGAATTCTGGGAAGGCAACTCCTGCGCTGTCAAGTTTAATCCACATCACAGCAGAAGGCAGGCCAAACAAAAAGATGGCTACACCAGTGATGAGGACTGAGCGCTCTCGGTCGTAGCCGTGGTCAACGAAATTTCGGACACACAATTCAACTGTAGAGATCATGGATGTAATCGCTGCAAACGAAAGAGCGAGGAAGAATCCAGCCATCATGAACAGAGGGCCAATAGCGCCACCGGGTGCTTGAGCAAAGACTTCTGGCAGAGCAAGGAACGTGATAGCAGACGAACCGCCGGTCACGGTTGCCAGCGGGTCAGGGTTGACGGCGAAGATAGCGGAAAGAACAGCAAGTCCGGCAATGATGGAGATGCTGTTGTTGGCAAGACCCATGGTGAAGGCGTTGAGAACGGTGTCCTCGTCCTTACGCATGTAGACTGCGTACGTAATGCACATACCCATTCCAGCAGAACACGACCATGCTGACTGGGACAAACCGTTGATCCAAACCTCCGGCTCAAACAACATGTCAAAGTCAACGGTGAACATGAACAGAGCTCCGTCAAGCGAACCGTCAGATGCGTCCATCCACAGTGAAAGGAACAAGGTAAGGAACAGCAACGCGAACAGTGAAATCATCAAGTAAAAGTTGACCTTTTCAATGGCCTTAGCACCCTTCCAAATGGCGCCAAGAACCAAGAGAACGACAACGAATTGGAAGAAAATAACTTGGCCTGGGGATTGGAGAAACGCATTCCAAACTTCGGTCGTATCCACTTTGTCACCTGTGAGGGCACCGCTAATTCCGAGTTGGAAATATTTCAAAGTCCATCCCGAAACAACAGCGTAGTAAAATCCGATAGCGGTGGAAATCCAAGCGGTCCACAGACCCATCCAAGCGAACCTACGTCCTGCAAAGATACGGAATGTACCGATTGTTCCGGTTCGGCTCCGCTTCCCCATAGCATATTCTGCAATGACGAGTGGAATCGACCACACAAACAGGAAAAAGAGCCACGGGACAAGGAAGGTTCCTCCACCGTTGGCTCCAACCATTCTTGGGAAACGCCAAATGTTTCCTGTTCCGATTGCAGCACCAATGGATGCGAAAATAAGACCCATACGGCCGTTAAACTGGTCTGAATCTGACATGATATCACCTCAAAGGGGTTCTCCTACAACTTCTGAACGTAATTCTGCTTCAAGAACTGCGTCCTCTTCTGGATTCAACATAATACGTAGGGCAACCGCCAAACCACCCCAAACGAAGGTGCCGACAACGGTGAACATGAACATCGCACCCAAGAAACTTCCAAAGGCAGCACGGTAGGTGATTTGCAACGTGTAATAATCACCGTTTGCAGGGTATTGGTAGAGGTCCGCACCGGTTAGCGTTGAAACCGTTGCTTTGTAATGCAATTCCCCGGTACTAACCTCTGCCACAGGAATCATGGCTCGTAGAATCGTTCCATTTCCGCTTGCAGTCGTACAGGCCTCATCAACCCGCTCTACTGAAGCACTGCTCCATTCTGTCGTCGACCATTCTCGTGGCCCGTAGTCGCTTTGTAGGCGGCTTGGTTTGACCATTCGCCACTCAACCTTGCTGTTGGATTCACTGTACGGGAACATGTTGGATACGCACATATCGATTGGAACATCGCCTGCTGAGGGAATGTCAACCTTATCTCCTGCTTGGAGATAGTTTTGCTGAGAGATATTGGCCATTTCTAAATCAGCACGCTCGCGTGGACTATCAGCGATTTCAGCAATATAGAAACCGGTTCCCAAGTTTCGGACTGCGATGTGGTCAATGTCGTCTTCATGCTGATGGAAAGCTGTTCCAATCTCAGAGGTATAACAGTACGAGCCGTGAACACCGTAGTGCCAGTCACAGAAGTCACCGGATGTTGGATAGAGATCTGAGGATTGAAGGTTGGCGTATTGCGTCATGTCTGCAAGTTGCTGACCGTGGTACATCAGTTGGAAGTGGTCAGGACTTTGACAGTCAGTGCAGTGACCCCAAGGGTAGAGAATGAGTTCGGAGAAGGAGTGGTGGGTGATGGTTGCCTTGAACTCGCTCGCGCCGTCACCGGTATCGTCGTTCATTTCGGTCATGTCCTGGATGAACTTGGTCTCAGGCTCAGAGTTACCGCCCCACCAGTCTTCGTCGGTAACGCCGTCAGCATCGTCGTCTTTACCGTCCACGTGGTCCTCATTGACCTGACCATCACCGTCGTTGTCGGTGTCGTCGACAGGTCCGTTGTACACATCGTTGTTCTGACCTGCATAACACATGCCCGGGAACAAAGGTCCTGTGGCACCAAGAGGAGCACCCCATTCGAACTGATAGTTGCGATTGAGGTCAACACCATCGCATCCTTCGTCAACAGATTCGTCAAGATCTGGAATTGGAGTAACTCCTGTGACGGTGTTGTCTCGAAGGTTCTTTCTCCAACCAGCCGCCGAGCAATCCCAAGGTTCTTCTCCAGGGCATTGGCCTGGCATGTACACATCACGATCGTAGATGTTGCCATCCGTGTTCAGCATTGGAATGAGGTAGATTTCGCGGGAGTTGACCAGGTCGGTAATCCACTGCTCAGAGTAGTCTTCATCGACACCAAGGTCACCCGGTCCGCAAGGCGTACCGTCACCGTTGGAATCTTGGAACGAATCGTCCAATCGCAAACAATCTCCATCGTCGTCAAGAATTCCATCACCGTCTGCATCGCCCCATGGGTCTTCATCGATAAGTCCGTCACCGTCGTTATCGTAACCGATGTTATCGTAGGAGAAGGCAATGACTTCCATTTGCATGATGGCCACGGTATAGGACATCCACTCACGAGCGTGGTGGTTTCCTACGATCATGACATCGTGACGGTCGGCGTAGTTGCCGTTATCACCGACAAAGGGATTGTATTCTCCGTCTTGAACGTCGCCAGTAATTTTCATCCAAGGTGAGGCGTGACCGTAAAACCAACCTTCGTAGGCATTGGCGGTAACTTCCTCGCCTCGTGCGTTGGTACCACCATTCATTCCTTCGTGGTACTCAAAAATATCAGGATTTTCTTCAGCAAGACGAAGCATTCGTGACTTCATGGTCTCATAGGTGTGGTATTCTTTGAACTGCAGAATGCGGTCATTGGCCGGCGCCCAAGGGAAAATCATGTTGTTATAATCGTCCGACCAAACGTCTTCAGGAGCCACGGTGATGGCTGTATCTGCAACAGCAACAGTACCTGCAACAGGACTTGCAAGTGAAAGAAGAAGTGGGAGGCAAATCAAGAATCCCAATGAAGGTCGTGGTGCTCCGGATGGGGACGTTTTCGTCGCGGTCGGCATCATGCTATCACCCACTCCAAAACGCTTGACTTCTTGAAGCAATCGTGCATATCAAAGGGAGAATTTTTACAAGTTGAAGATGAAAATCTAGAAAATTAAGGGAAAAGAACAACCCATAGAACCGTTTGGCAGGACCATGGATGACTTATGGACGCCCGCTGCAGATTCCTCTCTGCGGGATGAATTGTTTGGATTTACCACCTACACCCTCGCCCTTCTTTTTGCCATCATCATCGGGATTCTCATCGTCCGTCTTTTGACCATGCGCTTTGCACCCACCGTCCTGCGTACGATCATTCGCTCAGAAGCCATCAAGGGCAAAACCGTCCAAGATTCTGACAAAGCCCTCGGTACCGCTGTTGGTGTTGGATTAGCCATGGTGGCCATCAACCTCATGATCGAAGACATGGAACGAACTGGATCTCCAATTCTCATGCCTTCAATAGCCGTGAGTTTCCTTCCAGGAATTCTTCAATTCATTGTCGCCATCGCTCTGGTTGTTTGGGCCTTTCGTTTGGTCAACATCGTTCAGGACGTCGTTGCACTGTTTGACAACGATGATGTTCTTGACGGGACCGAAAAAACTCTTATTTCAGCCGTACAAAGCACACTGCGGTTCGTTATCATCTTCGTTGGAGCAGTATTCGTAGCCGATTCCATGGGCTTTGACCTCACCTCACTGATTGCAGGATTGGGGATCTCCGGTTTGGCATTAGCACTGGCTGCTAAGGATTCTATTTCCAACTTCTTCGGCGCCATCACAGTCCTGCTCGACCGACCGTTCAAGGTTGGTGATTGGATTGTTGTTGGAACCGCTGAGGGTGAAGTGATTGAAATCAACCTGCGTACGACCTTAATCCGTACTTCGGCAGATACCATCATCACCATGCCCAACGCCAACCTTGTCAACACGCCCGTTGAGAATTGGGGCAAGCGCCGATGGCGCCGTTGGCAAACAAAATTCCATCTTGACATCAACGCCGATGGTGACGCCGTTGCAAGCTTCTGCGAGCGTGTGATGGACGACATCAAAGAGAATCCAAAAACCCTCAAGGAAGACTCCTCATTCTGTCAGGTCAGCATGATTTCAGCGACATCGCTGGATGTTGACCTCAACCTCTACTGGGACGTCTCGGGTGGCGTGGAAGAGCGTCAAGAGCGAGCCAAGTTCATCATCCGACTCAAGAACATTGCAGAAGACTTGGGCATTGAATTCTACGATGGCCGTGTCCGTCAGCAACGCTGAATCAATACGGTTCAGGGATATTCTGCTCGGTATAGGAGCGCAATCCAATCGCTGAGAACAGGAAGAGAGCGGTCAGTGAAAGACGACCTGGGAAACCGGACAAACCGCTCAGCGGCCCCACTGCAAAATTAAGTGAAATAAACCACATGATGAAGAACATCAAGGAAGTTTTAGCGCCCAGATTTGTCATCCGAAGTATGCCTAATTTTGCTTGAATGCGGGATACGTCGTTGAGCCAATCCATGCACATGGATTCTGCCTTCGGTTGTTTGAACGCTCGGGCTCGGGCCAACTCGAGCAGAATTGCTTCGTACCTCCAAATCCAAACACCGCCTTTGAGCGTGCTAAGAAAATGCCCACCCCATGTTTTTGGGGCTTTGATTTCCCATCCTGTGTAGAGAACAGCGCGGGATGCGGATTCACTGAATCCACCTCGAAGAGCGATGGCCTGTTCCAGATTCGCAAGGGTTGCAACACCCGGCATACGCTCACTTTCGCACAACAAATGGTCGACAAGAGGGCGGGGCTGTGGGACAAGGTGGACCTCATCTCCCCAAAGAATTCCATCAAGACTGATGTTGAAGGGCGGAATACCCTGAACGTGTTTTGTGTGAGGGGCTCGCCACAGTGTCGATGTTTTCAGGGTATCTTCAATGGCTTTCAGACGTGCATTCCATCGCCATTCAGTGTTTGGAGTCGCTTCGTACTTCAGACCGGAATGAAGGCGGCCCACAGCATCTCCTAATGCGGACAATTTGTCTTTGTCCTGTAGATTTTGAGTGACTTCTTGAGGCGAGTGAACCTCATGATAGGGGAACATGCACATTTGGTCACCGTTATCGTTTCGTAGGCCACCCATCGGAAGAAGAACTCGTTTGGATTGCAGAATCTTTTCCCATGGCTCGTAGCGAACAAGCGTGGAAACATCATGACCGGTTTGAAGCGGATAGATGTGGACAACGAATTCCTCACCAAGGGCAACAATGATCTTGTTTTGAGCATGAGCCACAACGCGAACTGAATCTACTTTTTCGGGCCAAAAACCCCACCACGAACCTGGAGATTTTTGCCACCATGACTTGTCCATGGCCTCGCTGTAATTCCAACCCCTTATCCGACCCCAGGGCGTTCTTAAGCCAAGTTCAAGAGTCGAAGGGTCAAGAGGCTCAGAAGTCAATCCAGATGGATACCAAGGCGGTGAACCATCACCTTCAACCGATGAGGTTGACTTCTTCCCCTTTTTTGATTCGGAGGATTGCGCAGGAATATCCCAAAACGGCTCATCCTCCATGCTACTCGCACCACATTCACCCCTTCAAAGATGATGGCGCTGCCTTCAAGTTCCAAGGAAAGCAATCAAACACCGTATGCCCTCAGCAGAGAAGGGGGGCGAAGCATGGGTATCTCAGAACGCATGGGCGATGTGCTTGGCCACGCAGTTCAGGCAAAGTTGCTGCGAGAGGTTCTTGAGCACCCCCTTCAGGTCAATCACTTGGCCATCATTATGGACGGTAACCGTCGTTTTGCGTGGAAGAGCAACCTTGCTACTGGTATCGGTCACCGAATCGGTAAGGAAAAACTTGAGCGGGTTTTGGACTGGGTATTGGAACTCAAGATCCCTTGGTTCACCGTCTACGCCCTCTCAACCGAGAACCTTAGCCGACCTCAAGACGAATTGGATGTCCTGTTCAAACTCTATGCCGAGGGCCTTCGTGATATTGCAGACGACCCGAGAATTCACGAAAACAACGTTCGAGTTCACATCATCGGGCGAAGGGAACTTCTTCCTGAAAACGTCATAGAAGCCATTGATTATGCTGAAGAGAAAACCAAAGATTACGACGATTTTGTCTTCACAGTATGTTTGGCTTATGGTAGCCGTGAAGAGATGATCGTCGCAATCCAAACCATTGCCAAAGACTACGCTGCTGGCGATATTGAACTTGATGACATTGACCAAAAAGCAGTTTCAAACCGACTCTACACGGCGGATATGCCCGACCCTGACTTGGTGATTCGAACCAGCGGTGAAGAACGTATTTCCAATTTCTTGTTGTGGCAGATGGCCTATTCTGAATTGTACTTCACCGATGTCTTTTGGCCTTCATTCCAAAAGAAAGACCTGCTCAAGGCCATCCGAACGTACCAAGAACGCGGACGACGGTACGGTGAATGACATGACCACATGCGATGAGTGCAACGGCTGGCTTAATCCAGCTCTTGCCGCTGACGCCGCCGTACGACGTGGAGATACCGTCCTCTTGATTCAACGAAAGCATGCACCAATGGCAGGTGCTTGGGCACTCCCCGGCGGGTTTGTAGACCAAGGAGAGGACCCTGTTCATGCCGCTGTTCGTGAACTCAAAGAAGAGACTGGAATTGACGGACATTCACCCCGCCTTCTAATGGTGATGGGCGACCCAAAACGAGACCCACGCAAACACATCGTGAGCGTTGTTTACGAAATCACAGAAGATGGAACCCAAAACCCCGTGGGCGGAGATGATGCTGCTGACGCTAAATTCTGGCCAATTGATACAGTGCTCTCGGGTGAATTGGAACTCGCTGGCGACCATTTGGAAATTCTAACCAATTGGCTTCAATAGATACAAGATTTCCTCAAATACAGCCGCAATGAGACGTGACCGACGAATGAAACGTTCAGTTAAGATTGTCATCGGCTTTGATGAAGGCATTGAGTGTGACCTTTGAAATAGCGACGACTGCGAAGATGATTGCAGCAACCAATGCAATCATTGAACCGCCACCGGTATCGTATTCGGCCGAGAAGTATATTCCAAGTATTACAGATGAAAATCCAAACGCCTGAGTCCACAGTATGCATTGGCGAAAACTCCGACTTATGAGTTGTGCTGTCGCCGCTGGAGTCACCAATAAAGCGGTCACGAGTAATGTTCCAACCACCTGCACCATGACGACAACAACAGCAGCGGTAGTCACACTGAACATCAGACCAATGGTGCGGACTGGAATACCCTGAACGCGCGCTGACACAGGATCAATTGCACAAGCAAGCAATCCATTACGAATAAAAGCGAGAACAATAACAGAACCGATGCATACGAACGAGATTAAATCGAGGTCTGACTCATTTATCATGTAGAGACTCCCAAAGAGATACGCTTCAATATCGGTGGTAATAGCCCCGCCCCCTAAGCGCAAAACAACAAGTCCAAGGGCTAACATCCCTGTAAGGAAGATCGCAATCGAAGCGTCTCCAGTGAGCATTTCCCGATATTGCATTTCATGGATAAGAATGGACGCGGTGATACTGAACACAAGTGCATATGATACTGGCGCAGTAGCGCCCAAGACGATGCCTATTGCAACACCACCAAATGCAACGTGTGCAAGCCCATCTCCCATCAAAGCAAGATGTTGGATCAGTAAATAGCAACCCAAAATACCTGCAACGATGGTGACCATAACCGCTGCAATCAGAGGGCGTTGAAAATAGTCCCAAGAGAAAAAATACGGGAAAATATCCCCTGGCATAAGTGGAGCAATCATCTCTAGAATGGGTCCCACAAGGGCCATAATTACATCTCCAAGACCCATCAGTCTTCCTCCATATCGTAGATGGAATGTACGTTTCCAATTCCTCGTAGTTTTGCTAGTTCCTCCAAATCAGGGAATTCATTGCTCGGTCCGTCAAATTTGATGGTTTGCTCTAAAAATATCATTCTGTGTGCGGTTTGACGTATGGCAGCCAGGTCGTGAGATACCATCAGAATTGTCTTCCCTCCATCATGACAAAGGTTATCCAGCAGTTTAAGCAAGGTATTTCGGGCTTCTCGGTCAATACCTACAAGAGGTTCATCCAACAAAATAAATTCACATTCAGAAGCCAATGCTCGGGCAATTACAGCTCGCTGACGTTGACCTCCTGAAAGGCGTGCCACATCTGTATACTGTTCATCTTCAAGTCCCACCATTTTGATGGCTTTATTCACTCTTTTTCGCCGGCCGCCATCTGAAAATCGAAACATGTTCTTACCGTTTACAGTGCCTAATCTAACCAACTCACGCACGGTAATCCGGATATCTTTTGGTAAATTTGAAGCTGCCTGCGCAACCCATCCAATTTTACCATACAAACGATTGGAGGCCGGTTGAAGACCGTAGATGCTCACTGAGCCTTGTTGGGAGATTAACTCACCAAGGATGGTTAACAAAAGAGTAGATTTTCCACTTCCGTTCGGCCCAACAAGCCCGACAAACTCCCCGCGTTTGATTTTGAAGTCAATGTCTTTGAGAACCTGTTTCCCTGAGCGCTTCACGGAGATATTGTTGACATTAAGTATGACATCATTCTCGGAATTCATATCTCCAACAACTACCGATTCCATACATGTCCACAACCTGTTGAGTAGTCAACATATTTCATCTACAGGTTGAAAGTTGGCCGACTTATGCATTACGTGCTCTGATATATCCAAAAAGTAATCTTCCGGAAAGGGCGAGGAACACGCCCCCGACGAATAATACTGGCAGAATATCAACTGAATGCATGGTCTCACCTTACGTAATGTATTTGTTATTGTTGGCTATTCTATTCGCCAGTTGTAACGGAACAACTCATTCCATCCATCAGGTTCTGGAGATTTTTGCCCATCAGGGACATATAATCGTCATTGATATCTTTTGGAGCCATTTCCATCGTGTAAAGGGTTTTGACAGAAACGCCAGTTTCATCAACGATGCTCTTAACAGAGGATTCGTCAGTATATTCTTCAATGAAAATGACTGAGATGTCTTCTTCCTTGATGAAATCAATCACTTCTGCAACATCAGCAGGAGATGGTTCTCCTTCTGGATCGAGGCCGTGAACAGTCTCGAATTGGATGCCGTAGCGAACGGCGATGTAGGAATATGCGTTGTGATTTGCACTAACCTTCTTTTCTTGACAAACTCCATCGGTTCCGAAGGCTGCTGCGTAACTAACATCCAATCCCGTCAACAAAGTTGAGTAGGCTGCTGCGTTGTCCTCAAAGTCTTCTTGCCCTTCAGGGAAGGCGGCGATCAATGCTTCAAGAACGACTGCACTTTGTGCGTTGAAAGCAAGAGGGTCCAACCAGCTGTGTGGGTCGTAGTTCATGGATTCTTCATCACCATGGTCGTCATGGTCGTCGCGTTCTTCGCCAGCGTGGTCATCGTGGTCGTCGCGTTCTTCACTAGCGTGGTCATCGTGGGCGTCGCGTTCTTCACCAGCGTGGTCATCGTGGTCGTCGTGTCCGGCATGTTCGTCATGTCCACCGGATGCAATGATGTGCATAGTAACGTCATTTGGAAGAGCAAAACCGTAATCGCCCTCTGCACGAACGTGCAGGGTAGCAACGGCAGCATCATGGTCATCTCTCATCATTTCCATGAGATTTGCAAGTTCTTCGGCATTCAATTTGCCGTCATTGTTAGCATCCATTGAATCAAACATTGCTTTGAGCATGGCTTCAGTATCGGCGCTGTGGTTGCCATGGTCCTCGTCGCGGTCGCGGTCGTGGTCCTCATCGTGGCCGTCGTCATCACCCATCCTGAACATATCTGTGAACTCGACAACGGATAATTCGCTGTCTCCGTCCATGTCGTACATGACAATCATCATTTCACTTGACATTGCCCCGTCGTCTTCCATTGCATCGATTGAAGCAATGAAATTAGTGAGTTCACTCATGTCAAGCAACTGATTGTTATCAGCGTCTGAGGTGTTGAAGAAGTGCATGAAGTAGCGCATCTCAAATTCTTCCTCACGATCATCATGGTGCTCATCGTGGTGCTCATCGTGGTGATTGTCTGGAACCATCAAAATTCCACTTTGAGTGTCCTGGTTGTATTGGTAGTAAACGGTCGTAGTGTTGTCCCCCTCAACGACATTGAATGCCTTTGAATCGTTCATAGAAAGTTCTCCAAGCCACTCTAAGCACATTGAGGTAGCGGTATCATAATTTCCATGGCAATGTGTAGCGTTGTCTGTGTGATGGGTCTCCCAGAGACCCGTGGAGTTCGACTCGATGATTGTGGTCTCACAGTGAGTTGTGTTGTTGTGCTCAAGAACACATTCATGAGTCATCACCTTTTCTGGCATGGTGAAGGTATCAGTTCCAAAGGTATGGTTGGTTCCATCATAAGCAGTTCCACAGATCGAGGAATCAAGTCCGCTTGAGTTGTATACGCTTGTAAAGTTACCATCTGAAGGAACGTGGGAGTAGTTGACAAAGTCAAGGCAAGTCCATTCCATACCCTCTCTATCTCCATGGTCTTGAGCTTCATCATCACCACGTGGACAATCCATATTGCCATCATTTACCAATTCCATGGAAACATTTGAACCGCCCATACAGTCAAACCAATTGTCAAATGTACCATCGCCGTCGAAATCTTGAGGCTCGTCAGATCCATCTCCACAGTCCTCAGTACCGTCATTTACTTTTGAGAATTCAATTTCGGTGTCAGGAGTCCCGCCAACGGTAGAACTGCAGTGGAAGGTTCTTTCATGGTCACCATCATGATGTCCATCATGGTCGTCTTCTGAGGTTACCATGGTCCAAATTTCATCCCAGGAAAGGTTACCGTCGTTGTTAGTATCTGCCATTTCCATAGCTCCTTCGGGAGTCATGTCATCATGGTCGCCTTCCATCCAGTGGTGTCCAGCGTCTTCACAAGCTTCTTCGGTCTTGTATTCGTCGTGATTTTCATGCGTGTCTTCGTCGTGGCAGACACCGTGTTCGCTGCTGTGTTCTTCTTCCATCCAGAGGTATCCAGCGTCTTCACAAGCGTCTTCAGTCTCGTATTCATCGTGATTTTCATGCGTTCTCATATCGTGGCAGACACCGTGTTCATCGCCATGTTCGTCACCGTGGGCTCCATGGTCGTGGTGGGCATGTCCGCCTCCCATCTTTAGAACAGCCATGGTAAATTCTTCCATGTGCTCATCTTCGAACTCAAGGACGTATTCACCTTCTTCTAGGTGGTAGATTGAGATGGCAGTATCAGTTGGGCATCCTGCTGGATTGACCATGGTCTCTTCTGCCTCAATGTGGTTGTGGCCTTCATGACCGTCTTCTTCGTGACCGTCTTCATCGTGACCGTCTTCATCATGACCGTCTTCATCGTGACCGTCTTCATCGTGGTGCATGTCTTCTGGGAATGAGAGTTTTACCGCAGAATATTCATCGTGGAGTTCTGGGGCGTCATCGTGATCCATACCGAGAGTTGCGGTGAGGTAAGGCCCCTCTGATACAAGTTCACAGAGGTCGCTAACAAGAACTGATTCGTAATCAAGAGTTTCTTGACCGGTTGGCATTGCATGGACTTGTACCGCAGTTGGGGCGTTGTCGCCCAGTGACTCAAGGGTTGCATTGACCCATGGTTCTAAGCCGAGGCCATGGTAAAAGAACACATCAGCGGATTGTAGACGAATGAGGTCTTCCGCTGTTGGCTCATAATCGTGAACTGGGATGTTGTCTTGACTCATGTATTCCAATTCAACATCATTTCCTGCGATAGCCTTGACAATTTCTCCGACGTGCCATGTAGATACCATCACGATACCGTACGATTCTTTGTCATCGGATTCTTCCTCGCCTCCTAAACAGCCTGCTAGGCTAGAAAACATCAAAATTAGGCTGGTCAATATGGCGCGCTTCCACTGGGCGTTCATGGCCTTGCCGAAAACTATTACATATTTAATAGAGACTAATAATTAAGGAATTCAAAATTATTATGAAGTGGGGCATGCTCGCCGAAACTATGAGCAAAATTATCTCATTCAGTGCTGACAATCAATTTTCTGATAACCTTGAGGACCTCATGAACGCATCAGGCTATCAAAATAGAAGTCGTTTTTTGAGAGATGCAGCCCTCTATTTTGCCGAGATACAACAACGTGGGGAATTGAAGGACATGGATGATGAAGAAATCGTTGAAGGACATCTTGTCATCTATTACCAGCACGGAGTGGAAGGTAAATTACTAGAAATGCGGCATTCACACAATCTTGAAATCACCTCTTATAATCACAGTTGCCTCAAGCACAGTCATACTTGCGTTGATGTATTGCACGCCTTAGGAAAAGCCGTCAAATTCAGGGAATCCATCGATGTCTTGAGGAACACCCCGAATGTGGATAAAGTCACCTTTATCAGCGCACCAATGCGAACGGAAGGATGTTGCTAAACCTCAGAGATTCGGTAACGTTTCAAGTTCCTCGTACTGCAGGGTTACCGTTTGGTCGATGTTGATTTGGTCTTGACCCTCTTCATATTGGACCCTCAATTCATGCGCTTCATAGGTGTTGAAATGGACCGTTTTCCAAGATATGCTTTGACCTTCGCCTACGGACCCTTCTTTTTGTTGACATGCTGAATCAGACTCATCGACAAGGCCCCAGGTGATCTCAACGGTACGACCCCCTCCAATATTTTCGATGAGTTCCGGATTTTCCACATTGGATTCAATAATTATTGCAGAAGGAGGGGTTTCTCCATTCAGTGGAACTGAATCCAGTGGCATCGGCGTAGGATTGTTGGTTGTTGATTCGACCCAATTCATTTGCAATTCAATTCGCACGGTGATGGTTGTGATGACTTGATGTGCACTGTCATCAAGAGCGAATAATGCTATTTCATGCAGACCATGTTCAAGGAATTCCACAACAACGACTCCACCGTCAATCGCTTCAATCGTTGTCGCTGGCGTTCCGTCAAGGAAGTTCACTCCGAATCGTACCAGTTCGGCATCAGAAGTTGTCTGAGAAAAATCAAATGCCAACTCGACGCTTTGGGTTTCAATGAGTTCGCCCTCATCGTAGTGTTCTACGATGGTACCGCTTGTTGAGTCGTAGGTTACGACCAAATCAAGTCCGGCTTGCTCACCCGAATCACCTATGCAGCCACCAAGCAACATTGATAGAAACAAAACGGAAATGAGAAAAGAGCCCCGCTTGGTCACGATTTAATCCAACACCGCGGGAGATATAAGTCAAATGGTAGTTGACACTTGAATCTTAAATCTCATCGTTTCGGAGACCGAAAAGGGCCGCCAGTTGATGCTTTGCATCAGGCCATTCAGCAGATTCTAACGCATCGGTGAGATGCAATCCAGCAAGATATTGGGCGTGTATTGCACCCCACTCTACCTCATCCTGCTCACCTTTCCAACGAAACAGCGGAGCCCCTTCTCTTTCAAGACGGTCAAGAAAACCTCGCTCTGCAGCCGAAATAAGGAGCGTTGGAGTCCCTAACAAAGCAGCTTCACTCGCAAGAGTAACGGATTGAGTGATGACGCCATCGTGGGCTGCAAGTTCCCTGTCCAAATCCCAAGGCGAGCCCTCATAAGCGTCTTCATCGGCAATGGTCGCCATTACGCCATCCAAAGCATCCTCTGGAACTGGTACGATTTCATCATCATCATGAATGCCCCCGCCTTTCAAACGTCGAACGATAATTCTCGGGGGATCGCTCACCTTGGTTGGGCGACGATGAGGAGCCAGATGAACATGGGCGTGAAGGCCATCTAAACGGTGTATGTTGCCCTTGAAGGAAGAAGTGAAACCTCCGTCCAAGTCCTCCCTCCAATGGGTGGGAATAACCAGGTCTGTAGCTGCCTTTTTTGCTAATTTATGTGCGGTGTGATTCACCTCGGTATCGCTGATGTACCAACGTTCAGTGATCGATGAGCGCTGCCACCAACGCGACTTAGCAGCCATCAATTCAAGCGGGGCCCCAACACTCACAATTCGTTGGACAGGGCCTTGCCCATCCTTGCTGGTCGCCCGGAGAAAACGCTGGACACTGCGCACACGGTACATCGCCTTACGATAACGCCCTTGGCCCACCGGACGAGGAACCCAAAGAATCTGGCGACGGGGTAAACGGCCGTCTCCCTGTTCAATCATAGCCCGAACTTCACTTCGTTCACACGCAACAATAAGGTCAGCAGTCGTGCCTTCCCGCATCAGTGTTGACAACAGACGCACATGAGCCGGATGGTCCAAAACCCAACAGGTGCGCATGAACATGCGACACGGTGTCCTTCCTCAAATCATCGCTTGCTTGGGTGAAGTTGATGGACGGCTTCGGGCTGTATCGGTGCATGACAAAAATCGGAATTAGCCCACCGGGCACGAAAACATACGCACCTTATACGCCTGCAGTTGTTGTTGGGAATCAAGTTTGGCTTTCGGGACAAATCAACATCGATGCAGGTGATGACATTACTGCACAAACCAAAGGAACACTGGAGAAGATTGACGCTCTACTCGCTGAAGCCGGCACATCAAAGCACGACCTTGTGTTCGTCCAAGTTCTTCTCAAGACCATGGAGTTCTACGCTCCGATGAACGAAGTGTACGGTTCGTGGCTCGATGGAGTGGAGGTTAAGCCAACCCGTGCTGCATTCGCAGTGGATGCCCTTCCCGCAGACGCACTGGTTGAGATCGTTGTTCAGGCCGTTAAACAGGATTGATATGCCCGGCTCACCCTATCTGGAAGAAACTCCGCCAGGTCTACTGACGTGGCCCGGTCTTCTACGTATTTTTGCTCCGCCTGTTGTTGCGTTCTTAGGAGCATGTTGGTATTCAGGGGTGCTGTTTGAAGCCCTTGTCATCTTAACGCTCACATTATTTTTCATCGCATGGTGGCGACGATAATTCGGGTAGCCTTGAAATCCCACCGCCCACCCCCTAGACCATGGATGAATGGCCCGAAGCCTGTTTCAAAGCCTACGATATTCGCGGATTGGCCAACGGCGATGGCACCGGTGAACTCACACCTGCCTTTGCATACCGACTTGGACGAGCAATGGCTACGTACCTCGAATGCAAGGCCTTTGCCGTTGGAAGAGATATCCGAGATTCCTCCCCTGCACTCACCAATGAATTGATGCGGGGTTTGGTTGAAGGCGGCGTTACTGTCATGGATTTGGGCATTGTATCCACTGGCTGTGTCTATCATGCTTGTTGGACCTTGGACGTTGATGGAGGCGTCATGGTAACAGCAAGCCATCTACCGATGCCGACCCATAATGGATTCAAAATGTGCCGAAGCACCTTACCGCTTGCTGGAGAAGAGATTCAGGAATTGAAAGATGTCTTCCTCAACGGTGAATTTTGTGAAGGTGAGGGTGAAATCATTGACACCCCGCATCTGGATACTTATCTTGACGCCATTGTCGCTTCAACTGGACCTCTATCACGGCCGGTCAAGGTTGCTGTGGATTGTGGAAACGCAGTCCCAGGCCCCGCCATGACCGAACTTTTGGACCGCCTCAGATGCGAGCATGTGGACTTGTTTTGCGACTGGGATGCGAGTGAACCCAATCATGGAGCAGACCCGACCCGTCCAAAAAACATGGTTGATTTGGGCAAGGCTGTTGTTGACAATGGTTGCGAATTTGGAATGGGTGCAGACGGCGATGGTGACCGTATCGGAGCCGTTGATGAGCAAGGACGCTTCATCTATCCGGACCGACTCATTGCACTTCTAGCAGAAGACCTCCTCGAAGGTGTTGAAGAAGGCCCTGACGCGTTTGATGACGAACACCGACGCATCATCTACGATGTCAAATGCTCCATGAACGTTGAACAAGCCATCTTAGAAGCCGGAGGCCGACCGGTAATGGCTCGTACGGGACATTCGTTCATGAAGCGAGTTCTCGCTAGCATGCCCGAAGCCAAGATGGCCGCTGAAATGAGCGGGCACATCTTCCTCGCAGACCGCGGGTGGTACGGGTTTGATTGTTCTCTTTACAACGCAGCCCGCCTCATTGAACTCTGGTCACGACGTGCTGCGCCAAGTTCAGGAGGCCCCACATTCTCGGCAGAATTGGAACGCCTCGCTCCCTCTCTTCCGACCACGGGTGAAGTCAAAGTGCCCTGTGCTGAAGAGGATAAACTCGAAGTTGTCGCTGCAATTACCTCAGCATATGACGACCATGAATGCTCAACGGTTGACGGTGTTCGTGTTCGCTTTGACGATGAAAAAGGCGAATACGCCGGATGGTACCTTGCTCGTAAATCAAATACTGAACCTGTCCTTGTAATGCGGATGGAAGCTACCAGCGAAGAGCAACTTTCCAAGATGAAAGCGATGGCAGACGAGCGAGTCTCATCCATTATTGATATCAAGAAACTCTTGAATGCTTAATCCGATTCAATCGGCTTGCACTTCAATGAACGGTGCAATGGTGTAATCAAAGACAATGAGTTCAACCACATAGGATACTTCTTCTCCAT
>PBTH01000021.1 GCA_002726495.1 Methanobacteriota archaeon | reverse complement strand
GAGTGGGTAGCGAAGAGAGAACTCCTGAGCCATACGCACCATTGTGTCGTAGATTGACTGGTCCCCGTGAGGGTGGTATTTACCCATGACCTCTCCAACTGAACGAGCAGATTTACTGAACTTCTTTTCAGCAGTGTGACCTCCCTCAAACATGCCGTACAAGACCCGCCTGTGAACAGGCTTGAGTCCATCTCTAGCATCTGGAAGTGCACGTCCAATGATAACTGACATCGCATAATTGATGTATGAATTTTTCATCTCTGTATTCAATGAATGATTGAGCACATTGCCACCAGGAGCGATGGTTTCGTCTTCTTGTTCTTCTTGTTCTTCGTCTTCAGATGTCAAGGTTCGTCACCTCCTTTGCGTAGCGTTCAATAAACGCCCTTCGCTCAGGAACATCTTCGCCCATAAGCGTCTCAAACATACGGTCTGTTTCTTCGGCTTCCTTCACGGTCACCTTCAACATTGTTCGGGTTTCGGGATCCATCGTGGTCTCCCACAACTGTTCAGGATTCATTTCACCAAGACCCTTGTATCGCTGTACTCCAATCTTGGCGTTGGGGTTGTCTCCCTTCAGGACTTCGATCATCTCGTCACGCTCTTCATCGCTGAATGCATACCGAGACATCTTTCCTTTACTGACTTGATAGAGAGGGGGTTGGGCGATAAACACGTGCCCCTCAGTTATTGCAGGGCGCATAAAGCGCCAGAGGAAGGTAAGCATGAGCGTACGAATGTGAGCACCGTCAACGTCTGCGTCAGTCATGATGATGAGTCGGTGATACCGCAGTTTTGTGGTGTCGAAAGCACCCTCGTCTTCTGAGTTGTTGCCGACTCCAGCGCCAAACGCCCGAATCATTGTCTGAATCTCATTGTTTTGGAACACCTTGGCAATATTGTGCATTTGGCGCTCAACATTGAGAATTTTACCACGCAGGGGCAGGATGGCCTGTGTTCGACGATCCCTGCCGGTCTTTGCAGAACCGCCTGCGGAGTCACCTTCAACAAGGTAAATCTCACATTCCTTAGGATTCTTGGACTGGCAGTCAGCGAGTTTACCGGGTAGACCGCCACCTTCCAACACACCCTTCCTTCGAGTCAAATCCCTTGCTTTACGAGCAGCTTCTCTTGCTTTATTGGCAAGAACTGCTTTGTTAACGATCAATTTTGCCACAGAAGGATTTTCCTCAAAGAATTCGTTCAATTTTTCATAAACTACAGTTTGAACAATTCCCATGACTTCGCTGCTAACAAGTTTGTCTTTCGTTTGTGAAGAGAATGAAGGGTCTGGGTGCTTGACGCTTACAATGGCTGCAAGCCCTTCACGCACATCATCTCCAGACAAGCCTTCACCCTTGAGGAGCTTGTTCTTCTTAGCATATCCGTTCACGCAACTGGTCAGCGCAGTACGCAAACCTGACATGTGAGTCCCACCGTCTTTGTTACGAATGATGTTGGTGTAGCACAGAATGCTTTCGCTGAATGCATCGGACCACTGCAATGCGAGTTCAACCGTCACCGGCCCTTTTTCGATCTCTTTCTCCCCTGAAATGATGATGACGTCTTCGTGCATGGCCTCTCGGCGTGCGTTTATTTGACGTACAAATTCTGCAAGCCCGCCCTCATAATGGTGTTCACTGATGTGCTGGTCTTCGCCTCTTTCATCAATAATTACGATTTTCAATCCTGCATTAAGGAATGAAGTTTCCTTCAATCGGGTATCGATTTGATCAAAATCAAAGTCAGTGATGTTGGTGAAAATTGACAGGTCCGGCTTGAAGGAAATCGTCGTACCTGTGTCTTCACAAGTGCCTATTTTTTCAAGTTCAGTCACACGAACTCCGGCTTCAAAACGCTGCTGATAGATGATGCCATCTCGGTGAATGGTAACTTCCATCCATTCTGAGACAGCGTTTACTGCAGAAACTCCGACGCCGTGAAGTCCACCGCTGACTTTGTAGGAGTTGTTATCGAATTTACCGCCGGCGTGAAGTTTGGTCATGATGACTTCGGCCGCCGAAATTCCAAACTCTTCGTGAAGGTCAACGGGTATTCCTCGCCCGTAGTCTCTTACTGAAAGTGATCCATCGGGATTGATGATGACTTCGACCGTATCGTTATGACCGGCAAGATGTTCATCGACTGAATTGTCAACGACTTCCCAAATACAATGATGCAAGGCAGAGCCGTCGTGTGGATCTCCAAGGTACATTCCTGGTCGTTTTCGTACTGCTTCAAGCCCTTCAAGCACTTGAATACTGCCTGCATCATATGAGTCTTCCATTATCATCACCGCCGGGAAAGAGTTTGCATATTGTGTGCAGATTTTAGGATTGATTTATTCGTTGAAAAAAGTGGGCTGCAGCCCGTTTTCGTCGTGGAATTTTTCACTCCCTCCCATTCAATTTCTAATTCCCTCCACGGTGTTTAAACATACCCCTACTTGAACCACAAAAACAAGGCATTGAACGGCAGTTACCCTCGCAGGGAATGAGTGATTTCAAGCATATTATTCGGAGATCTATTCTCACCGAAAAATTGGGAGTCTTGAATATAAATTCGGTTGAAATTTGCGGATTCAAGCGGCGTGAGCGTTAAGAAGAGGACGCAGGTGGGGAGGACATGACTGGCCCAAACATCTGCGTATCCTTGGAAGGAACTACTGTCAAAGAAATGGCTGATGAAGCCGCTCGAGCAAACATTGCTGGAGCGGACATGGTGGAAGTACGCTTTGACCGCCTTTACCTCAAGAAACCCGCTCATGAAGCCGTAGAAGACGAAAAAGGAGAAGTTCGCCATGTTCTCCCTCCTGAAGACCAGTGGCACATTCTTGACATCGGCGACGTCGACACCGACGAATCCATCACTTCATTGAAAGAAAGTATCCCTTTGCCAGTTATCTTCACCGTGCGACCCTTAAGTGAAGGCGGTCATTTTCCAGGAACCGAAGAAGAACGTCTTTCAGTGATGAAGAAGGCTATTGAATCGGGAGTTACAACCATTGATGTTGAACTTTCTATCGATGGAAAACAACGCAAGGAAATTCTGGAAATGGCCGCTTCTGCAAAGATCGGAATTGTGTCATCCATCCACGATATTGAATCAACCCCAAGTGCATCGGACCTCGTTGCAATGGTTGAAGAACACGCCACTGAAGGTGAGATATTCAAATTCTGTGGAACTGTAAATGACCACCAAGACGCCTTGCAAATTGTTGAGGCATGCCATGAACTTCTTGGCTCAAAGCACAAGTTTGCCCTCATGGCTCTTGGAAACGGCGGAGATTGGGGACGGCTTCACGCGCCCGTACTCGGTCAGTCGCTTGTTTACGCATCATTGAGAAATGAATTCAGACTTTCAGACAAAGGCCTCGTGAACATCCGAGATCTCAAGAGCGCTTGGGCCTTGATGGAATACTGAACCCTAATCTTTTGGCGGCGGTGAATCGCCAATCGGTTTCTGTTCAAGCAGAGGTACCGTTTCCAAAGATGGATCATTGGTTGTTCCACCCGCACCTGCATTCATGTACCTGCTGTTAAGGATGAAGGGGAGAGCCACTACGACTCCAATCATAACGAAGAAGGCCAATGGCACCGTCCATGGGGGCAAGATGAAATTACGCTCTTCTGTAATGACTGTGACATCTGCGACCACGACCTCACCTAAAGGCTCAGCATCACGGTCATGGGAATTATCCCATGTATCGATGACCAAGTAAAAATCTTGATATGACCCTGAGTCAAAAAGTGAATTGTAAACTTCGGGACTGTCAAGGGAAAGTGAAAAGGTAACTTCATCCCTGTTTTCATACTGATGAACATCTCGATAAGTATTCCATCCTGCGGGGTTAAAACTCCTCCATTCAGGAGAAAGATCGCTCAAAACTTCTTCAAAATCCCCCATCCAGGAGTAGAAATGATTGCTGTTGTATGATTCCAAATACATGTCGTATTGATTCGTTGTCAGAAGGTAAATATCTGCTGAAGCAGGCGAGGACACATTGTCAGATACCGTTTGGAGATTGACACAGAATGTCGTCCTGTGTTGGCTTGAAAGATTGAAACGCAACGCCCCTGCGCTATCGTTTCCAATACTCATGCTCGTATAATGGTCTGTAGTCAGCGGCTCAAGGGCAGGTAACGGCCATGGTTGGTTGTACATCCAGTACTCCTCTGGATGCAATTGTGGATCGTAATTTGTTCCACCTCCACCCCAATCCATCTCCTGCGACTTGTCACGATCATCAGCAATAGACGCATAGTCGCCATAACCCCCTGTATGGGGGACGAGGGCGTGCCTTGCAACGGTTTCATTCCAAACAATGGGTTGTATATCGCCCGTACAATCACCTTGAGCTTGGACTCCTAATTGAAACGATGGACCAACCGAAAGAAGAGGAAGAAGGAGAAGAGATGAAACAAGAAAAGTGCTCAATCGCATTGCTTCACCGTTCTTCGTTGGTCATTGAAGGCTTTAGATTATGCCGGCTCAGCGTCGTCGCAGTGGACGAATATAACCGCTGTCATCGCTACGTCGCTCATCTTTGGACAGAATTTTAGGCGCAGGCGGAGGCAAGTGGTGGTCCATCCCTAAGAGGCCACCTTGTGATTCAACCAATTCTACATCAGAATAAGTTTCCGCAGCCTCTTTGGCTTCTTCTTCAAGTGAACTTGGCTCACGCATTACCAACCATCCAAGGATAAGAGCAACAGCGATGAGACCAATGAATGTAGCCAATTCCGAACCAGCATCTGCAACCCAGGATTTCCATTCATCTGCTGTGAAATCAGAAAGAGATGGCGGCCCATCGGGTTCTGGAACAACTTCAATCTCTTGAGACATTGATTCACATTGGCCTAAGCCGTCACAAACCTCTACCTTGAGAGAATAATATCCCGTAAGAGCGTAGGCATGGCTTGCACGGACTTCGTACCCCGCCGTTGGCTCGATCCAATCATCGCCAGTATTGCCGTTTTCATTTTCGTCGTTGTCAAGGTCGAAATCCCAGCGCACCTGGAATTCAGTGAGGATGCGTTCATCTCTCTCGTAAATTGAACCATCGTCAACATCTAAATCTCTATAAATTTCAAGATCTAAATCCTCTCCTGCTTCTGAAATATTGGCATTGAAACTGTAGGAGTCTCCAACAATTATCTCTTCGGGGGTGAACAATTCGTATACTTCAGGTGGATGATTAACGACCACCGTAAACGACATTCTTGTGACATCTCCTGTTCCAAATGCATCACGAACTGTAAGCGTCACGTGATAGGTTCCCGGTAGAACATAAGCATGCCAAGGGCTCGCATCATGCTGCAATGGCGTGGCATCTCCAAAGTCCCACGTATACTGAACCAATCCATTCCAGTCTGGAGAAGCGGCCTCAAATGGCACATACCGTCCTTCAAAGCGACGGTCTCCATCACGAGTTCCTGACGAATCAAAGTAGAGCATGTCGCCTGGCGCAGTTACAACTTCATTGTCTTCGTTGAACGTGTGTGACCAGCCATCTGGTACGCTCCCTTCTGGGAAGGAGGTAGAAGATGTGATTTTCTGGTCATCAAGCCAGCCGTCCAAGATACGAACTTGAATGATTGGAACCGGATTGATAATCCGAACGGTCATCGTTCGTGGGAAACTGCTTTCGCCAAGTTCGTCAATAACGACAAGGGTAACCGTATGGATTCCGGGTTCAGTGAAGGTGTGTGTAACCTGTGGACGCTCCTCAAAGGTTCCGTCAGAAAACGTCCAGTTGTAAACGAGGTCCGTGGAATCTCCGACGGTCCCATCTGGATCAGAACTGTCCCTACCATCAAAGGTGTAAGGTTCGTCGACCTCACCATCTTGTTCCCTGAAATCAATGGATTGGGAGCCCAAGGTAGAGGAAGTAATTACATCGAAGGAAGCAACAGGAAGTTGATTGAGTACCATCACATTCAACATCGCAGTCATCTCACTTCCGTCATCATCCGTAACGGTGAGCATGATGGTCTTGTTACCTGGCGTATCCCAAGCAACGATTGGATTTGAAATGGTGCTGGATATCGTAGAATAGTCGTCACCTCTTGCAGGAATACCTGTGGCGATACGAACGCCATCAGTAAACGACCAATCGTAGGTCTCAATGGTACCATCATCGTCAATAAAGACATCAGGGAGGACTAGATTTGTGTAAGTCATTGTCGTCATGTTTTCAGAAAAAATCTGTATTGGAAGACGGTTGTTGATGGTAACATTGATCGTTTTCGTACCGTTGTTAATGCCATCCGAAACGGTAAGAACGAGAGTATAAGTTATGTTTTCTGCATCGATGTCTCCCCATTCATGTTGTTGTGAATAAGCACCCATTCCAGAGTCAGCAGTCCCATCACCCCAGTCCCAATGGAAGTCCAGTGAGGTCAATGGGACATTGTCTGTTGTACGCCCCGCAGAGAATAAAATACGCTGATTTGTCAACAAACTAATCTCTTCATCAATAACGATGTTGTTCACTGTTATGATTGGTATCGGGCTGGTTGTGTCGGTGACGTTGACTTGGTGGATGTCAACCTCTGACCACGAGCCACCTCTATCCATCACACTTAGGGTCGCGTTGAACACACCAACCGAAGCGTATGATCGCAATGGTGATTTGAGATTCGAGGTGCTGTTATCTCCAAAGTCCCAGGCATAGGCTGTTGGAGCGTCAAGGTACGGCAAAGTATTGTTGTTCAGCGAGAGGCCCCATGCATCAAAACCATCACCGACGAAATTCAAATTCTCCCAAGTTTGTACATCGGTTAGGGAAAGCGAACCGTTAGCAACGGGTTGCATGTTGTTGAGGGTTGAAGGAGAGGTTTGAAGCGTGTCCACGACTGAACCGAGCATGTCTTTCATGACCATTGAAAACGAGTACGCATCGTTAAGAGGAGCAGTAAAGAAAACATCGCTATCAACGACTGTTCCCCCTCCTGCTGCGATTCGGTCGGTCAATGAATCAATGACAATTCCTGAACCATCTCGCACCGTGATTTCAACATCCAAGTCTTCAAAGAAAGCATTGGACAAGACTCCGTAACCAATTTGGACGGTATCATCAATCCCGTCTCCGTCGCGGTCCCCGAGAGTCGTTGTATTCAGCGAGAGCGTTGCGGGAGAGGTAATTCTTGCAGCTTCCACATCCACAGTTCCTGTGGGATAAGAGGGGCCACATGAAGTGTAATCGCAATCAGCAAGCGTACTTTCGTACCAAGTGATCACCCAAACTTCATTGGTCAAATTTCCGAAGCCAGGAACGAGGCCGGTTGCAACTTTGTTGTTGAAATCAAGGTCTGTAACACTCCAGAGTCCATCAGAGGTTGCCTTTGATACGACCACACCATTGAATTGAGGTACATCAGCAGTAAGACGCAGTGTTAACGGAGCAGGGGATGCACTGCCTGGAGTGAATTGGAACGACCTGATGCCCCAACCTTCCAACATATTGCCTGTAGAAGACCATGGTGTGCTCCAATCGCTGTTAACTTCTGTTGGTTGAGCACGACAGAATGTACCTCCTGAGCATGCTGGGTTCAAATCCAAGTTAGGGTAACCGTAGATTCCCTGGTCAGAGTCTAAGGTCGCTGCAATACTGAAATTTGCAAAGATCTCACTCATGGTGGTACCGACCGCACCAACTGGACCAGATTGAGGAGAGAGTGCTAGATTTTCAACACCTTGGCCACCTGTTGCAGAGTCTTGAACCAATTGTCGTACAGCAGGGCCGCCTCCAAGATGTTCAGCGAGGTACATGGTAAACATGTATCCTGCACCATAGTCTGAAATGCGTTGATTCCACCATCGAACGGATTGCTCAGGGTTGCCCGTCCAGGCATTGACGTGCCCGGTGAGGGTAGAGTCCGCTCCAAAACACAAGTAAATTGCAACATCAGCATTTCCTTCATCAATCCACAAATTTTCATAGGGGTCAAGAGCGTTGTGAAGAAGATGTTCAAGTTCGTGCGCTAGAATGGATTTACCCCACGCAAGGGTTATGTCTGCGTAGTCAACGAAGACCGATTCGGTAGAACTTGAAAGCGAAGGGGCAAAATATCCTCCTGTGTTGTAGGCTCCATCTATATCGTAAATGACGATCTGGACTTGGCAGTTGTTGTCAACATCGGGAGGTGCAAGCCCTCGCCCGTCCTGGTAGTCTTTGCCGTAGTATGTCGTCATGGTAGGATAAATTGTGGTATCCCATGTGCTGGCAAGGTTGTTGAGTACCGTTGATGAGAGCGTTCGTCCGTTTTGGACGATGAAAGCAACACTGTTTGTGGTCTTGGCAACATAAGCATCAAGGGAGCCGCCAGAAATGCTAACGGTAAGACTGTCGCCAACAACATGGGGGGAACAAGCGCGCCCCGATGCACGAGCACTTGTCGTGTCGATAACCATATCATCAACACCAGGCCGACCTGCTTCAACCCAGGCTTGCCTCATGAATTGTGTTGCGGACACGACGGGCTCATTTTCGTGAATAAACAAATACTCACTTCCGCCACTGGGATTGAATTCACTGATATTTCCGATGACCACGCCATCCGATTCAACAGCAGCGGATGAAGCCGTATCTTCACTTGAATCCGCAGTGGCGGTTAATGCAAACGGACTCAAGCTCATGAGCAGCAAAAGGCCAACAAAAACAAGAGCAGAAGTGGAGCGCTGTTCCGACAAAAAAATCACCATAAAGAATCGCTTGACAGATTCCCAATTTAGCCAAACGAAAGGAGGTATTTAAGAGTCCGTGGTGGAGGCATCAGCATGCATCGTCTCAGCCCCTCCGGCAAGCACCCTCAAAAGTTGGTTTGCTTGCTCATGAGTGTAACGCTCTTGATGACACTCGGTGGCTCATTTGCAACAGCTGAGCAAAGCCACACCTCATCCCCGGATCTTTGCGAGCAGGTTGGCCAACTTGCGTTTGACGGAAACAAAGCCAACGCCTCCATCACATGGCAAGTTGACCTCGGGCCACGCACACCCGGATCGGAAGGGTCTGCTGCCTTCCGCGAAAACGTGACAACTGACCTAAAAAACGCAGGCTGGGAAGTGACCACATCAAATCATATCAGCCACGGATTAAACCTCACCAATGTATTTGCCCGTTGGAATTCCACATCCAATACTACTGAGCAAGTGGTTCTATCTGCGCATTACGATTCTCGAAGTCATGCAGACCGAGACCTCAATGAGAGCAATCGTTCCCTGCCAGTCCCCGGTGCAAATGACGCCGCCAGTGGCGTCGCCGTTCTCCTAGAACTTGCAAACCATATCCCTCAAATGAACCTCGGTTATGATGTTGTCATCTTCCTGAATGACGCCGAAGACCAAGGTGACAATTACACCCTCGGGGCTGAGGCTTGGGCGGACAACCTCTCAGAGGCCGAGATCGCAGCCACACAAGCCTTCATTTTGCTTGACATGATTGGAGATGCGGATTTGCAACTTCATAACATCAACCCGGGAAACGAAACGCTGAAGTCCACTGTTGTTGAACTCGGGACTGCTCTTGGATTGGTAGAAGGCACCACAGGATGCAATGGAGTTGCTGGATTGGACATCATCAGATACGACGTGGCCGTGGGTGTTTTGGACGATCATGTTCACCCTCACAGGTTAGGTATACCGAGTATTGACTTGATGGATACCCGATATGGGGACGCAAAATCCATGACATTTGGAACCTACTGGCACACAATGGAAGACACTCCTGACAAAGTGAGCGCAGAGTCATTGAGCGCAGTTGGACGAATCGTCGAACTCGGGCTAAGAAGCAATGCATTCGTTAACCTTGACGACGTTCCGATAGAAACTCAGGAGAACAACTCCCTTTTGTCGGTAAACGATGAAGAAAAAGAAGATGAAGCTCAAGAATCACAAGGAGTTTCTGGATTGTTTGTCATTGCGGGCATGTCGTTGCTTACCACCATAGGTCTCATCATTTATGTCGAGTTGAAATTAAAACATTGAATCAAATCGGCCGCGGTTTTTGAGGGGAAGGGGTATTATCCGCGCACGCTGTCGCAGTAACAGAGGGGGGCAAGGAGTTGGACGAAGACCGCGAACGCCGAATGAAAGCCCTAAGAGAACGAGTTCAAGCAAAGAAAAATGCTGGGGCGCTTGTTGAGGTTGAGGAGCCAATCGTCATCAATCAAGATGAATACGAAGAGGTTGTTACGAACGAAGTACCCGAACAAGATGATTGGTATGAGATGCTTGACAGAGACGCTGATCGTTGGAGAAATTTAGCCGCATCGCTTGTTCTGATTGGAAGTATACTCGGAATCATTAGTGGTGCTTTAATCCTCCAAGGGAATCCTTCTGAAGCCTTTGTTTCTGCATGGTCGTCTGACAAACAGACTGCTGATATCTCAGGAGAAATACTCCTTGATATCGAGGGTACTGGAGTCGAGAACGTGACTGTTGAACTGCTTGATGGCAAATCTAAGGCGCTCCTTCAATCAACCGTAACCAACGAATACGGATATTATTCACTTGATAATGTGGCCAAAAAAACCCATATCTTAATCTTCGCAAAAGATGGATTTCAAACCGTTGAACGAACCTTCACTCCCGATGATGCAGGCCTTATGCCAGTCACCATGAAAACCGGCAATGACACTCGCTACGAAGACAATTCGGAATCGATTGGGGGTCCGACACTTGATTTCGCAGTAGCACTTGCAAGCGGAATAGGGATTGTTACCATTATCGCATCCTTCGCGGGCGTACAATCCGCTGTTGAAATGAGGCGAGGACTGCACTACCGAAGGAGTCAATATTTTGCCGGATTCGCCTTATTTGGTAGAGGATTTATTATCATTGGACCAACCCTAATCCTTGCTGGAATGATTCTCAACATGTTTGCAAAATTTGATTTTGAAGACCAGCGAGAGGACTGAAACATGTATTTGATTTCAGTTGAAGGAGGTGACGGCTCCGGCAAAGGAGAAGCCGCTAGAATTCTCGCTGAACTCCTCAGTGAATTCCCGTTTCCAGACGTTGTTTCAACGCATGAGCCTCGTCGCCACAGTGAACTTGGAAAACTGGCCCTCTCCTCGGTGAAGTTAGGCGACAAAACGCCGCTTGAAGAGGCCGGTCTTTTTGCTGCAGACCGCTTGGACCACTCTCATACATTCATACGACCTCTGCTCGCAAGCGGATGTGTCGTCATATCAGACCGCAACATTCACTCTTCGCTGATTTACCAGGGTGTTGTTGGAGAATTAGGGCTGGAACAAGTTGCAAAAATGAATGCTGCAGCCATGATCCCAGACTTGGTACTGTGGATTGATTGCGACCCAAAGAAAGCCATGAAGCGAATCAAAACCGGCACTTTGCGCATGACAAGTGAAAAGCAAGAATATTTTGAAACCAAAGAGATTCAAACTACAATCCGTAAAGGATTCCATGACCTTTTGGCAGGGGAAGTCACGGTACCTGCTCCATTCAATCAATGCCATGTGGTTGGACCCATCCTCAATGAAGGCGGATTGGATGAACTGAGAAGGTCATTAAGAAGTGAATTACGACGTTTCTTCAATCGCAAACCTTCGCCATTAAATGTCGATGGCGACGAAGTTGACCGGACGCTGCTCAATCAATTGGTCCGCGATGTCAAAAAACAGACTCGCCTTCCTGGAGCCCCTCAAGAGCGTACTGCAATTCACATTGGCTGGTTATCCGGTAAATCTCCTGCTGAATGGATGCAAGAAGCCGAAGACAATTGGCCAACTCAAACCGCTCAAGAACACGATGTTCCAGCCACTCCATTTGCGCATTCATGCTGGTCCATTCTCGGAACGCTTTCACTCATGGTTGGCTCAAGTGAAGTGCCAAGATTGCACGCTTCATTGGGCCCCATTCGTATGGTCACACAGCGCCATACTCAACGCCTTGTCAAATGGCTCTTGGCTGAACATTGGATCTTTAAACAACAATCTCATGTTCCTTTTTCAGATGCACAAGTGTTCAAACTTAGAGATGAGCGTTTGGGATTTGCTCGCCTGACTCTTGCCATGTGGCCCCTTAGAACCCCTCTTGCATCTTGGAGAAGGGCGAATCCCGACAAAGCATGGTCAACAGCTCTGGAAGACATATTCCACACTGAAGAAGGCAAAACCATCTCATCAGGATTAAAGAAAGCGATTTCTGACATTCATCAACGCCTTTCAATTCTAACAAGCGGCCATCAGGGTTGCCCTTTACCAACAAATGAATCCGAATTATTGGTTTGGTGGTCCAATGCACCACCAAGTCACTCTGATTCGGCTTGACCCTGCGTTTCAAGAAGAGTGAACCTTGAGTTGCCTGGCAAAATCACCGCACCTGCTTCTGAGAACAATTGAGCTCGTGAAGAAAACATGCCGCACATCAAAACTCCTAGTCCAAATCCAAACGGAAGCCCGGTGAGAACTCGCTTGAAATTTGTCGATTCGTATGAGGTTAAAAGTTGGTAGAAGCCATCAAACAACATTGGCATACACAATAACAATCCGCAACCAAACCATGCGATGAAACGCCGGTCATTTTGGTAGATCTTCAAGAGCATTGATTCGGGAAGCACAGAGAGACAAGTATCCTTCACAGTCCACCGATTCCAACCACGACGGGTGAACAATAAGCCACCGAGAAACAATCCAAAAAATATGCCGAGATCTCGTGTACAAAACGGCGTTTGGTTTTCATTAAATTCAAGCGAGCGTTCATACTTCTGATGGCAATTTAAGTCCCCAAAGGCATAGATGAAGCCGGCATAGGGGTTCATCTCACTCCAAGCGTATCCATTATTGAGTTGCTCTCCGCCCTCTCCAAGCGGATCAGCAGGTATAGGTTCATTTCCTGCGGAACCCCAACCATCGTAGGAATAGAAGTCAATCGCATTGGCCCTGCCCTCGACGTGTTGAACGGTACCGGGGGCCAAAGTATATGGGGCGATGAAAAAGGAAAGGACCAAAAAACCGGATATGCCCAGAACCCACCAACCAATTTTTGATTCGCGAGCGCGGTCTTGCAATCCGTTACGCTCCATGACCCTGCGTCTTCAACGGTATCTATTGATTTATTCCCACTTTGAGGAAAGCCTTCAATTCAAATGCCTATCACGCATTTGTATGGCTGAGGAACTCCCCCCACGTATCGGCCTCATCACCGGCTTTCAAGCCGGGGCGTTTATCGGGCTTTTTCTTGGCTTTTCTCTTGCAGTTGTTTCTGCCTTGACCGACCCGGATGCATTGGTTCGATTGGTTCAACTTATGTGCTTGACACCGTTTATTTGTGCCATTCTACTGGGACCTTTTCTTGGATGGAGAAGAGCGCCCTTCCTCAGCAAAGACGACCCTCTTGATGAAGCACGAGTTCTTCTTGACCCGTTCAACGAAGGGCAGGGTAAGTGGAGGGTACTCAGCCATGTAAGAGGTGATGGGCGAGCCGTTCGCATTGACCTTCATAATTCATCACAACCTCTTGAAATTGTCAAGGCCACCCTGGAAATGACTGAAAAACATAGTGTTCGCTACATCGTTGGAAGGGGTGAACAACGTAGCCGCAGCCCAATGCTTCGCAACCAAGTTCTGAGCTACATTGAACAACATATTCCGCTTAACCGACGGAGAAGGACATCTTCGTCTGTTGAAGTCCTCCCTCCCTCTGTGATTGCACACATGGAATCGACACACATCATGCACCGTCGCTTGTTTTACCTTCTTCCGATCATTCTTCTCTTCGCTTGGTTAGAGATGCGGTGAATCAATCTAAGCTAGGAAAAGAACAGCCCTATGAGGGAGGGTTGGTTCGCAATGGTATGGCTGGGGAACTTGATAGGGCGATGAGCCGGCTCAAGCACCGTGACATTCGGACGCGAAGAAGAGCAGTCCGTACATTGGTTGAACTTGAAGACCCAAACAGCCTCAAGGCGTTTAAATCTCTCTTGGGTGACGAAGACTCTTGGTTTGTTTCAAAGGCTTTGGATGCTTATAGAAAATGGGCACCTGAGGTTGGCATTGATGCTGTGTTGGACCTCACCGGCCATTCTTCGGTCAATGTTCGTCGCTGTGGTGCAAATCTCCTTGATTCATTGCGAACAGACGCCGTAGCTACTGCGGTCATCATGCTCGATGATGACGATTCTGTGGTGAGAAGAAAGGCAGCAGATGCCTTACTCGCCCATGGAGACAAAGAGGCAATTGGTGCAATGCACAGCCATACCAACGACACAATACGAAGTCTCGCAATGCGTCATCATTCATGCTCAAAGAGTCAATTGACCAACGGTCTAAAAGATTCATCTTCTGTGGTTCAAATCGAGGCGTTGCGCAGCCTTTTGACTCGGGATGAGGCTGTTGACATCGCCCTCATAGAACCTTTTTACAAACTTCAATCTGAAATCGTAAATCTGTTCCTCTACGTTGCAAAACATTCCCCTGAGAGCCTTTCGTCCCTTACAAAAAAACTCGGCCCTCAGCATTTCCACGACATCACAAAGCACCTAAGAGCAAATGTGAACTCGTCCGAGGACATGCTCATAGAAACTCTTCTTGAAGCAAATATGTATTCAATCGTTACGCGATGGTTGATTCATAGAGGGGCTGATGAGGATGAATTGCGTTGGTCCATGATCCGCAATGATGAAGTCGACATCATTGAGCGTAGCAAATTGCTTGAACGACTTATCGGCCGAGCAGATGAACCTGCTGTGCAGGCAGAAGTTACCGATTTCATGGATTCAAACCCCCCCACTTTGCTCATGGTAGCGTGCGAGAACCTATCAACCGCCGCAAATGAACTGGCCTCATGAGCGAGACGTATTCTGGCTTCAGTTTCTCAGCCGACGCCACACAAGGTGAACATCATCACTTGCATGTTGGAATTTCTATTGAAGGCCCGTTCACAGGCAGAAAACTGAGCATGAAGTTCCCCCGGTGGGTCCCAGGGTCGTACTTTATTCGTGAACCAATGCAACATCTGTTTGATTTCACAGCCAAAACAGAAACTGGAAAGGAATTGCGATGGAAAAGAGTTGGAGTTGATGGAATTGAAATCTCAATCCCAAAGGAAACAAAGACAGTGCATTCTACTTACACCTTGCTCGCGGCCCAACTTAGTGTTCGCTCCACCCACCTTGACCGAACACATTTGCACCTCATGCCCCCTTTTACATGGATGATGCCGGAGCGAGGAATCGCCAAGGAACGGTTGAATCAGACCCACAAGATCTCTCTATCTGCACCCTCGTCTTGGTCTCCAGCAACACAATTTATCCCCTCAAAATCATCAATTACAAAGAATGAAGTGACCACTTGGCATTATTCTGCACCAAACAGAGATCACTTTTGGGATGGAATCGTGGAGTTGAACGAAAATGAAACAATAACGCATATCGTTGACGGGAGAACACATCATCTCAAGATTTGGGACAGTGGTGGGCACCAACCTAACAAAGAACGTCTTGATGTATTTATCACAGATATGGAACGAATCATCAAAGAACACCATGCCTTGTTCGGTTTACCTAAATGGGGAACTTACACAACCGTGCTTCATCTTACAAATTCCAGTAGAGGCGGTTTAGAGCACCTTAATTCTCAAACATCAATGATGCCGAGAAACTGCCTGTTCCCTGGGCATGAGGACGAATACCGTGACCTTGTGAGCCTTTTTTCACATGAATACCTCCATCAATGGAACGTGAAACGCTTGCGTCCTAAGAATTTCATAGATTATGATTTGCAAAAGGAAGTCCATACTGACCTTCTCTGGTGGTTTGAAGGAGGGACTTCTTGGCTTGGAGATATGCTATGTGTTCGTTCCGGAGCTTGGAGCGAGGAAGATTGGAGAAAGGATTTCCAGCGTAAAATGAAACGCCATACAACCAAGAATGGAATGCACAGAGAATCACTGGCTGAATCGAGTCATGATGCATGGATACACCTCTATAGAAGCGGCCCTTACACTCGTGAAAATCAAATCTCATACTACCTTGAAGGAGAATTGGCGATCATGTGTTTGGATGTGGAATTACAAAAGCGAAGCAAAGGCACATACGGGGCTTGTGACCTGATGGCAGAACTTTGCAGGCGCTATGCACTCGAATATGATTCAAGCGACCAAGGTGGCATTGATTACAAAGCACTTCGCTCCACGCTCAAAGAGGTACCAGGGGGCAAAAGTATGGGGCCGTACTTGGATAGATTGGTCCATAACAGGGAAGTACCGGATCTCGCTAAAGCAATGCGATTTTTCAGATTGAGAATTGCCCCAGAAAAGCCAGAAGCGCCATCAAATGCATGGCTTGGAGTTGGATTAAGGGAACAAAAAGGAAAGGTTGTGATTACAACCTACCATACTGGCTCGCCGCTTCGAACAATAAGTCAAGTCGGCGACGAATTAATCGCCATTGATGGACTTCGAATTAATTCCTCATCTCATCTCGCATCTCTACTGAAAGGGCGACAAAACACGGAGATAGAGGTTCATTTTGTCCATGAAGGCACCCTTGTCAGTGCACAGGTCAATTTACCCCACCCGCCGCAACATGGCATTAAGTTGGCCGGTAAAGGAAACGATGCATGGAGGTCTTACATTAAGACGCGTCAGGTCCATGATTGAGCGGCTCCAAGAGTACATCCAGTGGTATGAAAATCGGAGGAGTGTCCTCTGCAAGTGTGTGCCTACTGGTCTTTGGAGGAAACACTTCATCAGATAAGCTCATTTCAATGACCTCTTCCTTGGAAAGACTTGATCTCCCCGAAGCTGGCCATACATCTACACTGATCTCTTCATCCCCTAGATAATCAACGCATAAGGCTGGAACTCGATTCAAGCCAAGTTGTACCGCAATTGAATGACGGTGATGTCCATCAAGAATAGCCCCTGTCCTTGAATCTACAATCAGGGGTTTTGTATATCCACCCCAACGTTGCGTCATTTCAAGCAACTTGTCCCGATTACGGGCTTTTACCTCTTCATGGGGCTTGAGCCAACTTAACGGTACGAGTTGGACATCTTCCTCTGACCACTCCATATCCCTCGGAGCAGCCATTAAGGCATAATGGTTTTTCAACCGTGGGCTCTCGTTGGTAGATTGGGACAAACATGGTCAAAGGCCGAGAGATTCAATTTGGAACGGAGGCTGACATTGAAGGTCGGCCATGTCCAGATTCCTTGTCCGAATGGATTGATGGCCTTCCTGAGGACCTAATTGAAATTGTAAATCAGCTCGCTAACTCCGGATTTGGCGCTTGGACGGTGGGGGGTTGTGTAAGAGACGCCTTACTGGGAGCGCCTATTGGAGACATTGACCTTTGTTCGACCTGCCCCCCGGAAATTGTCATGGACATATTCGGGACGGACGCAATACCAACTGGAATTCAGTTTGGAACCGTTACCATCAAGGGAAGAAACCAGCATTATGAACTTACCACACTGCGTAGCGAAGGGGTCTATCGGGATGGACGTAGACCCGAACAGGTACAATGGGGAAATTCACTGTTGGAAGACCTCAGCCGACGGGATTTTACAATTAATTCAATGGCCATTGACCTCGCTCGCAAGAAACTGTATGACCCGTTTGATGGGTTGGTTGACCTCTCAGAACATACCATTCGAGCAGTCGGCGACCCAATGCAGCGCTGCGATGAAGACGGGCTTAGAATTTTTCGAGCATACCGATTTTTGGATCGGGGTAATTTAGGACTTTGGAACCTCAATGCGGAGCTCCATGCCGCAATGCAATCAAAACAACCGATATTGTCAAAGGTTGCTATTGAACGTAAATGGACCGAATTACAGAAAGTTTTGATGGGCCCTCACGCAGCCTCAGTGCTGAAATTAATGATTGAAGATGGTGCTTTACATCATGTCCTTCCTAACGCCCAATTTGTGAATCCAACCATCTTGTCCCTTTTGGAACAATACACTGATCTAAGTTGGACCATCAAACATCGTCTTGCTTTCCTTTTGGTTGAATTTGATGGCAAGGAAGTCCATCAATCATTGAAGAGGCTAAAACTTCCAAATACGCTTTTGAAGAACACTTCTGAATTTCACGGCTTTCTCGGACATGTCCCTAAACCTCACTCAGCGGCTCTTCGTGTGTTCCGTTATTGCCTCAAAGAAGATGCTGAATTGCATTTAAAATTCCAACGAATCTTGATTGATGCATCAATTTCAGTACATGGCTTGGGCCCATTATCCGGTGAAGTGGATGAAATCGCAAGGAAATGGATGGAATTGAATCCCCAACAAACAACGCATCAATGCCTTGTTGATGGCCACTGGATCATGAACAGAACTGGAATAGAGCACGGAATAAGGCTTGGAAGATTAAAACAATGGCTGCACCGACTTCAAATCGAACACGACCTTACATCAGTATCGGAGATAGAAATGGAACTAAGTCGCATATCTTGGCAGCACAGTGAGCCGTCAACATGGCCTCAATTACGCTTTCCATGAGGACATCACGGCATCACATTGATGACGGATTGAGTTTTGGAGACCTACATGGCGGAGAAAATATTGCTTCCACCTCGTCCTGCATTTGAAGGTCAAGTTATTTCCTTGAAGCAGAGAATAGAAGACATCAGCAATCAAAATCGTATGGCCCGATTGCTTAATCAAAACTTCAATACATGGCTTAACGGTTCGTCGATGTCTGCTTTGGCCCTCACCCAAGAATTGGATAAGGACAAAGATGGAGTTATTTCTTCAAATGAATTTTCGGATATATTGGCTAAAATGACCGGAGAGCGACCTCCTGATTGGGTCGTAGACCTGATGTTTTCCTTCGTTGATGCAGATCCTTCTGCGGGTATTCCTGTGGCCAACTGGATGGCTTTTCTAGCTGCAAACGGTCTTGAAATTCCAGACTCTATGTTTGAATTGGACATTCCTCTCGTAGGAACCCTTAGCAGCCAAGGCACAGATTTCTTTGTTGACCAGCCGATGAATCTCAGTGTCAAATTTTCGCTTGACATAGAATCCTATACCATCACGGTTCAACAAGATGGAATTGACCAACAAGAGCAATTTACAACACCGGTGTCTCAGATGGACGAGCCCAATTATGATACATTCATTTTGGAGCCCGAAGGGCCAGGAATCTACACCATTACGCTATTGATTGATGGAAAGGCCTTGGATTCAATTTCAGTGACAGTGCTCGAAATTGAAGAAGAAGACTGGCCTGAAGAGGAAGAAGAAACCATTGAGGTTGTAGATGAACACACGCCTTTAGCCATCAAAACAGCGCCTTCAAATGAATTTGCATCGTTCATAGAAACGGTAGAAAGTACACGTTTGCGAAGTGAGGCAATGAGCATCATCGGAGGGGCCCCTGCCTATACTCTCAATGGGATTATAGAAAAAGTCAGCACTACCTTACTTGGCGATAAGGAGTACAAAAATGGATTTACTGCACATTGCTTATCATCCGAAGGTAATCGCGTGCAAGTGATGATGAAACCCCAGGAAACCGCACCTGCTGTAGCAGGAACAACAGTTTCACTCAAGGTCCAGCCTGTCATGTGGGAAATCGCTGTTCGAGAACTGGTCTGTAAGGAACTTTAATCACTTCAAAGCTCGTGAAATAACGATTCTTTGAACCTCTTGTGTACCCTCATAAATTTGAGTAATCTTAGCATCCCTAAAGAAGCGTTCAACAGGGAATTCCTTGGTATATCCATAACCGCCGAGAACTTGTATGGCTCGCTCTGAGACCCACATTGCTGTATCACCAGCAAACAATTTTGCCATACTGGCTTCCTTGGAGTGCCGGGGGCCATCTGAATGGTAGTGTTGCTCTTTTGTCCAAGCAGCTTTGTAGACCATTAGACGTGCTGCATCAATTTGAGTCGCCATATCTGCAAGATAGGCCATGATCATTTGATGGTGTGCAATCGGTTTTCCAAAGGCCTCTCGCTCATGAGCATACTTGAGTGCGGATTCGTAGGCACCTTGGGCAATTCCCAAAGCTTGGGCAGCAATTCCAATCCTACTGTTGTCCAAGGCATTCATAGCAATAGGGAAACCTCCTCCAACCCCCTTCAAGACATTCTCTACAGGTACTTTGCATTCATTGAGAACCAAGGTACATGTATCGGAAGAGCGGATTCCAAGTTTGTCTTCTTTCTTCCCGACTGAAAACCCTTCAAAATCAGAATCAACAATGAAGGCTGTTGTCCCTCCATGCTTCTTAACGCCGTAATCGGGATGGTCTACATCCTTAGCAAAGAGAACAATAATCTTGGCTTGAACCCCGTTTGTAACCCACATTTTCTCTCCAGTAAGGAGATAATGTGTGCCGTCTTCTGAGAGTTTTGCTTTGCAAACCATAGCGGCAGCATCCGTCCCAGCACCTGATTCAGACAGTGAATAAGCCCCCACCTCACCAGCAGCAAGCCTGGGCAAGTACATCTTCTTTTGAGCATCGTTACCATGCAGTGCAATGGTCATGGAACAAAGACCGACATGGACGCAGTACATTACAGCAAAAGACGGGTCAACTCGGGCGAGTTCTTCAATGATGATCGCTTCTGAAACATCATCGACGGGAGATCCACCGTATTCATCGGGTATTGTAATGCTTTGAAGGCCAAAATCCATGAACGCTTCCCATTCCTCGGAAGGTGGTATTTGATTCTGGTCTCGATGCTCAACCGTAGGCGCTAGTACCGTTTCTGCGAAGTCGCGGACCAATTCACGAATCATTTGCTGTTCATCGGTTTCTTGAAAGTTCACGGTTCCACCGTTGGTAGCCAAGATGCCGAGTTTCTTAACCCGTTTGTTTTATTTTGTTTGCAACATTTTCCCTCATCCTTCATATACCACCCACGAGAGCCGCGTCTAAGAGGGAAGACCATGGATGAGGAAATCGTGGAATTTGCTATTGCACACAACCGAAAATATTCGTTGGACCATCTATGGTACCAACAGAAAGACCAGAAATTGATGATTGGGGTAAGCGAGTACATGAAAGTCGAAATCGGCGATGTGCTTCGTGTTATTCTCCCACAAGCTGAAACTGAAATTGACGAAGGAGGGAGTATGTTCTCTCTTTGGACAGCCGACGAGAAAGTTTCGCTTACATCACCCTTTGCTGGAATCATTTCAGATGTTAACGGCGAAGTAGAAATCAGCCCCGACCTTGTCAATGATTCTGCATATGACCACGGATGGATCATTTTACTTGAACCGCACGAACTCAAAATGAATCCGGATGACAAGCAAGTACTGGAAAATCTCTTGGAACCCGATGAGTACGTTGAGTACCTTGCTGAACTTTGATTCACAAACAAGAACATTCAATTTCGTCATCTTCAACGATGAAGGATGATAAACGAACGGTCACTCGTATTGTCATGGACGAACCAATGCTACGATTGCGGGAAAGTCTCGCTAAAGCCCCCATCATTTGGAAAGGGGATTATCCCTACTTCATTCACCCGATAACAGATGGAGTGCCGAGGATGGATCCCGGTATCCTTCAGGCCATTACCCATCTTTCGCAATCTCGAATCAACTGGTCAGAGGTAGACCTCCTGCTTGGAATTGAAGCCATGGGGCTTCCACTAACTGCCCCGTTAAGTATGGCGACTGGAATACCGTTGGTCATCGCAAGAAAACGTACCTATGGACTGGAGGGGGAAGTGAAAATTGACCAATCCACAGGGTATTCTAAGGGAGCCATGTACCTCAACGACATCAACGAAGGAGAACGAATCGCAATTATTGACGACGTGCTTTCAACAGGTGGAACACTTGAAGCAGTCATTGAAGGGGTTCGTAGAGCCGGTGCCGAGGTATCACACATCATCGCAGTTGTTGAAAAGGGAGATGGATTGAAGCGCCTTCGCTCGTTATATCCCGACATCTCAATACAATCTTTGGTTCGATTGAGAATGGATGGAGAAACCATCATACTCTTGGATGATGATTCCTGAATTTGATGGGTGGTTTCATGAGGGGTGGGCATCGCCGACTACTTGGGGAGACGCATGGACCTGAACCGCCACGACTTTGAATTGGACGAGTTAATGGAGCGTATTCGCACCAATGACAACCGCCTAATTGCACTTCAGGTCCCCGAAGGACTGAAAATGCAGGCCCTTGAGATGATGGACACCATTGAGACTGAAACCAGCGCACAGGTTGTCCTTGCAGCAGACCCGTGCTATGGGGCTTGCGATTTGGTTCATGACAAAATGCAGTTGATGGGCGTTGAACTGGTAGCTCACATGGGCCATTCTCAAATGAACATTGACTCAGGTATGCCAACTCAATTTATCAACGTCACTTACGACGGAGACCCCGAGCTTTCCCCGGTCCTTCCATGGCTGAACCAACATCGTGAAATGGCCCAACGAAGAATGAGGCAACAAGAGCAGAATGACGGGCTGTCTGAAGAGGAGGCTCAAGAACGATTTATGGATGCAGTTGGCCGAATGGCCCCTCTAAGTGATACCAAACTCGGACTTGTTGGTTCAATCCAACATCTGCACCTCCTACCGGAATTCCATGACCGTCTTGAAAAAGCAGGCTTTGATGTGACGATTCCAATCGGTGGCGCAAGGCTTTCCTTCCCAGGGCAAGTTCTTGGTTGCAACTATTCGGGAGACGATCCTAGCATCGGACATTATCTCTTCTTGGGAAGTGGAGATTTCCACCCTATTGGGCTCGTTCTTCACACTGGAAAACCTCTCGCTATGCTCGATCCATATACAGGTGACGCCGAAGAGATGTCTCTCGAACGCATTGAGCGAATCTTGCGCCAGCGCTTCGGACTCATCATGAGTGTCCAAGACGCCCAAACATTTGGTATCCTAATCGGAGAAAAACCAGGACAAATGCGCCGAACCTTGGCGTTGCGAATGAAGCGCATGCTTGCAAAACAAGGCAAGAAAGGATATCTGCTCGCCTTGGAACATGTTGGGCCCGAATTGATTGACTTTTATCCAGTTGATGCCTTTGTCAACACCGCCTGCCCGAGAATCGCCATCGATGATGCAGTGAAGTATAGAAAACCACTCATCACGCCGTTTGAACTTGAAGTTGCCCTTGGAGAAAAGAAATGGGAACTCGGGTATCAATTCGATGAAATACCTTGAAACGAATGTGGACAAAACTCCACAATTCACCATTCAAGAGGCGGAAGGGAACCACATCTTTTAGAACGGTTGACATGAGCATTCCCATGTTATGAGCGGATATCTTGACCGAATCGGAGCGGGTTTCATCCTTGCGAATCCTTCCGTTTTGGATTATGACCACCTTCCTGATGAATTGGTTGGCCGTGAGGAAATTAAGCAAGAGCTCGCCTCTAAATTCGCTGCTATCGCATCTCCGGAAGGGGCTTCCAGAGCAGTCATTACAGGGCCTGTGGGTTCCGGCAAAACAGTACTTGCAAAAACCTTCTGTCGTGATTTGGTTCGTCACCTGGCAGGGAAACGAAATATTGAGGTCGCTCATGTCAATTGTCGGAATGCTTCTACGAGCATGCGTGTCGCTCAACGTATCCTCCATCAATTGGATCCTGGCCATCCCGACCGAGGGCTTTCTATGGGTGAATTGTTGTTGAGTTTGAGGAAGATGCTACGTCGTTCATCAACCCACCTCGTGGTCGTTCTTGACGAAGTGGATCATATGCTACGACGTTCGGGAGATGAACTGCTCTATCAGTTACTAAGAATAGATGAAGACCAGCAAGGCGCTGGAACTCTTTCACTTATTTTGATCAGTCAAGAGCAGGTACTTGATGTACTGGAAACTGCAGTTCTCTCTAAATTTGGTAAAACCAACCATATCCGAATCCCACCTTACACAAAAGAAGGATTGGAAGCAATTGTTAGGCAACGCGCAGAGGATGCTTTGGTACCTGGAACTTGGAACGATGCAATCATGAGGCTTTTGGCAGAGAAAGCAGCGCCAAGTGGGGATGCACGAATGGTCATTGAACTCCTGAGCAGTGCTGTTGAGCGTTGTGAATACCGTCAAGATGCACATTCTGAGCGTAAAATCAGCATCGAAGATGTCCACGCATTCAATGACAATCTCGCTCTTGATACAACAACAAAAATTGAGCAAGTGGATGATTTGCCACCTCAGACAATGTTAGCATTGCTGGCGATCTGTAGGCGATTAAAAACCCAAGAAACCATGACGATGGGCGATGTTGAAGGGCTTTATGCAGTAGTTTGTGAAGAATACGAACAAAACGCCAAAAGCCATACGACCTTGTGGAAATATGTCAAAGCCATCGAGAGTGAGGGGCTCATTGAATCGCGGGTGGCAACGGTTCCCGGCGGAAGGGGTCGTACAACGCATCTGAGTATGCCTCATTACCTCCCCGCTGACCTTGCAAGCCGGTTAGAATTACTTCTTCCGAAGCGATTGCGATGAATTCCAAGCCAATGCACCATACGATGGGGCTAAATACGGGTCGTTAGTCCGAACATCTCGTAGAGGTGCTCGAATGTCCGGCAAAAACCAATCCGAATTCATCGCAGTAGTCAACGATACCAACCCAAAAAACGGTGGAAAATCGTACTCATTGAAGATTACAGGCAACAACCACGCCCAAATTCTAGGAAAGCGCATCGGCGATGTCGTTGATGGAATCTTTGTTGGAGAAGGCGAACAAACACTTTCCGGTTACAAACTTGAAATCACCGGAGGGTCTGACAAAACTGGAACGCCTCTCCGAAAGGACTTGGAGGGTGGCTCCCGACAATCCATCCTCGTAACACAATCAACCGGTTACAAAGGGCAAGTCGTCGTCCATAAGAAAAAGGGCGGAGACAAAAAGCGATTCCGTTACAAGCCTGACGGACTACGCCGACGACGCACATTCCGTGGCAACACCATCACCCAAGATACACGTCAAATCAATTTGAAAGTTGTTGAATCCGGCAAGAAGCCGCTCAACACCATTCTTTCCGCTGAAGCAGAGGAAGCATCGGAGTGAACCCCGAGAGGGATTTCGTAACAATGGAGTGAGGGAAGCATGGCAAGAGAGCTTCCCGCACAACCCGAAGTCAATATTGGTCTTGTTGGCCATGTTGACCATGGAAAGACGACCTTAACTCAAGCACTCTCCGGAGTGTGGACTGATACGCACTCAGAGGAACGAAAGCGTGGAATCTCCATAAAACTCGGATATGCAGATACCGCGTTTTACAAGGATGACAAAGGCCAGTATTACGCAACAGGAAAGCGTCCTGACGGGACAAAAGATGTCAAAAAGGAGCTTGAGCGAGTTGTCTCATTCGTTGATGCTCCTGGTCACGAGACGCTTATGGCCATCATGATCACAGGTGCTTCGATTATGGATGGTGCAATGCTCATGGTTGCAGCAAACGAAAGTTGCCCTCAACCGCAAACGAGAGAACATCTCATGGCGCTTGAGATTGCAGGAATTGAAAATATCGTCATTGTACAAAACAAAATTGACCTCGTAACGAGGGATAGAGCCATTGAATCTCATAAGGAAATCACAACATTCCTCAAGGGAACCATCGCAGAATCCGCACCAATTATCCCTGTATCAGCACACCATGATGTCAACCTTGACATTCTAATCCAGGCCATTGAGGCAACAATACCCACTCCAGACCGTTCAAAGGACAAACGCTCAATTATGCATGTGGCCCGATCGTTTGATATCAATAGGCCAGGAACCCGACCAGGCAAACTACGAGGTGGAGTTATTGGAGGCAGTATTGTTGAAGGAGAGTTCAAGGAAGGAGATGAAATTATCATCGGTCCAGGACGTAAAATCGAAAAAGGCAACAAATCCACTTGGGAACCTATTGAAGCCGTTGTTAGCAGCATGCAAGGCGGTGGGAAATCCCTGGATTTAATGCATGCAGGCGGGTTGTGTGGAATGGCAACGTTGCTTGACCCCTCAATAACGACTGCAGATAACCTCTCTGGCCAAGTAGTGGCACGTAAAGGTGAACTCCCTGAAGTCCATAACGCTCTAAGCATCAGCGTGAATCTAATGTCTCACATGGTAGCCGGAGAAGGTGAAGTACCTGAAAAGATTCAACCGCTACGCAACAATGAGATGCTGATGCTTAATGTTGCTACAGCAACATCGGTTGGCGTAACTCGTAACGCAGAGAAACACCGAACCAATCTTGATCTCCGACTTCCAATTTGTGCAGACAAAGGACAGAGAATCTCTCTTTCCAGAAGAATTGGCTCACGGTGGCGCCTAATAGGCTACGGAACCATAGAATGAGGCGAGATGATGCAGCAGGTGCTCATAGACGCCTGCGGATGGGTCGCTTGTATTGATGCAAAAATTAACATCGAGCATGAGATTGAACGCCTTATTGGACCTTGTGAATGGGTTCTCATTCCCGAAGTTATTGATGAACTGAAGGTACTTGAAACAGAGCGCTCTCCTGCCAAACGATTGCTGCTTTCATTGCTTGAAGCGAAAGCGGTAATACAAACCAACGAAAACCAAACACTCACCCATACCGATGATATTCTTTTTGAGATGGCAAGCACACTTCAATGTGCGACTCTAACGGTTGACACAGAACTCAAGCGACGTCTTTACAAGAAAAATCTTACAGTTATTGAAGTTAGGAAAGGAAGCAGGCTTCACCTTCTTGAATCGCTATAGAAAGAATTACGGCAAGGTGAAAAGGACATCGTCACCGTGTCCATCCAGCCATCGTAACTTCACGCCGGCATCAATCCAAGCATGTGCATAATTTATCGCTCCAAAGGCACGAACCAAATCCCCGATACTTAGGAAATGTTGAGCGTCCGAAGCATAATCATCAGCCATTCGCAACATTACGGAAAGATGTTCACCCTCTTTTGAAGGCGGCTCCACCAAAGGTGTAGCCTTTGCTCGTGCTCTTTTTGTAATGTCAAGATATTTCTCAACACGTTCAACTGATAGCGTATCTGGAGATTCTTTCATTCGCCCCCCTCCTTTTGACGACTTAACAAACGACGAGCGTCCTCAGTTCTTCCCAGCGATTCATAAAGCTCAATGGCAAGCGATAACTTTCCAAGATCTTCTGCTTCCTGTGCTCTGATGAACAATTGGCGGCGTTCGTCCCAGTTACGAGCCAATGCTGCCTCTGCTGCTGCTTTGTATCGACCTTGTCGTTCTGCTTCGGAAAGGTGTGGTGCAGACCATTTTCTAACCAATCCGTTTCTTGTCGCTGTAGCCATAGCATCGGGAGTGCACAATACAAGCAAATCTCCCAGGTCCATGTGTAGGCCCAAAGGCTCTGAGTCCTCATCGTCCTGTTCATTGGGTAGGCTGAGCCCATGAAGGTTGCCTTCAATACCTAAAACCCACCAACCGTCTCCGCTGCGTACCGCTTCCATGGGCTCAATTGATTCGTGCTCAAGATGTTCGAGTTGATCCCAACCAAACGGATGAGGCACGCCCTCCCAAATTCCACCGTCTCCACTTTGAAGCAAGAGCCGCCCTTCCGTAAGTGCTGAACACCAACTCCATGAACGGTCCTCCAATTTTCTCTTCCTATCGTCTCCTGTTAGCCGCCCACACCACAAATATCCATCTGGGTCTTGCCACAGAAGGTGCTCTCTGTCAAGCCATCCAACAAGTCTCCGAATTGGCCCGGTTTCAACACGACGAATTCCACGTCCTTCCTGAGAGAAGAGATGCAACTGTCCTTGCCTACCAGCAAGAACCCATCCGCCCCCAGGACGATGCGCAAGATCGCTAAAACCACCCGGTGCACTCCTTCCTTCGTGAACCATCCCTCCAGAGGTTGTGTCCATCAAATAGAAGCCATGTGCTGCAAGCATTCCAATGGTTCCTTGCGAGGCTTGTGCTGCATGAACCTTGAACGGCACCTCAACACTCCAACGTTGTTCACCGGATGCTTCGAGCATCGTAAGCTGAAGACCTGCACTAACCAGTAATCCTCCCTCAACAGCAGTTAATGCTGCGATACGACCCTCTGATTGCCAAGACCATGCTATATTCCACTTCATTCAGAATCACTCCTTTGAAACGTCCCCCAAGCCTCTAATTGAGCTCTTGCCATTTGAGTAAGAATATACTTACGGTGACGCCCTACCTTCCTTGCTTGCAAAATACCACCTTTCAATAAGCGGTTGGAAATTTGTGAGAGCCGAGCGCGTTTTATCGATAAGTGAGTGAGTATTTCTTCATCCGAAGGTGAAAAATCCCTTTCATTCGCTTCGCTTACCACGTATGCCTCTGAATGTGAAAGTGATGATAGCAAATGTTTGTCCAGTGGATGGCTTTCTTTAGGGCCAACGAGTGTTTTGCGGCGTGACTCAAAGAAGTTGATGATGTCAGATGAGGATGACCGAGCGCCACTTGGTGCCTCAAGCGCATGAACCAAACGTGAAATGAGGTGCAATACATTTTCATCTTGGACATTGATTGCCCCGCTTTCATTCAATTCTTCTTTATTGGTTGTAGGTTCAATATGCAAGTCATCAGTAGCCAGGAGTTCATCGCTGATGTCATGGTCATCGGACATGAGGCCGACCTCATCGTAAATGAGAGCCGCAGATTCTTCTTCTTCGAATTCCTCGGGTACAAGAATTGGCGGACTTTCCTCCGCCACCCAGTATTCATTCCCTTCACTCATTTCCACCTTATGTTGTTGATCGGGTGGGTTCAAATCGGAACCTGGGGCACCGAAACGAGTCCCCATGCCTCCTTTGTTTCGAGTCACAAGGCCTCCAAAATTACCAGTAGGCGGGGGAGAATATGGCTTTTCTTGAACGCTGGACGCATCGACAATAGGTGTTTCAAACGGAGTGGGTTGTAACGGTTCATCAAGTTCCTGAGCATCATTGAGCGCCCCCATGTCCAAATCAAATAAACCTCCGAAAGCAGATTCTTCTCCGTCAAATACTTCAGCATCACGCTCATTCCAAGGAATTGATGCATCGATTATTTCCTCTACCTCAGGTGAATCAAGACCTTCTTCAAGACGGTCTACTTCAACATCCGAATGACTCGTCTCCAGTGTCTCTTCGTAAGGTGGAGTCATGAGTTGGTCAAGGGTAGATGGGCCATCCCTGACTTCCAATCGAGCAGATGTGTCAAAGGACGGTTCTGCTACTCCCATTTCATTGCCCATACGGATTTGGTCAACGGCATTGCGTAACACTTTGATGATCGAAGCAGGATAACCGTCCGTGTGTTCAAGAATCCTGTTTGCGTCTTGAAGGGTGAAGTCTGAATTCATTGAACCAACTGAAGCAAGACGTTGGTCAACCAATGAGACGACATCCGATGGAGTAAACGGAGCGATACGATGCTCATCAAAAGCCATGGAGAGTTCTTGGGGGAGTTGTTGGCGTTGCCGATAATCGCATACAAGGACCACGAGGGCATTAAGTCGCTCTAAAACAGAAAGGGTGTCACGCAGAGCAACATTGAGCACTGACATATCGCTCGCTGGAACATCAATAACGATCATCGGTAATTTATCGCCAAAGCCATACATTCCATCGACGAGCCCCTTAACGACCTCATCACGGCGGGTTGGAGCTGTGAGGTCGTTAATCTCCATGTACATCGTATCCAGCAAGGCCTTAGCTGGAGCATTTGCTGACAGATGAGAAATGTAAGCAGCCCTGCCGCAATAGGGGACAAGGCAGCGAAGAAGCGAGGTCCTACCTGACCCAAGGGGCCCGACTAACAACACTCTCCGAGAAGACCTTAGCGTGATGTAATTTTTCAATTGCGTAAAGAGAGCCGTTCTACCGATCAATTTCCCGACTTCTCCAGATTCAAGGGGGCGGGTGGAAAATGGGTTTTGAGCGAGTAGTGGCAACCCGTAGAGATTGCTTTCCTTGACCATACAGGGACAACGAATCTCTAGTATATCATCTTTGAGCGCCACGGAGGTTTACACATAGCCGTTAGTACATGTTAGACAAGTCACCAAGGGAATGTTTTTTGCCTAATTAACGCACAATTAACGCACCATTAACGCGTTAATAAATCCGTTAATCGCGTTAACAACCAGGCATAAACGGCACATCCTAACCAACGATTCATTGAAGGAAGGGCGCCCTTAGGGACTACTGAGGGAACAGCCCATGCCAGTTGAAAACAGTCGGTTCAAAGGATTCTTTCGTAAATCGGTAGAAGAACGCCGCCAAGCCATCGCAGAAGCCGCTAATCTTGAATCAAAGCATACTGATGCCCTTGCCGCCTACGGGGATTTGGATGAAGAAGCCGCAAACAGGATGATTGAGAACGTAATCGGAACAATGTCGCTTCCCGTCGGCGTAGCGACAAATTTCGTTATCGATGACTTGCATTACATCATTCCATTTTGCTTAGAAGAATCAAGCGTCGTAGCCGCAGCCTCAAACATGGCCAAAAGATGCCTAAAAAAGGGTGGATTTAGGACAAATAGCGACGATCCCGTCATGATTGGGCAACTTCAAGTTCTTGAGGTCAAAGATCTCAATGATGCAGAAGAAGCAATTGCAGCCGCTTCCGATGAATTGATTGCCTTTTGCAATGACATTCCATCTCGGATGATTTCCCTGGGCGGAGGATGCAAGGCGATTGAAACACGTCAACTCCCCACACCAATGGGGACGATGCTCATCGTTCACCTTTTGGTTGATTGCCGAGACGCCATGGGAGCAAATGCAGTGAACACAATGGCTGAACGTATCGCTCCTAAAATTGAAGACCTCACCGGAGGAAGGGTGCATCTCCGCATCTTATCCAACCTTGCAGCACACCGTCTGGCCCGTGTTGAAGCCATATTTACTCCTGAAGAATTGGCAAACAATGGAACTCCCGAAGAGGGACGGAACATCATTGAAGGAATATTGGAGGCCCATGTTTTTGCAGAAGAAGACCCGTTCAGGGCAGCCACGCACAACAAGGGCATCATGAATGCCATCAGTAGCGTCGCTGTTGCATGCGGTCAAGATTGGAGAGCTATTGAAGCGGGATGCCATGCTTGGGCTTCTCTCAATCACGGACGCTATACATCGATGTCAACGTGGAAGAAGGATTCCGACGGCAATTTGGTGGGTTCAATGGAATTACCAATGGCAGTAGGGATTGTTGGCGGGGCATCAAAAGTCCACCCGGTAGCTCAAGCGAACCTCTCGATACTCGGCGTTGAAAGTGCCCAAGAATTGGCAGGAATAATGGTCTGTGCGGGACTTGCACAAAATCTAGGAGCACTGCGTGCATTGTCTACAAGCGGAATTCAAGCAGGGCACATGAAACTTCACTCAAAGAACATGGCAGTGAGTGCAGGAGCCATTGGAGATGAGATTGAACTCCTTGCTCAGCGAATTCAGCAACATGAGGGTGTTCGAACACAAACCATGGCCGAAGAATGGCTCGCTGAACTTCGCCAAGGATGATCATTCATCCTCTGAAACTGGCAGAGAAGACTGAATTGTGCCTTCTTCCTCTGTAGTTTCCTTTAGAATTTCTTTGCTATCTCCCAGTTCATCAAGCAGGCCAGAGGATTGCACCTGCTCCCTAAACCATGCCTTGACTTTCTTACGGTCGGTATGAGGGCATCCGAACGCTTCTGAAAAACGACGGGTGGTCGATAGACGTCGTGTATTACCATCTTTCCTGCGGTCAACCATGCCAAGTTGGGCCAATTCACGAACATAATCGTAAGCCTTCTGACCTAAGAGATCAACCAGTCTTGATTGGGGCATAGGTTGATGATAAGCGATCAATGCTGCAGCCTTCAATAGTTTTGGAGGCATATCGGTCTTGGTCTCTTTAGGGAGATGGGATGCAATGGAAGGTTTGACTTCAAGAGCCCAACGGTCTCCCACTTCGGCCATCTGCAATGAACCCCCCCGACGTCGACGCAAAGTCGCCTGTAAGGAATAGAGACAATCGATCATCTCATCTTCATCATAGCCAAGGACGGCGGACAATTCCGAAATGGACATCGACTTGCCCGAACTGAAGAGTGTTGCTTCAATGAGTGTTTCAAGTGGCAGTTCAGTCATGTAAGTATCCTCCTACTCAACCAGCCATTCATGGTTTTCAAGATGTTCGCTGCGAACGTGTACCCTTTCTCGTTCTTCCTTTGCTTTCAGACGAGCCAGGCGACGTGCTGCTTTTTCTTCCGCAACACGAGCTCGCTCTGCAATTGCTTCCATGCGGTGCTCTGAGCCTGTCGTTTCGGTTTCTAATTCATCGGAATCGTCCTGCATAAGTTGCTCAATGTTCTCAAGAACCTCTTCAAAGGAGGTCAAATTAGGCCATAGATCTTCGATCATGATATTGCTCAATTCCTCACCTTCCTGTGAGATGCTAGCAATTCTACGGTGTGTCAAGAATAAACCTGCAATAAACGAAGCAACAAATGCTTCTGAATCATGGTCGTTGAGTTGGCTACCAAAGGTAGTTTCCAGTATTGGTTTCAAATTATGAATGACCTTGACAAGCGGTACAGTCGGTGAACCTGCTTCATCACATGCCTTTCGTAAGGCCATCCAACAACGCTCAATATCTCCTTCAAGGTCCTCATTGTGCATCCGACCCCCTACATCTGCAAGATACTCTTCAAGTTCCCGCTGATGTTCCAACCGATTTAATTCGCGTACCTTCAGTGCTTCTGCATCGTCGGCTGCATCTTTGAAGGCCGAAAGCAATTCGCCCAATGTAACGGGTCGGCCCTCATCACGACGCACCCTCCCATCAAACAACTTTGGCAAGAGTTCGTCTGCATCGCCTTCCAATACTGATTGCGTAAAGAAGTAAGCCTCATCATCGTATTCAGCCTCCCATCCAAAGGAAAAGTCATCTTCCCATTCATCTTCAACATCTTGGGCCTGTATCCTATCAAAAAGTGTTGCAGATTGATGATGAAGAACTTCCCATGAGAGTCGAATCAAACGCCCGCATGCTGGTAAGTCAAGACGTTCCTCGTCCTTGACCCTTTGAGTGAAGACTTTGAGGAAGGCTGACAAATCAACATCCCACGGGTTAAATTCTTCTTCCCGAACAAGTGACATTACGAGGGCTACCGAACGGTCAAAAGGGTCATGAAGACTCTGGTGCTCGGCTTCTTCTGTTTTTGCAATCGTCATAATTCGTTGACTGAATTGCTCTGCGTCCTCACGGTCTTCACCTGAAGCAAGCAATTGGTCAATGATGTCCTGCTCGAGGAACCACCGGTCCAGAATCGCTTGCTTTTCAACCATGATCTCACCTCAAATTTCATCTTCCAATTCAGCCGATTGTTCCTCTGCCGATTCTTGTTCATCGGCGAGAAGTTTTCGGGCGACTTCTGAGCGCTCCGCAATATCCTCTGACAATTCTGCCGCACGCTCAGCTAGACCGCTGATTGTAGGCTCTTCGTTTTGGCCTGGAGGCGTCATGTGAGGCAACAAACCACCGAGGCTCTGGGGAACATCCGGTTCATCAGGAACCGATGGCATGTCAGCAGCAGCAGCCCTCGCGGTTTCGATCCTGGTTTCAAGTTTCTTAGCAGCCTCTTGAGCCTCCTTGAGTGCAGCATCGCCCAATGCAATCGCTCGCTCTCTGTCAAAGTCTAGGATTCTACGGCTGCAACCGTCACCACCGTGAGTGATGCCGATGTGATGGTCGGCGAGTTTGAGCGAAACCTTGCGAAGTGTAACCATGATGAATTGGGCACGCTGGCTTCGCTCTCTGCACATTTTTGCTATGCGTTCTGCATTGTAAGCATCCAAGTTCTGGTCAACTTCATCAAAGTAGTAAAACGGACTTGGGTCATAATCCTGAATTGCGAAAATAAGGGCAAGGGCAGCCATGGATTGCTCACCGCCCGAAAGTTGTTGTCGGTTAACCTTGGACGATTTGCCACGCGGTTGAGCCCAAAGTTCCAAACCGCCCTTGAATGGCTCATCTGGGTTTTCAAGGAAGAGTTCACCTCGACCTCCATCAGAAAGAGCATGGTATGATGTTTGGAAATTCTCATTTACCTTTTCAAGAACTTCGATAAGACGCTCCTTTCTTTGGGATTCCAGTTGCTCGGTTACATCGATCAATTCCTTACGATGTTTCTGCAACATTGAAAACTCATCCTTCATCATATCCAAGCGGTTTTGGCATGCATCATACTGCTCTATAGCCATCATGTTGACATTTCCAAATCCTTCGAGCCGTCGTTGCAAGCCTCTCAACTTGCGCTCCAAATCTCCAACATTGCTCAATTGTTCTGGAAGTTCCGTGGGAGATAAGCCCGCTTCAATCAATTCTTCGGCCATCTGGCGAACTTCTTCCTCACGTTCGCCAATAGTACGGAGCAATTCTTCAGCAAGCCTACGGTGATTCTGAGCCTTAGTGAGGCGTTCTTCGTTTCGAACGCGCAATGTTGCACGCTCATCCGTAAGCTCCTGCCGCTCGTCTTCTAGACCCTGATTCTCTTCTAGGAAAACTGCTTGCTCGTCCTTCTTTTCCTTCAACAATATCTCGTCGCTAGCGCGTTGTGCAGAAAGTGTATCAATTCGTTCGCTTCGAGTGATTCGGTCAGACTCCAAACGGTCAATACGGGCTTTGGACTCATCAACACGACGCTGAATAAGATTCAGACTGGCTGCGCCACTTGCAAGATACCCTTCTGCGCGTTCTTTTACACCTGTTGCCTCAACTCGCTTGAGCTTGGCAGCGTTCATTCGCTCTCGCAGATGCTCGGGGCTGGCAGCCTCAAGTGCGCTTTGAGCCAGTTCACTCTCTTCTGTAGCCTCGGTATGGCGACGTTGTGATTCATCCAATGATTTGAGTGAAGTTTGTGCATTGGTCTGCAAAAGAGCGAGCTTTTCTTCCAATCCTTTGACAACGCCGATTCCCTTTGAATAGGCTGCTTGCAATTGCTTTCTTTCAGCTTTCAATTCACGTACGGATGTTGCATGACTGTCATCGACAAGAGCATTGATCTGATTGCGCAACTCTTGTTGCTTTGTTCGCGCCTCTCGTAATGCGCTTGATACGGTTTCAGACATCAGACGGTACTTTTCAACTTCTGCTGTACATTTCTCAACTTCCGAAGCACCTTGTATACGCCCTCCAAATGCAATGTTGAGTTTTCTCCTTGAACCACCAACCATTGCACCTCCGGCTTCAGTCAGGTTGCCACCTAAGGTGACCAAACGAATACCGCCCATGTGCTTTCGCGCTGTTGCCATGGAGTCGACCAAGAGTGTGTTTCTTAGAACAAAACGAACAGCGATGTCTATTCTTGGGTCGTAATCAAGCATCTCGTGAGCAAAACCGATGACGCCTTCTTTGCGAGCCACCATGACCGACTTACCAGCCGGCCTCGAATTTGCAAGTTTGTTGAGCGGGAGGAATGTCGCACGGCCGGAACGAGTCTCAGCAAGCCAACGAATCGCTCGTGCTGCATCTTCATCCGTATCGACAACAACTGAAGCCATTCCCCCTCCTATGGCAGTTGCAAGCGCCGTTTCATGGGAATCATCTTTCGGAGCGCACAATTCAGCAATGGTCCCGATAATTCCCGTAAGTTCTCCTTGATCTCTTGCTGCAATAACCGCACTAGCGCCACCTGCAAGACCTTTTGCACCTGACTTTTCCTCCATCTCAGCCTTAGCTCGGGAGAGGCGGCGCTCTGCATCTCTGAATTTATTTTCAATACGCGCTGTGTCTTCTGTCAGTTGTTGTTCAGTACGCTGCGATTGCATCAAAGCACCTGCGAGGGCTTCTCGGTCGTATTCAGGTGCTTGGTCATCAAGTTCCTGCTTACGCAAATCACATTCGCCGAGAGCCAGGCGCATTTCTTCAGCCTCGTTTTGTGCATTCTCAAGTTGTTCACCGATCAATTCAGCCTCAAGGGCAAGACGGTCAACATCTGATTGAGCGCCATCAAGAACAACCTTGGCTTCTTTCACCGATTCCTTTGCTTTGGAAAGGGCCCGTGAGAGATCAAGATTTTGCTCGCCTGCTGATTCCAGAGCAAGATTGATGTCTGATTCTTCCCTTTTTGCTTCTTTGAGTGCCTCCAAAGCGGAAGCTAAATCGTCGTTCGCAGTCTTGAGTTCATTTTGAAATGCGGAAAGTTCGTCTCTCGCTTCATTCCATTGCTCATTCATGCTCTCTGATTCAGAACGGTCTTCGACATCTTCACGCTCCGCCTCTGAAATGCGGTCGTTGTTCAATTCAATGCGGACTTGGAGGTCACGGATTGCCCGTCCAAGTTCAGAGGTATCTCCTCCGGTGAGGGCATTGATCTCCTTTTGCAACTCGGAAATCCGGTCATCAAGTTGAAGAAGCTTCTTTTCATTCTCTTTGTGCTCGTCCATGAGAGTTTGACTCGCAGATAGAGATTGTTCTCGTTGGTCAACATGAAATTCTAGCTCGTTGACCATGCTTGCATAACGAGATTGCAGCAGGAGTTCATTTGAACGTTGAATCTCTTCTGTTACCTCTTTTGCCTTTTCAGCAAGCGCCTTCTCCTTTTCCAAGGTCGCAAGACGGTCAAGTTGTTCTTTTTCGAGAAGCCCGATTCGTTCAATATAGCCCTCTACCTTTTCTTGTTGTTTGGTTGCTTTACGAATTTCATCGTCATAGGAAGTCACGCCTGCCACATTATCAAGCACTTTCCGGCGTTCATTGGCAGTCATTTTAGCAAGACTCGTGACGTCGCCCTGAAGGACGATATTGTAGCCATCAGGTCGGGCATTTGCTGCACCGAGAAGACGGTGAAATGCCTTCTGAGTACTGTCTTCTCCGTCAAGCATGTAAGATGTTGACACATTGTTCGAGGGCGTGAGGCGGACTTTACGGGACATCCGTATTTCTTCCTTGTCAAGAGGAAGACGTCGCCGGCCGTTGCTCATCAGTGGGTTGGCAAAAACAAGCGTGACCGAGCATTCTCTTGCAGGTTTGGAATTTTTGCCACCATTGAAAATTAAGTCGGTTGAATTCTGAGCCCGTATGACTCGATTTGATTTAGGACCGAGAACAAATTGGATCGCATCCCCACAGTTCGACTTACCCGAACCGTTGGGGCCCGTGATGGCAGTGAAACCGCGATCAAGTGGGATGGTCACTTCGCCTTTGAATGATTTGAAATTGGAAACTTCAAGTGACTTTAGATACATCCCTATCCCTCTTGATAAGAAAACTAATTCTTACCTTATTTCTCACACCCGTTGCTTACAGGATTTAAAGAATACGAATAAACATGGCTCAGTATAGCGGTTTTTGAGGGGTCGAAACAAACGCCGAACGAGCGTCAAAATACGCCTAATTCTTTGCATTTTTTACAGCCCGTACCTTGGCAATATGGACAAGTCGCCATAACAAGAATACTGCTTCTTCTTTTGCTCATTGAGAGGTTGCGGTCGTTGCTGAGTAGACGGCTGCGTTCATGACGATCAAGTGTCTTTTTGTCATGTTTGTCTTTGGTAAGATACGCGCCACGGAATCTGCTCGCCTTCTCCCGACGTTTCTCCAATTTATCTCTTGTTTGAGTGACAGCTTCTGCATCCCAATATTTGGGCCCGCGCATCAGTAGAGCACCAACCACTGCAAATCCAATTTGGACCAACCACGGAGACACCTTGACTGGGAAGAGAGCGGATAGGCCCTCCGAGTTTGCAGCGCTGGGAAGCCATCCCAAACGGTCGAGGATGGCAAAACTGAAGAACGTACACCCTATGACAAATCCGATTTTCCTAACTCTCTGCGCCCAGGCTTTGTTTTGGGGCAATTGGAACCTACCTGCAAGAATGATGACAAGGCCTTCACCAAACATGAGAATATCTGCTCCAGACCATTCGCCCTTTTGACCAAGGCAATATGACGTACCCATGGCATCAATTTCTGCTTCAATCGCTTCAAAACTACACGTTGGGTCTGAAAGCATGAGGACATCCAATTTTGCATCTTCTGCATTGCTTACTGCCATCGGAGCAACCGCTCCGAATTGAACATTTGCGATAACGAATACCACAATTGCTCCACCGACAAGAGTTCCAAGCATGCGCCGCATCAGTCTGCCTCCTTCACAACCATAGGAGGCCACTTCATAGTGATATCGTGAACAATGAATCAAAGCGATGGCCATCAGCGTCAAGAAGGAGGATGGATAGCACCCATCATCACGAGGGACAATCATGGCTCATATCGTCATTGTTGGAAGCGGGATTGCCGGCCTTTTTGCCGCTGCCGAACTGGCAGATGCTGAACACAATGTGACCGTCATCACCAAACAACGCACAAAGGATTCGTCCACAAATTGGGCTCAAGGTGGAATTGCGGCGATTCTTGACAAAACAAATGATGAAGGAATGGAGGCACACGTCCAAGATACACTTCGTTCGGGAGACGGAATGTGTGATGAGGATGTTGTTCGTTCGATCATATTTGAAGCTGGAGAGCGAATTCACGACCTCATCAATATTGGAGTCAACTTTGAACAAAAGAAGGACGGGACATATTCTCTTGCAAAAGAGGGAGGCCACTCTGAAAATAGAATCCTTCATGCAAAAGATGCAACAGGGAGGGAGATTGAACGAGCATTAACCCAATATGCTGAGGGCCATGAAAAAATTACACTTTTACCCAACACGTTGGCCATTGACCTTATTCAACGGAAACACGGAATGCCTGAATTTGGAATTGGCGGAGTCTGGTGCCTTGACCAACTTTCGAATGAAGTATTGACCGTGGAGGCTGACGCGATCATGCTTGCCACTGGAGGCGTTGGGCGACTTTGGAAGGCTACAACCAATCCAAGTGTCGCCACTGGAGACGGACTTGCAATGGCCTATAGAGCGGGGGCTTGCGTACATGACCTCGCCTTCATTCAGTTTCACCCAACCGCCCTATATGCAAAATCTCAACGGCCTTTTTTGATGTCAGAAGCCTTGCGAGGAGAAGGAGCAGTACTTTTGGACCATGAAGGGTATCTTGAATGGACGAAGGCATGCAAAAGCGCAGTTGAATCTGGAATCAATTCACCCAAACCAGATGCATATTCATTCACCCTTGAACACTCTCCTGAAGGGTCAATGGCGACTCGTGACATCGTTGCTCGGGCGATTGACCAACGTCTAAAACTAACCGGAGAACGACATGTCTATCTTGTAACATCTCACCTTAACTCCGAATTTCTAAAACAACAGTTCCCAAACATACAACGACGGCTTGACCAAGAAGGAATCGTACTTGGAAAGGATCCAATCCCTGTCGTCCCAGCAGCGCATTACATGGTTGGTGGAATAAGGGTTGACAACATCGGACGCGCTTATGTTCGCGACAACGAGAACATCATGCCCCACCTGTATGCGATTGGAGAGGTTGCTTGTACTGGCATGCATGGAGCGAATCGTTTAGCATCCAACAGTCTCCTTGAAGCCGTAGTATATGCGCATCGAGCCTCGGAGTATTTGATTTCAAATCCCCCGACAACCTACGAAGGAAGCCATCCAAAATGGCGAGCAGAAGGTTTAGCCAGCCTCGTTGAACATGCACCTGTTATTCACGATAGAAACAGTTTGTTGACGACGATGGACCAGGAGGTCGGAATCGTACGCACCAATCAAAGGTTGAAGCGTGCTGCACGCCGACTCAGTCTATTTCATGAAGAAATTGACCGTCTTTGGCGGCATTCTCTCCCTTCAAGAGAACTGATTGAATTACGTAATCTCTCCTTAATTGGTACGCTAGTCGTTGATGATGCATTGCGACAAGGAAGAAACGTCGGCCTGCATTTCAACTTGGACCTCATACAGGATGACAGGCCTCAATAAGTGATGCAAGGACTTGATTCAACGGTACGCTCAGTCCAAATTGCTCCGCTCTATTTGCGATTTCTCGGTTAAGAGATGAAATTTCGGTGATTCTACCGGCCTTGATATCTTCCAACATGCTGCAAGAATTGTCAGCAGTTGCTTCAAGAACAGAGCGCAAGAGATGTTCAAATTCAATCTCATCCAGCAGTTGAACACGCTCCATTTCTGCAACCTGTTTTGCTTCTCTGTAAAGCAACATGCAACCATTGAGGACATCGGAATCCAGCAACTCGCCATTTTTCAAACCTGCAAGAGCCGCCAGTGGATTGATCGTAATGTTCAGCAGAACTTTTTCCCATATCATCTGCATTGCATCGGGATAAACAACGGGCTTCAAGCCGGCGGATTCGAACAATTGAGAGAGTTGCAACATAGCATCGGCGTCTGGGCCGAGGGGGATGCTTGCGAGATTCACACTTCCCTCTCCGGCCCAAGTCACGGGGCCTTCTGGAGTTCTGTATGCTCCATGAGTAGTGGTTGCAGCTACCGTGCGACCCGGTCCAACGGTGCGACTCAACGTTTCAACATGGCCAAGACCGTTTGACAATGCGAGGACAATGCCGTTGTCCGACACCAAATGAGAAGCCAAATTTGCAAGATGGCCGACTTCATGAGCCTTGCATGTGAGGACAACAAGGTCTGAACCGTGTTCAAGCGAAACTGGAAGTTCCAACTCTTCGGTGCTTAAGAGAAAGCGTTCTGCAGGGAATTTGGCCTCACTTGCACCTGTGACTTCCAAGCCTTGAAGCATGACCATTGCACCTCGTTCACCTCGTAAATGGAGATGGATTTCATGCGGAGTGTTTGCAAAGGAGGTAGCAATCAATGTTCCAATTGAACCAACACCCAATATCGAAATACGCATGAATTCGCCTCACTGATAACTGGCTAAGTGCAGGACTACAGTGCCCGCTTCATGGGTAATCCACATGGTTGAATATGGCTCAGATGGTGGAGTAAGTGACAAATTAGTCACGCCTGGCGAGAGGTACTGGCCGTCCCAATCATGGCTCCAATCCTCTCCAATTCCGCCCTCTCGAGCGATTCGGAAGGGGATTGATTCGTTACCGGGGTTGATGAAGGAGAGTTCACCCATCGTTTGGTCCAACAAGGTTCCGTTAATCGCCATTGCAAGTGGCGTGGTCCAGAAGCGAGTTGTCGTGTTCATCCATTCTACCAGCATTTCAGGGCCGGTGTGAACATCAAATTTGAGACGTGGATACGGGTCAAACGGGTCACTGTTGCTGCATAATGATGCATTTGAACCATCAGCCATTACCAAGGTCAAATTCTGTCCTGTTTCGACATCGGGAAGCGAACCAATTTTGAAAACGGCTGTGTCCCAAATCCAAGGGCCATCCAAAGGACGAGAAGGCGTACTTATCGTTGGGTTAATCGGGCATAACTCGCTTCCAATCTGTAGGACTCCGCCTTCACTGAACAATGACCCCCATCCAGGAATCACATCTTCACTTGTCCCAATGGTCCATCCATTCTGCGGGAATATTCCTTCCAGTGGCCGATAATTCTCCGGCAAGAGTGGTTTGAACGTGTCGTTATTCAATGTAATTTCGGACATTGGCGGTTGGAACACCAAAGGATCAAGCCCTCTCAGACAAATTGAAGAAGGGACTTCCTCATGTTGAGCGGTCATACCAGGTTCACCCTCGATTTGGACCAAAGTTGTTTGCAGGTCATTGATTTGAGAATCCGCAACCGATACATTGAGTTCACTGGAGTCAAGGAGTTCTCCGTGGAGGTCAACACATCGCTTGACATGATTTCCAGTAAAGACATCATACCAATGATCTGAGACAGACACCTCGAGGCCAGGTTGAAGAGACTGAGTCTCAAGTGAATATTGACCGTTCATTTCCACTACATAGGTGAGGTTGGATACCAAGGGTTGTTGTGTTGAAGACCAAGTGTAATTGATCCAAAATATTGCGGTACGTCCAGGGAGTAGATTCGAACCACACCCGTTTCCATTGAGTGTCAATGAATTTTGGTCATCGCAGACCCATTCAATGTTCCAATCATGGCCGACGTTCTCAAAAAAGACGTCAATGGCGTAGGGTTTTTGAATTGATGAAGGATTGATAATTTTGATTTCATTGTATGAGTACCATGTCCCATTCTCGCCCAAAATAGCCGCATTAGGTTGGCCGATTTCAAATTGTAAATCATCGTCCCATGAATCGCCCCTCAACACGGGTTGTTGAGCTGGTAGAACGAGGAGGATGGAAATGAGAAGCAACATTCCCATTCGCCCATGATCCCGTTCACTCAAGCCTTCGTTTTCATCCAAGATGAATGGAATTCGTAAATCGTTTCCAAGGAAGAAGATCAACGGTAAAATCAAGCCGATAACAAGGAACCAAAGTGAGAATCCATCAAAAACATCGAAGATGAACGCAAAGAGTAACACTACTGCAAGAAGGAGACTCTGAGTGCCTGAACTTCTTGCCTCAAGTACGCCCATTCTTGCGATGAGAAGTCTTCCACCGGGGAAGGTTGGGACAGGGAGGACGGAAATCCAAGCAAACAGCATGAGCATTCCACCAGCATGAACCCAAGGATGAGCCCATGCCATCCGAATAATTGCATCATCGTGGATAAATTCCACCGCAATTAAGGCCAAAAAACTTGGAGCGGATGTTAACAATGGCATTGATGAGATTTCAATATATTGTGGAGTTAACGTAATGCCTGCAAACAAAAGGGTGATCCCCGTAATCATCAATACCATTGGTACTGAAAGGGCTGTGTAACCGAGGGATGCTCGATTTGGCCATGGGCGTGCATCCATTCGGGGCATGGTTGGTATAAGCAAAATTCCGAATGGCCAGAAGAGCCAACTTGATGGAAAAATCCCCAACGCATACAATGCGATGGTGAGGTCGGGTACTGGCATAATATGGCCAGAGCGAACTCCAAAACGACGAGCAACGCGTGTCTGAATAAAGGAGGCAATGATGAGACAGCCCATGATTGGAAGTGCATATCCAATCACAGCATCGAAAAATGAGGAGGAGGAAAACCAGCCTTCTTCCGGCCTTGCGGAGTTCATCCAAACATCACCTGCAAGACTGAGGGTGAGGAAGGAGAGCCCCCAAAACAAAAGAACGGTATTCAAACGAGGGAACTGACGCTCCGGAAGGGGAAACACCGTGATGGTCCATCCTTCATCCGATGTCAATTTGGCCATCCATCCAAGCCGTTCAAGGTGACGGTTTGCATCAACAAGCCCCTCATGAATGGAAGCGTCTCCAGCGTATGCGACCTTCCATGATGGCCAACGCCCTCCGGTATGCTGAAGTATATCAAAATAAGATGCTAAAATGGAACCAAGAAGCTCGTGTTGGTCCCATGATTCTTTGTGATGGCCCAACTGTTCGGGCAAATCAGACGAAGATTCTGGCTCGCTCAACATCTCCCACCCAACACTCGGTAATACCCATCCCCCATGAATCCCTCGTTACAGGAATTCAATCAAACAAGTGACTCACTTGTTCTTGAATCGCTTCAATCGGAACGTTTCTTCACGCTCCATTTCTTCAAGGCGAAGTTGGATGAATACCTTGGCTTCTTCAAGTTCTGGAATCACCTTGAACTCGAGAGCATTTACACGGCGTTTTGTAGCTTCAATTTCAGCAAGCAGTCGCTTGAGAGTGGCTTCCATCTCGGATGCAGTAACAATCTTCTCGATCAATTCGCTGAAAGAATCACTCGCTTCGTCAATGTAGGGTGAAGAACCGATAAAACCAATCCCACGCTCTGAAAAGGTGGACTTCAAATTGGTTCCACTGACGCTGGGAACAACGACACCCATGATGTTTCGGCGTTCAACCTCAACCTCTGGATGTGCTGAGTTAGCAATGGCTGCGGCACGAACGGCAAGACCACCTTCAATGGCGTTTGCAAGGTCAATTCGTGTTTTAGCAAGACGGTAGGCGTTGGTAAGTTCTTTCTTCGCCTCAATCATGACAGAAAGAAGTTGGCGGAATTCGTGGAACAGTCCATCACGCTTCATCTTCAGCAACTTGTAACCGTTCTTGGTTTGCTTGATTCGAGACTTCAACTTGATGAGTTCGCTTCGGGTTGGTTTGATATCCAGTGCCATAGCATTCCCCTCGTGTATCAGTTGTGATTCGTATTCAAGCTCGGTTGTCAGGATGGTACTTGTCAATCCACTTTTGGTCAAGTCGCACCAGGTACTTTGTATCAATTGCAGACATAAGGCTCCAGCACAAATCAAGCGTTTCCTCAATGGAACGGTCTTCGTCACGTGATTGGCGAAGGAACTTGTCTTCAAAGACTCCAGAGAAGTCAAGCAATTGCTTGTCACGCTCGTTGAGTGCGTCCTCACCGACAATGGCGACAAGTCCACGAAGTTCACGGCCTTGGGCGTATGCGGCATACATTTGGTCAGAAACTGACTTGTGGTCTTCACGGGTTGTCTTCTCGCCAATACAGGAACCCATCAATCGTGAGAGCGATGGTAGAACGTTGATCGGCGGATAGATACCTTGTTGGTGCAATTCACGGGAAATAACAATCTGTCCTTCTGTAATGTATCCAGACAAGTCAGGAATTGGGTGCGTAATATCGTCACCAGGCATGGTTAGGATTGGGAACTGAGTGATTGAGCCCTTCTTGTTCTTGATAATTCCAGCACGCTCGTAGAGCATAGCCAAATCAGTGTACATGTAACCGGGGTAACCACGGCGTCCAGGAACTTCTTCACGAGCTGCGCCAATTTGGCGAAGTGCATCACAGTAGTTGGTCATGTCCGTGTAGATGACCAGAACGTGGTAATCCTTCTCGAAAGCAAGATATTCAGCAGCGGTGAGGGCGAGACGAGGTGTAATGATTCGCTCAACAGCCGGGTCGTCGGCTAGGTTGACGAACAATACAGCGTTCTCAAGAGCACCTGTTCGCTCCAAATCTGAACGGAAAAAGTTGTATTCTTCAGCAGTAATTCCCATTGCACAAAACACAACAATAAATTCTTCATCGGAGTCCTTGAGCTTTGCTTGACGAGCAATTTGCAGAGCAATGTCGTTGTGTGGAAGACCTGATGCAGAGAAAATTGGTAACTTCTGTCCACGAACAAGGCTGGTACATAGGTCAATTGCAGACACGCCAGTTTGAATGAAATCATTTGGGCTTTGTCGGCTGTATGGGTTGATTGCAGCACCGATAATGTCTGCTTTCTCATCAGCAACAATTTCCGGACCACCGTCACGGGGTCGTCCTGCTCCATCCAAAATACGACCGACGAGGTCTGTACTCACTGGGAGTTTGAAAACGTCGCCCATGAAGGTAACACCGGATTCTCGGTCAATCTTTGCTGTTCCTTCAAACACTTGGACAATCACGAGATCGTCGGATGTATCGAGAACTTGTCCGTTCTTGATGGTACCATTGGAGAGTCGTAAGGTAACGATTTCACCAAAGGCAACAGGCTCAGTTTTGTTCAAAAAGACCAGAGGTCCTTTCACGTCAGTAATGGTTCGGTATTCTTTTCCAGTCATGAT
>PBTH01000020.1 GCA_002726495.1 Methanobacteriota archaeon | reverse complement strand
CTTTTCAGCTTTCACTCACGTTACTTGTAAACTATCGGTCTCGAGTTGTATTTAGGATTGGAAGTATTTGCCTCCCATGTTCACACGCGATTTCCAACGCATGCTACTCTTTGACAGTCACGTGGTCATATTATGTACGGTTACGGGACTTTCACCCTCTATGGATCCGCCATTCCAGGCGAGTTCACCTTCCATAACTTAGACAAAAGACTGACAACCACATCTCCCTCTCTTTCGATTTGGGATTCGGCTTGTCCTGATCCGTGTTCATTCGCCACTACTAACGGAATCTCGTTTGATTTCATTTCCTCCACCTACTAAGATGCTTCAATTCGGTGGGTTCCCTATCGCTAATGCGACCGTTTCCGAAGAAACAGGAAGTCCTATTCAGCCATCTGCGGATCTTAGGCATACATGCGCCTACCCGCAGCTTATCGCAGCTTGTCACGACCTTCATCGGCACTCGAGCCGAGCGATCCCCCAGTTGGGTTGTAGCATCACATGTGTATGTTACCACACCATATGAGTAACCCTTCGGTATCTAATCATGCCAATTCGGCCTCCGCAGAAAACCACCTCCTCGAGGGTGATTCTCCTCAGCCCTTCCCCCGCGATGACGTGCATCACAAGGTGCTAAGCAACCACCCGACCTACCGCCCGTATATGAAGAAATCGGTTCGCTCTTGTACTGAAAATACAGAACAGGCCACTGTTTTTAGATTTAAAATTGCGGTTTTGAGCGAATAGGCCTTAATTGGCCTTTGTGAACTGAGAAAGATTCCCTTTTGCAATGGGGTCGTTGCTGGCTTTGCGGAGGGTATCCATGGCTTGGGACAACTGTCCGAGATGGAACATTGCTACCGCTGCTGTATTCAATCCGCTCGTAGAATCAGGATGGCGCAGGTTGTGGACGTTCATAATTCCAAGAGCTTTTTCAGACCGTCCACTTTCAATCAGAGCGTGCGCCAAATTGAGCAATATTTCACCTTCAGTAGGAGCATTTTTTGCGGCTTCTCGCAAAGCGAGAATGGCCGATTCAAATTGTGCATTAGCCATTGATTGTTGATGCGCATCACTGCTCGCTTTCAAATCAAGAGCTCGTTGAAGAAGTGAAATTCCGTAGTTGTTGAATACATATGGATCTTCAGGCATTTTGGCGGCGATTTTCTGGAACGAACGGGCTGCTTGAACCCACGACCTCTGTTGTAAGCCATCAAATCCTGCACTCAAAAAATCACCGAGTTCTGGATGATTTTTGATGTCGACATCCATGGCCATAATGGGGTGAAGTTTGAGTTGAATTACAGGCTTTATTTGAGCCACAGGAGCGGCCTCAAGAGGTGAATAAAATACTGCTGCAGGAGAGTCACTTTCGTGGTCATAAACCAATACATCATCGTCGAGGGAATCATAGGTCACCTCAATGATTTCCTCGTCTTGGCTGTAGATTTCATCATAGTTTGGAACTCCAGCGTCAATCTTCCAATATTCTGGAACTTCAGGACTTGATTCAACGACCTCGGGAGCGGTTACCAAACGAGCTGAATCCAGGCGAACTGGTTGAACTAAGCCCTGCCCGATGTTCGTCGGTTCAGAAGGGACATTCAGGGGCTGTTTTTGGGTATTTGACACCACTGTCTCGGGCATTTCTGGAAGGTCTACGATTGGTTGATGGGAATGTTCAGGTGAAGGAGATACCACTGGAGGCGCAGCATCATTTGAGGATTGTTGAGGTGGAGGATTAGACGAAGGTTCGGCTGTTGGAGCAGGGTGGGAAGTTGATCTCTCAGGAACTTCATTAGAAACATCCTGCGTTAAGGGAGCAGAGCTCTGAGTATTGGACTGAATGCTGTCTTCTTGGCCGGTAACAACAATTCCGCCCGAATCAAAAGGAATGCCTGCTGCATAACTCCCAATTCCAAAGGGAAGGCGAGAACTTACCACGTTGGATTCACCTTGAAATCCAAAGGGAAGAGACTCGCTCTTTACACTCTTGGATGCCGACTCATTAACATGAGCAGGAGGATCTATTCCCTCAAGTTCGTACCATGATTCCGCAGCCTCGTCCAGACCAGGAACTTCAGTAGGGAAGTCCCCATCAGCAAGCATCGTCTTTGACAGATCGTTTCGAAGTTGGCTTCCACATGCAGGACATGATGTACCTCCAAGCGAGAGCAATCCACAGACTTTACACTCAAACATATAGCCTGCCCCAACTAAGCGAAATCGCCGCACTCCTTGAAAGCAACGCTTGATTGACCCTACTCACTCTTCTTGGCGAAGGCGACCAACGATAGTTTGTGGGAGGTTTTTGACATCCTCAACGATCTCAGCAATCAGATCCATATCATCATCGACCAAGGCGTCTGCGAGGCTTTTCCCTTTCTTACGGCCCCTCATCGTTTGCAAGACGATGCTCACGAGCGTAACAAACAGTAGAGCGATTTTAACAGTATTTGCTCCGTCTTCGCCTCCGACGACAAAAACGAGGAGCATGTAGAACGACACAATGATGGTGGTGATGATCATTATTGGGAATCCTGCTTTGAAGAATTCATTGAAGGAAATCGGGTATCCTGCTTCTTCAGCCATTCCCGCAGTTACGACATTCGCAGAGGCTCCAATAAGGGTACCATTACCGCCCAAGCATGCTCCAAATGCGAGGGCCCAAATCAATGGAGTGAGTAGGTAAGAACCCAAATTATCTGAAATCTGTAACACAATCGGGATCATTGTGGCTGTATATGGGATGTTGTCGATGAAAGCAGAAGCAACCGCTGAAACCCACAGAACGATGAGAATTGCAGCAGCGAGGCGCACTGTTTGGCCTTCAGGGGTATCGTCACCAAAGTAGGCGATAGCCTTCTCCACATATTCTCCAATGAACGCGATGACCCCAATTTCTTGTAGGGAGTGAACGAGCACGAACAATCCAGCAAAGAACAGTAAGGTTGTCCATTCAACCGATTCGAGGGGTTCTTCCAATTCATGACGGTCGGTAGCCAAAAGCATCACAACAGCTCCTACGAGGGCAATCCAGGACACAGCAATACCCGTTAGAGGATGCAAGAAGAAGTTCAAGATTACGATGACAAGAATCGTACCGCCAACCTTCAGCATTGCCGGGTCTTTAATCCCATACTTTGCCTCTAATTCGGCGACATCACGAACACGGCTTCCTGAGAATTCTTCTCTGTAAAACCACTTGATAAACATGAACGCTGGCACAACGGTCATCAAGATACCAGGGGCCATTTCTATGATGAAATCATTAAATGTAACTCCCTGGCTGATCATGTCTTGTGAATAACTTCCACCGTCGGCCGTTTTAGCATTCGCAATAGCCGTTTCTGAGAGGCCTGAGCCAATCATAATGTTGGGTGGATCTCCAATCATCGTTGCAGCACCACCAATGTTTGAAAACAACACTTCGGAGATAAGAATCGGGATCGGTTTCAAATCCAGGACTTTGGCGAGTTGAATGGTTACGGGGGTAAGAAGAAGCATTGTTGTAACATTGTCCAAAAAGGCGGAGAGAACGGCGGTAACCGAACATAGAATAACAACCAAAGTCCATATGGAACCACCACTTTTCTTGTAAGCAAGGACTGCAAAATACTCGAACACACCGGTATGGGATAGAATTCCTACCATCACCATCATGCCGAGAAGAAGACCAATTGTCTCCCAGTCGATCATTGTGGTGACTTGAGCAAGGGAAAGCGCGTCTTCAACCGTGTAATAATTCAAGGCGAGCATTGCTGCAAGTCCACCAAGTGCAGCCGCAAGAGTGCGGTGAACAACTTCGGTGATAATCAAGGCGTAGACGCCGATGAGAATTGCTAATCCGACCCAGACAGCTTGAGTTTCCAACGATTCCTTGATGTGGAGGTCAAGGCTTATTCCTCCACCTCCACCTGCTTGAGAAGAGCCCATGCAAATCATGGAGCCAGTAAAGACCAACAATCCAAATGAGATGCTGCGGCCTTTATTTGTAAAGAGATTTGAGTTCATGTAAAGTCTCCAGTTATTTCAAGGGAAAGGCATTCACTCTTTGACCATTTGCATGAGAGATGTCTAAGAACGCCACAAAACGCCTATGTTTCCTCGTTGCAAAACGAGGGTTGAGTTCGTCTCCGTTGCAATGTAAGCCCACACCTCTGAACGTTGCTCTCGTTCAAACAGGCCTTTGTTAACTTTAATTTTGACCAATTCTTTGGACTTGAGCTGATTGCTTATTTCATCAATAACTGTCTCAGTGATGCCGGACTTTCCAATACGAACACTTGGTCTAAAGTCTCTTGATTTAGCTTGGCGGAGAACTCGTTCAGGAATGGAAGCCACTAAACATCACCTCGGTTTGAGCGGTGGAATTTAGGTCCGCCACCGTGCCTGCGAATACTTCCGCATTTAAGACAAGTTGTCGTTCGTTGACCGGCCTTAATGCGGACTCTAACCCTTCCCGCTATCGAATGGGCAATCCAACACTTCCTGCATACCAAATGGCGTGATTCTGAAGGAATTGACAACCGATGGCGCCGCGATATTTTCATCAAATGTACTGCTGCTGAATCAACGACCTCATGATGATGGTCCAAGGGGGATGATAAAATTTCAATCAAATGCTGTTGTGCAACCTTTGCTGAAGCACCGCGCTGCTGACGAGAAGTTCTACGTCGGTTACGAGCCATGAACATCAACCTCAGTTGAGAATGTTGAGAAGGTCATCGGTAATATCTGCGATATCTCGGTCACCGTCAACTGAATGGAACAAGCCTCGAGAGCGGTACCAATCGGCTAGAGGAGATGTTTGTACATGATATGCATCAAGTCGTGTCAATACCGTTGCTTCATTATCGTCAACACGACGCTTTTCTTGAAATGAACCACATTCACAGCCTTCGGGAGGAACAGGATTGAAGGTATCATGAAAGACCTTTCCGCAAGCGCCACAGGTCACACGACCACATATTCGTTCAACAATTCGCTCATCAGGGACCTCAATGGCCAGAACATGTGTGATTTCTGTTAAATTACTCAATGCTTCAGCCTGTGGTATTGTTCTTGGGAAACCATCGAACATGACGCCATTTGCTGCATCATCGTGTTGAATTCGTTCTTTTATCAATCCCAAAATCACATCATCGGGAACGAGAGCACCCTTGTCCATGAATGATTTTGCCTCCAAACCGATTGGAGACCCCATCTTAACTGCGGCTCTTAGCATGTCCCCTGTTGAAACCTGAGGCAGTCCGGTGTGCTCCATTATTCGCTGTGCTTGAGTGCCCTTACCGGCCCCAGGCGGCCCAAAAAGTACAATGCTGCCCATGGCAGGGCTAGGACCTCTTACCTTTCAAGATTGACACGGTCTTATCCTTGACGCTGAAGCCACTGATGGCCGTAATGTGCCCATTGTTCCATCGTCCATCCCGGAGGGAGGCCATCTGGCGGTAGAGGGGGGCCTTGAGCGGATGGAGCAACCGTTACCGCTGGTTGGGCAGGTTGAACCGGTAGCGAAGGCAAAGGCATCGGGAGAGGCGCTTGAGAGCGGACTGGAGGGAGCCCCTTTGGAGGCATTCCTACTGGAGGCATTCCTGCTCGAGGCATCCCGGGAGGCAGTCCGGAGGGGACGGCTGCTGGTGCTGAAGGTAAATCCATAGATTGCATGAGTGCTTTTGCGATCTCTTCATCACTTACCTCGCCGCTTGTCAAGTCGTCAACTGCGCTACTGATATCCAATACTTCATCTCTTCGAGCACCCATTGAATCGGGATTGGTATGGGAATCTGGTGCAACAAGTTCCAAACCATCGTCGTGCAGTTCACCTGACTTTTTGACACGGCGAGCAACAACAGCGACACAAATTCCTATCAGTCCCAACACAGATGCTGTAGCACCTGGTGATAACGAACTGAAGAGCCCCTGATTCCCTACTGCGGCCTTGGCGCCAGCATCAATGGCAAAGGAGGTGATTTGTTGACCGTCTGCGGTTACATTGATGGTGAGTGATCCAACTGACCTTGAAACATCTTCGAGCGGCTCAAGGGTCACGGTCAATAGAACCGTTGAACCAACGGCGAGGTCTGAAACTGTTGTTGGAGTTATTGTGACCTTCCAGTCATCACGAAGCATTCCATCTTGGTCAAGAATTTCAGCTTGTACTTCTCCGCTAAATGGCGTATTACCATCGTTTCGGAGTACAAAATTTTGCGAAGCAGAACCATCCCGAGGGATTTCTTCCAACGGGCGAATTTCTGTATCTTCAACGGTGAGATTGGCATACATGGATTCCAAGACACCCACCGACAACATGACTGCATCTTCTGTGAATCGGCCTGTATTTGTCCCATTGACAGACACAAGTATCTCAAAGGCATTAGTAGAAACATTCGCCTGTGCGGGTGGAGTCATTCCGAAACTGACAACTTCCTCTTCCCTTGGCTCCAAGTAGAGAATCGGGTTGGCGAAACCAACCGTCCAACCGTCAGGTGCTAAACCATGAGTCCACTCCAAACTAAGTGCGGTATTGCCGGTGTTTTTGACGGTGAAATCAGCGTAAGCAAAATTATTTCCTATGCTCACATCAATATGATTGTTTTCTGGGCCTGTCAATTGAACGGCGAGTTCGTCCCTCACGACGAGTTCTGTGACATTTGATCTAAAGTTGGTTGAGGAGCGTTCGGTTCGAATTGTGAAGGCATTTTCATCCCCTTCTTCGGCGGTAATGGGAACGGTAAATACGAGCATAACAACCTTGGTATCACCGGGTTGGATGTTAAATCCAAGCGTACGAGAGTCATCCTGTCCGTCATGACTGACCCGGATGGCCCATAGTGGATTTGATGGTTGAACTCTTACATCGAGTGACACTGCTATGTTCCCGGTATTTTCAACGCTTAGATTCATGTGCAGCTTTTCACCGCTATCAACTGCATGATCACTGGCTAAATGAGACGGACCAACCCTGCCATCATCATCAGAGAGATGCACTTCAAAGGATTCTTGCGGAAGAACTTCAATCGATACTGTTTCGGTGAAATTCATCGTCAAATCAGTCAGCGAAGTGACATAACACGTCACAGTATCAGTATCGCCAGCCGCCGGCATTCCACCCGCTACCAAAGGCACGATGATTCGCACTGCCATTGGGAGATATTCTTGAATATTGAGCGGTTCAAAATCCAGACGGGATGAATTTGAACCACCGAGCATGACCTGCCAACGGTGTTCAGAGAAGCACTCAACACTGTACTGAGCTGGTGCATTACCGGTATTCTTTACGGAGATAGAAAAGAAACTAGATTTGCCTGGTTCCGCTTGTAACCCACTGGTTCCCGCAGGGACAACGCTCACTTGATCCAACTGCTCAACCACGATGTAAATACGCTGACTGTGAGCAACAGTAGGCTGGAATTCATAGCGGGCGGTAATGTCAATGACATAGGTCCCTGCCCGAACAAAACGAGGACTTTGGGGGTCGGTTGTCAAATCTGCATCCAAGTCTTCCAAGCGCAAATTGATGGTATTGTTTGCATCGTTGGTACCTTGTGCGGTAAGAATGAAGTTGGTCGTTTCGTCAAACGTTCGGCTCCATTGGTCTTGACTGGGGAGGAAGAAGTCTGCACGGTCTGGTGATGGAACTTGGACCATCGTCGATGAAAGGGTGACGGATTGATTCCCAGTACCTTCGTGAAGCACGGCTAGAGGAATATCAATTCCGGAATCGTTCCTCACATCGAGAACAAGATTCGCATTAGCATCACGCTCAGCACTGGTGGTGGGTAGATTTCCTTGTGCATCAGCGACAACAACACGGACTCCCAGAGCCATAACTTCCACATCAACCGTCCATATGTTGTTGTCAGTACCTATGTTTGCATCGTTCATTTCTACGACTTGGTCGGTCGTATCAACAGATACTCTAAGCGTGTGAATTCCAGTTGTTGCAAATTGATGATAGATGGTAATAGCATCCAACTCACCTGGCTGCAATCCACTACGCGTTGTGCCTGTAAGGACATCTTGAGAGGTTAAATCCTCAAAGAGAATGTCAAAGCTTCCGGATGGACTCGTCCCCTGATTGACCCATGCAATGCTGATTGCAATCAGGTCGTTTCGAAGCGGATTGACCGAGGAAGTAATGATGCTGCCATCAAATACCGCCAAATCCGCTTGAGGTGTTGGCGTTGCAACAGCGGACATGACCAAGCCAAAGTCTTGAGAAGTCCCTCCACGATGAAGGACCTTCAAAATCCACTGTCCTTGTCCACCTGAGAGGGCTCCGGCTGGGATGCGAATACGTTCGACATTGTTGACATCATCGGCTGTACCACCCGATGTGGTTATCCCGTTTGCAAATTGATTGCCCAACCACTCAACTCCGTTCGGGTCAACGAGGATCAAATCCATGTTGTTAACGAGTCTTGGTTGGCTTTGAGGGGCATTTGCACTGCCTGCTTCATCGGTCCATGCAAGCGTGATGTCAACGCCATGGGACGGGTCAAGTGAGAAGGAATAAAGCAATCCAAATCCTGGGGAAAGAAGTTTGTTGTCATCAAAGAATGTATTCAAAGGAGTTGTTCCATCCATGGGCAGAACGGTACGAGAAAGGTCAACTTGCCCCCATCCTTCGTCAGCGTTTGGAATATCGGGCGTACCCAAATCTTCAGCGCCGTTGATGAGAGCTGCTTTTACAAGAGAACTGGAAGGTGAACTCACACCGGCTTGTTCACGAAGGAATTCACGTGTTAAAGCCGCCACTCCAGAAGCAACTGCTGTTGCTTGGGAAGTACCTGAAAGTTCCATGTAATACGAATTTCCAGTTGAATGCGAACCGGTCAAACAGGAAGGACCTGATGGGAATTTTGCCTCTTCAGCTAACCCGGAACAGACACCGACACCAGGAGCAACAAGATCCGGCTTGATTCGTCCGTCAAGTGATGGTCCTTGCGATGAAAAGTTTGCAACTTCCCCTGCGGCAATTGTTCCGGAAGAACCTGTAGTGGAGGCTCCAATAGCGATGGTGTTTTTTGCAGTCGAGGGTGATGTCACTTGGGATGCACCTTGTCCACCTCGGTCGCCAATTGAAAAGATCGGAGTCAAATCATCTCGGTCGTTGACAAACATGTCAACTGAACGCGCATCTGCAGTGTATTGGCCGTAATTCCCATTCAGACCCCATGCATTGACAGCGATTCTCGCTGTCATTTGCTCTGCATCTCTGAGGATATCGTAAATTGAACCAATTCTACCAAAGACACCTGTAGGGTCGTGCTCCAGTGCATACATGACGAGGTTGGCGGCTGGGGCGACACCTTGAGCGGATGAGTCCCCCGTGCCGTTACCGACGACTGTAACAGCAATGTGAGTACCATGACCTGTATTGGTATCGGCCGGGGAAGGATCAAGTCCAAATTGTGTGTATGTGGCGGCCACTCTCCCTGTCAAATCAGGGTGATTGTTGTCCAAACCTGTATCTGCTATGGCAATCATTTCACCGGATCCATCGAGAGTAAATGATGCATTGTTGTTGACATCTTGGACTCCTGCAATGGACCATGCAAGTGCATTATGCAATCTTAATTCAGCAGAGGGTTCAGTCCAGATGATACGACCGTCGTGAGCCACATTTCTCAACAAGGTCGCAAGTGTCTCCTCAGAAACAACTGCTCGACAAAGCCAAGCATCACACCACGCTTCATCGGCCCCATAGCGAATCAAATCTGTGGCAAGAACTGGATAGCCTCCGTGGCCGAGGTCTGATGCAGGGATGAAGGTTAACGATTGAGGAATGAAGGCTTCATCAATCAATTGCGGAGCAATCCTCCACTGAGGTTGCTGATGTCCAATCCATCGGATTCGTTCGTCCTCTTGGAGTGTGGAGAATACATCCATTGGCGGAGACGGTAAGCGGACGAGAAATCCCTCATCATGAAGGAAATCCAACACTTCAAGGTCATGTTCTTTGGATAAAGCATCAAACGATTCGCGGTTGGTATCGTGCATTTGAACCATCGCAAATCCGGTATGGACGGCATCATTTGGCCTGGAAAAGGAGGGGATCACTTCCGGCCCGCTTGAGAGAAGCGGGTCAAATGAACCGCTTGCAAGATGAAGCATACCTGTTGACGGTGACAGTTCAACTGAAATCAACGAAGCTTCAGGCATGTCGCCCCACATTTCCGTGGCTAAAGCAAGGCGTTCTTCCTCGCTGAAGTCAACTGCATGATTCGGCATTGGTTTGTCCTGAGTAAAGGCGACTTCGGCCGGTTGAACCAGCATGGTAGATAGGGGAGTAAGCACCATCAATGCTAGGACAAAACCAAAGGCAATACGAGAGCGCATGAACCTACCAACTCTACTCCACTTTTGAAGAATGCTCTTCCATGGGCGAACGAGCCAATGGAAAAATCAATCAAATCCCGTTGTAAATTGCAATTGCTGCGTCGGTTTTGGCCACGGAGGCTCTCCAGTCTTCTTCGGACCCCATGAGGGCGCGAATGGCGTCAACATTTTCAGGAATGACATCCGATTCCTGATGAATTGCCTGGAAGTAATAAAGCGTGTTACCGTCGAGTTTTACACCGTCCTCCCAAACGAAGATTTCGTGGAGATCTCCCCACTTTCTACCGATATCTCTAGCGTATTCCATGACTTCGGCAGTGGTGGTGATGTTCGTTTCTCCTCCGTTCATGATGATAATCCTTGGATTGCTCGCCCACAAATCCAACACAGATTGGGTGGTCATACCATGCCCTTCAGGCAGGGTTGCAACGATGGAGTGGCAGTGCATCAGCGTGGTTGGAACAGCAACGGCCATTGAGTTGATGGCAATTTCAGGCTTGACCGTCATGACATCCGGGCCATGGTGAGATGGGACCTTGAGAACCGGTTTGATGGCGTTGATGGGGCCTTTTGCGGAATCACCAGGGTCGGCAGCACGACGTATCATGGTGCACTCAACGGAGAGCGAACCGCAGTGTTCGTACAATGGAACGAGCGTTCGGGAAAGCCCTGTAGTATTGCACGAAACAACACGGGTTCCTTGAACGTTCATGTTTGCCTGATGGTTGGCGGAGGAGGTATAGGACATTCCAGTCATAGCGTGCTTTTCCCCGCCTTGGAAAATATACTTCACACCTGCTGCGAGATACTTCTCTTTGTTTGAAGCTCCTACTTTTCCAGGAGAACAATCGACGACAATATCTGCAACTGAGAGAAGGTCTGACAGCCCACCCTCGCAAACATAACCGCCTTTTGCAAAGGCAGCAATTTTTTCCTCGTCATCGTAGGTGCAATAGAGGGGAAAGCCCTTGCGAACTGCTAAATCACATCCAAATGAAGGACGTGTTTTCGTCACGCCGATAATCTCCATGTCATCTTGAGCATCTACAGCATCTGCAACACGCTTTCCAATTGTCCCGTAACCATTGATGGCGACCTTTATGCTCATGTCCCTCTCCATATGTTGCTCATTGAGACCGTCAATAAACACTGTTGTTGGAAAATCAAAACATCCCATCCGAAAATTCCATTGAAGAACGATAAATTTTGAGCAACCAAGACGGGAGGATATTTGAGCAGGCGCTACGAGCACACCAACATGGCGGATGTCTCAGAAGTGGTTCAGCGGTCTATGAGCATCAACGAAAAGTTGGGACCTCGCCTGCAAGCCGCTGCTGAACAAAACGCCATCCTTCGCATTGGTTGGACCAATGCAGGGGACCCTGTCCCCAAAAACGGTGAACTTGGACTTTGTCCAGCCTTGCCAGATGGAGCAAGAATACGAGCGCTTGGCGTACTTGGCTCATGGGTTTCAGCGTTTGGCCAGGGTGGTTCATTTACAGTTCAAGGCGATGCTGGTTCATTCCTAGGTGCCGCTAATAATGGAACCACTGTGGTTTGCGAGCGAATGGCTGGAGATTTTACTGGTTACAGAATGCGTGATGGCATCATAACCGTGCTCGATGGTTGTGGCAACGATGCTGGAGCATGCATGGAAGGGGGAATTCTTGTTGTTCGAGGAGCCGCTGGCCAACGAATCGGCGGAGGCATGCAAGATGGATTGATCGTTGTTCATGGAGATGTTGGTGCCGACCCTGGTGCGGGCATCATGGGTGGCAGAATTGTCATCAACGGTCGTTGTCCAACTCCTCCACCCGGCGTTGTATTGCGTCCACTCACCAAAAAAGAAGTCAAAGAAATCAACACCTTGCTCGAAGATGAAACACTTCACATACCAAGCGATGCTGTATGTTTAACTCCACAAGAAGGACTGGACGTTGAATCCTACGGCCACACGGTTTCTTCAGGTGACCTGTCGCATGTTGGGCTTGTGGGCGATTCGAGGCCTGCACTTCCAACTTACGCAACGGTCGACACTGTGGCACTTATTGGGACCTCTGAGCAGGTCCAATCCCTTGCCTTGCCCCTTCCAATGTTACCATTTGTTGATACTGCATCGACAATGGAAGTTGAAGCCAAAGGCGATCAAATCGCCATGGATGTCCTCAATCGACATCCTGTGATGACTGTTTCAGAACCCCGACCTGTTGATGTATTGTTGGTCAATGAATCCAATATTTTGGAGGTAGGTTCTGAACTCTCAAGCGCCGGTGGTTTCGGTATTGATTTTGACAACTTGCCTCATATGAATGCGGAAGAAATAGATGGCTTAATCGTCGCCCTTCGTTCCCTTGCAAGGGAGAATGCTCCAGTCATATTTGTCCAAGCAATCACCCGAATTCAAACACTGCACCAGCGAGCACAGTACCATCTTGCAGACCTAGCAATGGCCCGAATTGAAGATGGCTCCGGTATCTCAGAAGCAGCAGCATTGCCGATGACAGGACGTTCGAAGAAAGCCCACATCACATCCCCTGACATCCAAACAGGATTTTTGCTGGGCTTCGCAGCCAACGGACATGACCTAGCGGTCCTTGTCGCCTCCGGAGTCAGCATCATCGCATGTGAAGCTCCAATGGCTAACGGCATGGACATCGCCTATTGGCTTCAAGGAACTCAAGATGAACTTGCTCAGCACCTGCGCCGCATCGGTGTTGACAGTATCGATGTTCTTGAACGAGGCCACCTTCGTGCACTTGACCATGAAACCGCAGCAGTCAGTGGCCTTCGGCTTTCAGGTTATGACCGCCCACTCCCACACTGGTTCGCACGATAGGTGAATTCACATGCCTACCATATCCGTCCCCCAATCCCTTCTAACAGCACTTTTGAAGAAGCATGGGATTTCTCATGATGTTGAACAAATGGGTGAGCAACTCCCGCTTTTGGGAACCGATATCGACAACTGCGACAAGGAAACATTGGACATTGAAATCTTTCCAGATAGACCTGACCTGTTGAGCGGCGAGACACTCGCCCATGCGATTCGCCCGTTCCTCCATGGAAGCGATGCAAACCCAGAGATGAAGACACGCCCCAGCGGGATTACAATGCATGTTGATGAGCAATTGAAGAACATCCGCCCGGTAATTATGGGAGCGGTTGTGAAAGGTATTTCTCTTCCTGAAAACAGTTCTGAACAAGAAGTATTCATCAAAGGACTCATGGACCATCAAGAAAAACTGCATTTTGCACTAGGACGGGGTAGAAAGCGGGCCTCAATTGGTGTACACGACCTTGCAACAATCACTCCACCTTTCCGTGTAGTCTCTGCATCCGGCAACCATTCATTTGTCCCTCTTGGAGAGGCCGCAGAAATGGATCTTGAAACCATTCTTACACAGCACCCAAAGGGAGTTGACTATGCACATTTGCTGGAATCAAAGGACGAATATCCCCTTATCCTTGACGCCAATGAAGATGTTCTTTCATTTCCACCGATAATTAACGGGAACCACACCACTGTAACACACAAAACAAGAGATTTCTTCATCGATGTCACAGGTTGGGACCAACGTGCATGTGAAGCGTCGCTCATGCTCATTTGCCTTCAACTTCAAGAACGAGGAGGAACCGTTGAAACCGTCGAAGTCACCACCTGTGATGGAGATATTATTTCAACACCAAACGGACAGGGGAAAGTTCACCTTGTCCCAGAAGAATTGGTTACCAATCTCCTTGGAAGAACCTTCACTGATGCTGAACTTTCCCATGCCATCAATCGCATGGGAGGACACTTTTCAGGAAAGAGTGATGCTCCTGATGGCTCACCCGAACGTGCTTCGAAAATGTCTGAAGTGAGTAAGGGGGGTTCGTTGTTGCAATTTGTCATGCCTCGGTGGAGATTTGACATTCTTCACCCAGTTGACTTGGTAGAAGATATTGCAATCGGCCATGGATACGAGGACCTCGGCGAAGACCTACCTGTCGCCCAACTCACGGCTCAGCCGCGTCAAGACCACAACATGAGGCGACGGCTCAGAGATTCCATGCAAGGGTTGGGATTAATGCAAATCCAATCCCTTACTCTCTCAAATGAAACGGACCAATTCACCAACATGCGATGGGAACAACAACATGATGTCACTTCCATTACAAACCCCATCACAGTAGACCACACAATGCTGCGTCAATTCCTTTTGCCAGGACTCATAAGGTTGCTTGCAAGCAACCGTCATCATGACCTCCCACAGGGAGTTTACGAACTCGGCACCGTTGTTCGAAACCATGTTAATTCCGATCGTTTAGCATTTCTAACTGCAGAGCGAAGTGGTGGTTTTGCTGCAATCCGAGGGCGCATTCAAGCTATGTGCATTGACTTAGGAATCAACGAATGGAGCGCAGAACCCCTTGAACCAGGTGATGGCCCATGGCTTGCTGGGCGAGGTGCTAAACTCATTGTCAATGACACATGGGTCGGTTGTTTTGGAGAACTTGACCCAGCGGTTTGCATGAAATACGAACTCCGAGTACCAATTAACGGAGCAGAAATTGACATCACGGCTTTGGTCAACTTACTGGAAGATCCTGTTTGAGAGTTTGTTCAATTAAGCATATGGCACGTATGAGCCATCGGCATTCTTACTGTGTGGCGTGGGTTCAAACGAGCCGTCAGCATTCTTCTTGTAGTGATATCCATCCGTATGATGGACCCATGTGAACGATTCTTCCTTCACTGGTTGAGATTCCTTTGCGACAGTTGAGTTCCCTGCGGGTTCAGCGACTCCATCATAATTCACGGATTGATCGCTTGCAGCCTCCACATTAGAGGAGCCCCCTCCAAACAGTGCGAGCGCATCTTTGTAGGCAGAAGCATCAACCGTAGTTGTAGCTGGTCGTGCATTTGGGTCCTCCCCTTTCTTGTAAGAAATCGTAGGCGGGGGTTCCTCATCAACTTCGAGAACTTCTTGCTTTTTCTTGAACGGCCATATAGGTGCCATGTTCTCGGGAATTCACACCTGTTCATGAAACCTGCGAAGGGAAATTAAACAAAAAAAGCAAGTTATTGAAAGGTAATGTGTTGTCGCACTAGCATGAGATGGGGAGGAATAGCAGTCCTTCTCCTTCTGCATTTGATGACTCCAGTCATTTCTGCCGGCCCAATTGACTCTGGCCGAGAGGGGGAAATTGTAGGGATTGCGGCCCCATCAGAAGCAATCGTTCATCCCAATGAGACAGTGAGCACCTACATCACATTGCACAACCTTCTGTCAGTGAATCAAGAATTGACTGTCGCAGTGAACGACATGCCGGCGGTCTTAACGGCCGTGAACTTACCTCTGTCCGAAGTTCTGGTCCCCAATCACCTCAAACAACTTGCTTTTGGAATCACTGCCGATGCCAGCGCAGGTTACACCACACACCAAGTTGAATTTAGCATAACCAGTGACTATGATTCTAGTTTTTTGCAATCCGTTTGGATGAATGTCACTGTTGCCCCGTACTCGAATCTCAAGTTCGGCTCACAAGGAGTTACGGAACTTACCGTTGATGAAAAAGTACGAACTGGTGTCGCAGTTAACATCACCAACAATGCATCATTTGCAGATAATGTCACGTTTGACCTTTACAGTCAATCGGGTTGGAATTGGGGGTGGAGCATGGATACAAATGAGCAAGGAAATGCGTATCTCAACCTCGAAACCGATAGCCTCTCCTACGTCTATTTGTGGGTGGATGTGCCGGCGGTAATTGACGGCGCTCCACTTGAAGGAACTGGGCCACGATTCACCTTAACCGGTATATCTGGACTTGATAGGCAGACGACTTCATGGGCGTTTGACTTGTTGATGAATGAAAAAAGAAATGTGAGCATCGATGAATTTGAAGAGAATATTGAACTCGCACCCGGTGAAGATGGGCGTTTGAATGTGACAGTCCGCAATGTAGGAAATATTCCTAACAGAGTCAACATCACCTTGCAAGGATTGGACATGTCAGGAAATCCACTCACTGGATATTCCGCATCTGATCGCTTCAATTACAGTGGCTGGACGGTCGCACTCTTCGGTGGATTGGAAGAGATTGACCTCTTGCCCAACGAATCACGAACCATCGAAATTGGGATACAATCACCGGTTGAATTCTCTGGAGAAATGAATGTCGAGGTACAAGTCTTTGCAAACGGAGCCGAATACATGACCAAAACAGTGCGGGTTGGGGCAACCATAAACCGCACGACAAATGCTACACTGACATCGGTTGAAAGTGGATGCATGACACTCAAACCGGATGTTCCTTGTGCGAGCAACATCACGGTTGTAAACACGGGAAATTCCTACAATACATTCAGCTTGAGAGTTGGAAAAGTGACCGATGAATTTAGTGCAATTGTACCTCAAAATTCCATATTGGTTCAAGCAAACCAAGAAAAGACATTCAGCGCTGTCTATATCAATGTCAGAAATCAAACCCTCGCCTTTACTCAAGGAGAAGTAGAATTGGAACTGATCGATGATACAGGTTCCGTATTGAATACGGTGACCATTCAAGTTCGTGCCGCCCCAATAGTTCAATGGTCACTTGGAGCGGTGGAAGAAGACATCGGCCCCAATAACCGTCTTTCTGTTGTGTTTGAAGTTCGCAATGATGGGAATGCTATCGATGGTTTTGTTGTTCAACTTCAGTCGAGTCATTCAGTTCCGATGGGGCTCATACCTCCTGATGGAGCCGTGTATGAGGAGGACGTTCAATACCCTCGTTCGTTCCAACTTAACGGGGTCCCCTTGGGTTCTAACTTAACTCTTAGAGCTTGGATTGACCTACCCACTAACCAAACGAGCAATGGAACGGTGTACATCAATACAACCATCACATCGATATTTGAACCCGAAGGGCAAATGTTCGTTTATACTTCAAAAGCGGATTATATCGGCACACCATGGCAGAACGAGGCCGTTGATGAGGGACGTAATTGGGGTGAATTGGGGGCGACTGCTTGGGCTTACACCAAGGCCTGGTCAGGGGTTGTCTTCGCGATCATATTCTCAGGAGTCATCATCTACAAAGCACTCATTGTACGCCAACAAAGGCTTGACGACAAAGGGCTGCTCCCGTATCAGGATATCAAAACCGACGCAAACGATTGGATGAAGCAATATGCGACTGAAGCAAAACCGCAAGAAACCGTCGAGATAACAGCGGCCCCTCAACAAGTTTCAAAGGATGAATTTGCTGCAGCATTCCGACGCAAATCGGGCAACACAACACCTGCTCAAGAACCCGTGAATGAGGAACTTAGAGTGGCTGCATCGTTGATTCTTGACGTTCGTTCTGAACAAGCAACGTTGCAAAAAGCCGACGTACTTCTTGAGCAAATTCAAACCGGAGCAGTAGCCAAACCCCATCCATCAAATGAATCACTTCCTGTCAAGGAGCATCAACCATCGTTGACTGTAAGAAACGACCCCCATGGAGTCATGCCTCAAGCTCCACAAGAGGTAGAAGAAGTTGCGCAAGTACCGTTGCCATCAGTCGATAAACCATCAGAGGATGATTTAGAATTCTAGGTGACACTATGTGGGAAGTTGGTGTTGATGAAGCAGGTAGAGGACCTGTATTGGGCCCGCTGGTCGTGGCTGCCTGTGCGATTCCATCTTCAGACATCCCCATGCTGATTGAAATGGGCGTGAAGGACTCAAAAGATCTGAGTGCTAAGAGGCGCCATGAACTTGAACTGTGGTTTGAAGAACAATCAAGCAAACGTGGCTGGAAAAAATCACTTGTAAATTGCACTCCGGAGCGCATTGATATGGCCCTCCAATCCGATGGACTCAATTGGTTGGAAGTAAGGGCGTTTGGCGAGGCGATTATTGGATTGGAAATAGAGACCTCATTGAACATTACGAACGATGCGTGTGATGTCAATGCAGAACGGTTCACACAAAGGATATCAAATCAACTTCCCTCTTGGCCATGGCTTGATTCAACCATGAACAGTTTTCACAAGGCTGACGAAAATTTTGCTATTGTGAGTATGGCAAGCATTCTGGCAAAAGAAGAACGAGATCGGTGCATACAACACCTTGCCAATGAGGTCGGTCAATCAATAGGTTCGGGCTACCCAAGCGATCCAAACACAAAGAACGCACTTCATCTTCTTATCGATAATGATGGCATGCATAATGATGTTCGCTGGGGGTGGGCAACAGCCACCCGATTTTGGAGCAACAATTGCAGAGGTGACCCGCCGGTTCGTGGCCAGTCCAGTACCGTGCAACAATCGTTGTTTGACCATGATGATGCAAGCATTTCATGAAGGGATGCGAACAGGAGAGGGCGAGCGACATGGATTGGACACCCGATGATGAGACAGCGAACCTGATTCGTCATGTAGCCATTCAGAATGCTATTGAATACGAAGGTAAAGCGGCCATTGGTTCTGTGATTGGCCGAATCATGGGCATGCGTACTGACTTACGTCAACATGGAAAGATCGTAACCGGTCTTGTGGCCAAGGAAGTCAATAAGGCCAATTCAACCGCCGCAGCAGAAGGACTTGATGTGCTTAAAGAAATTCTAGAAAAAGAAGCGCCTCATCTCTTGGAAAAAAGAGAAGTTAAGGAGCGAAGAACCGGTCTCCCAGATCTCAAGAACGCTGAGAAAGGAAAGGTTGTTCTAAGATTTGCACCCAATCCAAACGGACCATTGTCGTTTGGCCATGCCCGTGGATTGGTTATCAATAGCACCTACAGGGAAATGTATGATGGTGAATTCATTCTAAGGTTTGATGATACAGATACCAAAGTAAAGCCTCCTATGCTCGATGCTTATGAGCGAATCCAAAAGGAGACTGCTTGGCTAACTGGAAGGAAGCCTGACCGGGTCATTATCGCATCAGACAGAATGGAAGCGTATTACGAACATGCAGAATTGATGCTCCAAAACGACCATGGTTACGTATGCCAATGTTCTGCAGAAGTTTTCAAAGAGCATAGGATTGCTAAAACCAATTGTCCTTGCCGTGACCAAAAAACGAGCGAAAATCTGAATTTATGGAGCATGATGCTTCAGCGTCAATTTAAGCCAGGTGATGTTGTTGTACGTGTGAAAACGGACATGACGTTGAAAAATCCTGCTCTGAGAGATTGGCCAGCACTCCGACTGCAAGATACGGAATCTCATCCCCATCCAAGGCCAGAAGTCGGTTCAAAATATGTGGTATGGCCCTTACTTGACTTCCAAAGTGCAGTTGAGGATCATCTACAAGGAGTAACACACATCATTCGTGGAAAAGACCTCATGGACTCAACACGTAAGCAAACACTCCTCTACGAGCACTTTGGTTGGGATTATCCCGAAACAATGTACTGGGGTCGAGTCAAAGTTCATGAGTGGGGTGGTTTCTCGACTTCCAAAATGCGAAATGACATTGAATCTGGCCGCTATCCAGGGTGGGGCGACCCGCGTCTCCCAACCTTAGAGGGGCTGAGCGGAAGGGGGATCTCAAACACTGCACTGCGTGCATTTTGGCTTGAGCTTGGAATCACGCAGAAGGACATATCTGTCCCGCTATCAACTCTTTATGCACACAATACCAAGGTTGTGGATGCTGAGGCTCCAAGGTTGTCATTCATACGCCATCCAGTCCTATGTAAGGTTGAAGGCGATGAGATTCCAAATTCAATTTCAACACCGGTTCACCCCAATGATGAAAGTATGGGGATGCGAACATGGGAAATGATTGGAAGAGAGATTTACATTGAGAATGAAGATGCTCAAAAAGGCTCACTACGGCTCAAAGAATTTGCAGATATCACGTTGAAAGGCGCGCCTTCTCCTGTCGCCAACATTGACTCCTATGAACGAAGTGACAAGCGACCAATCGTCCATTGGATCACCAAGGAAAACAGCCTTGAAGGAACCCTTTTGTCAACATCAAATGATGAAATACAAACAGTTCAGGGTCGCATTGAGAAACACAATTTTGCACCGGGCACCATCGTTCAACTCGAACGTATTGGTTATGCTTGCATCAAAGAAAACGATTCATTCATACTTTGTCATGAAAGTTTTGATGAATAAAGTAAGCAAGTTAGATAGAATACTTGCAGTGTAGCCCCTTGTATGGGCAAGACAGTATCCAGTTTGAAACTTGACGATGAACACACAACCATCGGAGGAAACGACTCACTTCAAGAAGGTGCGAAACGCTTGCTAAGTATTACTGGTGGAATCCTCATTGTCCTCAATGATGACAACAATGTACAAGGCGTGATTGGCCACAAACAGCTTATCAAAGCATTGAGTGAAGGAGTCGATGCATCATCGGCATTGTGTCATGAACATATGGAAATGGACTTCATGCTGGTACACTTAACAGACGAGCTAAAGAGCGTCTTGGAAAATGTAAAACTTCGCAGCCCTCAAGCAGTCGTTGCTGTTGATGAAAACGAAGAATTCGCCGGATACTTTTCACCAGGAGATTACCAAGACGCTGTAAATTTGGTTTCCAACCTTCAAGACCTTAAACTCTGATCAAGCGACGAGTTTGATGACTCGCTCACATCCAGTGCACGCAAATCGATGCGGGCGTTCCATCGAGGTCACTGGGTTCATCACTTGACAGGCGGGGCAGGGTATCATCGGGTAGGACGCAGCGGATTGGCGGGAATGTTGAGGGGCCAATCTTGGACTTGAAAAGGCGGTAATCCACCAGACCAAAGCACTGCCAATAATCGTACCACCAACCACGATTGAATTGTATCCAAAGATGTATATTAGACCAATAATCGGTACGAATACAAGTTCAAAGTACACAAAGGAACGCTTCCTTTGACGTGTGATACGCATGGTGATGGCAAATGCGAGCAACAAACCCGCTGCGGACAGGACTGCAATAACCAACGGTGCAAAGACGAGGGCTTTGGTTGGAACCGTCTCCAATCGGAATTCCTCTTCCTGCTGAAGACCATCGCCCTCAAGGTGGATTGTATCTCCCCATGGCATTCTTGAAACCGATAAATCCAAATTTTCGGAGAGTTTTAATTCACTAAAACTGAGCGATGTGAAGGCGTTGGTTTTAGCCGTCAGTGAAATTGAAAAATCACTCCACAAGGGAGCGGGTTGAACGATTAAGAAATCATTGATCAGTTCCGTCCTCTTATCATCTTCAACAGTTTCTGTTGTTGAAATACGAAGCGTCACAGGATGATTCACAACACCGTTTTCTCCATTGAGGTCAAGGTCAACCTGAATGGAGTCAAAATCCGGAAACACACCCAAAAGATCCTCGGCATTTATTCCTAAACCACTTGAAAGATACATCGGGCCGAGGTTTGCCATTTGCCGTTCAAATTCACCAACTTCAGTTGGTTCAATATTACGGCTAATGCGGTCTTCATCGGTCACGGATCCCGCACTGAATGCTCTCAGAGTGGTTGAAAGCGACTGGTCATCATCTCCAATGTGGTCAAGGCCCCAACGCATCCAAAATGCCATTTCATTGCCAACGGTAAGCGTTGTCACCTTCTGCAAACGCAGACCGTTTGCATCGTTGGTTAGGTCCATTTGTATGTCGATATCAAGAGAACTTCCATCACCGTTTGTTCGCAACGGTTCATCCGGTGGATAGTAGGTTCCAGTACCGCCGCTTCCATCAAAAGTTTCAATCTCAAATGTTGTTGAACCCTTCAACGGAGGCATTCCAGGTTGGAATTGTAATTCAACTTCCACCTTGATTGTCTCAATTCCTCCCGAAGCTTTGTCCCATGTCCAAGTAACTCGAACTGTATCCCCGGATGCTGTTTCAATCGGGTCTCCTGTAACGGGTTGACCGTCAACACTGAGGCTGATGGATTCTGCTAGTGCCAGAGTGGACAGACCCCATGGTGAATCCAACTTAACGGCAAGATAGACATCCGAACCCTCAATTTCAGGTTCTGGCATCATGATGTCTAGAAGAGGAAGAGTCCCCTCTATTGAAGAGTCATCGTCTGTGCTTCCCCAGAAAAACTCCAACTTTGCATCAGCTCCCTCGGGAAGTGAAAACAGAAGTGTTTGGGCCGTCATCTCCAACTCAAGACTTGACGACGTGGTCAGAACTCCTCCCGCTTCAACATCAATCTTGAACTCTAGATTGCCCGATCCTTGAGCAAGAATTGACCCCCCAGGATCGGTTTGAGCACTGTAACTTTTGGAACCGATTGTAATCGTCGCAGTGGCATTAATTTGAGCTGCTGCCGCCCCGCTAACGACGTATGAGATGGAAAACGTCCATTCCGATGCAGGAACTGTCCCTTCCCATGTTTGCGGGAGCGTCCATTTCCCAACCGTCTCTTGTGATTGTATGGAATTTTGGATCTTTACAGATTGAGATTCTTCACCCAATTCTGCGAGGAAGGGTGTTAACACCTTGTTGCTATCACTTCCAAGGAGATATAATTCAACTTCAGAGGCATCGCTGTAGACGACAACATCTTCACTATCAGCCGCTTCAACCGAGGTTGAAACGAAGGGTAAAACCAACATCCCAACGAAGAGAAAACTGATGAATGTAGCAGTTCGCATGTTACCTACAAAAGACCCGATGATTGAAAGGCACATAACTTGAACTCATCTTTGGGCAAGAATATGCCTAAAGTGCCTTTTCAAGCAAGGCGCCAAGTTCCTTCTCGAACAAGGTCACCAAAGCCTCACCGACTTCACCCTGAAGTTCGTCTGGAAGCAATCTGAGGCCGAGGCGTGTCGCTGCTCTTGTGGCTTTTAATTCAGCGTATATGCTTCTTGCTTTCGAGTGGAAATAATAGGCCACAGCCTCCTTGATCTCAGCCTTCAAATCCGGGTCTTCATCCACTTTAGCCCGAATGTGTGTCTTGAGCTCGTCTTTCACGAGATCACGAAATGCTTCAATGACAAGGTCTTCTGTTGACATCAGTTCCTGTATCTGATTTTGGATGCTTCCGGTTAACAAACGCTCAATCGCCATGGTTAGGGCATGGAGGTGCTATCTTTCAACCCGTCGCTTGAGATTACAGCAGTAAATTGCCGTTTTGTATCCAATGGTCAATCAATTTGGAAGCATGCAATCGCTCATCACTGAGCGTCTTAGGCCACGTTCTCTGTGCTGCAAATGCTTGACTTGCTATGTCCACATCTTCATCTCCCGAAAGCATCCTGTGCCAGATCAATTCTTCCAATCGGGGCGTTGAAAGTGTTGGTTCAACCAAACACGGAAGTACAAGTTCACTCAAAGCTTGAGTACGCTCTTCAACATCCATCCCAGCCCAAGCCCGATGCAATTTCTTAAGCCGACGCTCGGCCAAGCCCGGAATCATATCTGGCTCAGGTTGCTTCACCTCAGGAAGCGAAACAACTCGAATACTGCCTTCTTCTTTGAGATGCATGACGACTGCGGTATGAATCGGATCAATGGTTCTATCAAGGGAGGCTCTCATCCACAGCCCTAGGGATGAAAAAGGGCGCATTTGACGAACCCTTCTACCGTTTGGTGCTATACAAGCAGCAAGAGCAGAGGCTTGAATCACACAATCCAAGGCCCCATGATGGATACGGTTCTGAGTTCCAAGTTGTACATTTGTTGAGGTTGGAACAAGTTTGACAGGCCCATCGTCTTTCAAATCATTTGCATCCCATGTTTCTTCTTCAGAAAGAATCAACACTCCCAATCCTGATGAAGACGATTCGATGGTCAACACCTCATCCCTTGGACGGTGGTGCTTTGCAGGGTAGAGTCTACGTTGATACTTGTATCCTGCATCCAAACATGCCGCTTCCATGAAGCCAAGGGCGAGGACTCCTTCAAGGCTGGAAGGGGCATGGAGGTGAAGCATGGATGCTTCTTGGATACGGGATGCCTGAGCCATCAAACGCTCCTTAGAGCCGTTAAAAAATGGAGTCTCAAGAAGGTCTCGCATGGTGCTCCCGCCACGCTTAGGCAGTTACCCCTCATCAAGTTGACCTTGCGAGAGAAGGTATTGAAACAATCACTCAACCATCAGACGGAGTTCGTCTCTCTTGTATCGCCAGTCACTTGGCAGGCGATTCTCGCCTTTGTAGTAGTTAGCAAGACGGCGAATTTTGGATTCGGTGATTTCCAAGGCTCGCTTGTTGTGAATGTCCTTGTGATTTCCTGAACCGAGGTGGTTGATGATGGCAACAGCTTGTCGCATGAGGTTCATCATGTCTTCAGGGTATGAATTGGTAATGTCATTCTCTGCGAGGACTTGGCCGATACGCATTCCGAGAACCAAACGGACGTTTGGAACTGCGTGCTTATCTCGGAGAATGGTCCCTATTTCTGCAGTAGATTTTCCTGACTTAGCAAGGTCAAGAATGAGGGATGTAACGGCTGCCTTATCCGTATTGGACCAAGCAGGAGCTTCTTTGACATGGGGTCGAGAGGAGCCACTTTGGCCTTTTCGGGACTTGAACATACGTGCCATTTGCAATCACCAAGCGGCCTTCCGACTAATCTCCCCTTCTTAACCACTCCGCTACGCCATGGCCCAGTTGGGCCTGCATTGAAACTACTTTTTTCGCTGATGCGATTTTGCTAAAGTCCCAGGAGTACCGTTCCATTCCCATCCAGGAGCAACTGCTCGGGCAAGACCGATTACATTTCCATCTTGAATCACCAAGAGATCATCTCCCTTACGGATATTGGAGTCATATGCTTCAACCATGGGGGAAAAAATGTCTCCTTTCCATTTCAAATCAGTTTTGATATGAATTTTGGGAAGTGATTCATGTTCATGAAGAAGGTCAATTGAAGATTTAGAAAAAGAAAATCCACTCCTGTCAATGGACCACACCGCAACTTGAATTCCGTCTTTCTCCAAGCGCCAACGTGGTAATTTCCCACGTACTGAAACATCCTCAAGCCATTTGTCATTACGCATGTTCTTTCGTGCAACACTCATGTAATTTGAACGCAGACGGAGTGAATTCTTCTGATTTCTCAATTCATATGCCGCTACTGCGTCCTTGACCGCTGATTTCAAATCTTGGAGTGCTTCATGTGAACCTGCACCTCGGTTCTTTCGTGTTTCAATGACCTCGCATCCGAGGAAAGAAAGGTCCATCTCAGTATGATTGATGATGCGCTTGTAACCAACACGAGCGACCAAATTCGTCAGCATTCGTTCAACTCTGGCTAGTTCATCAAGATTCCAATCCCCCGTCACGGGCACATCGTAATGCGAAGCAGGCCAAACATCCTCCAAGTCACGAGGGACCAAACCGAGAGGTGAAGTCATCATCACTTCATGACATGCCGTGGACTGAATGGCTTGGATAAAGCGTCCATGGGATTTTGAGAGGCGGTACGGTTTACGGGCAGAGCATGGCAACAAAATCATGACTTCTCGAACTTCGGCGGGAGGCTCATATGCCGACATCATAAATGTCTCCCAATCTGTAACCAATGGCTCGGATAGCATTGTTGTAGAATAACATGGAAACCGAGTTTCCTTAGCAACATGGGTTGTGAGAAGTCCCCTTACATCAGAACAAGCTTGATCGTGGTATCGTAAATGTTCAACCAAACGTGGACTTGAGAGCGTTTGTCGCTCAGCAAGCGTCCTTAATGTCCCACTTGCAATCGAAGAGCGGACCTCGTCAAGAGCCTGCAACCAATGTGTTGACTGTGCATCGATAAGAGATGACTCATGGGCTAAAGGAAAACGAGGTCCAAACATGGTGAGCAACACGCCAGAGGCTGATGCTTCGTGGCTTCGAGCCATGTCAAACAAATCAACACCCATCCAAGCCAGAACTGCTGCATTATCGGGTCCACCAAGCCCCGGTGTCCAAATCAACGCACCAGGAAATTGTTTCTTCAAAACGACAAGAGCATCAACCAACTTCCCAGGTTGTGCAGCCAATTGAACGGCATCGGTGAGGACAACAACCTCTGGATTTAGTGATTCATCCATGAGCGAAGGATCGTGGTTCATCCGTTGCCATGACACGGGAAGAAGGGGGGACGTTCCTTGCTCTTCACCTGCATTTGCCTCTTCTAAAGAGGGCGGTAAAACATGACCAATATTGACATCGTATCGAGGGGATGCGTCAGCAAAATTGGGAGGGGAGAAGGGGCCCAGGGCACAAAGTTGTAGACGTGCTGGCAGTTGATTTGTTTTCTTCACTTCGAAGCAAGCGTATGCGAGGTCGACTTCCGGGTCACCGTCCATTCTAATCAGACTTGGAGTGGTAGCAGATGGTGACTTTCTGTCACCCAAACCCCAACTTCTCGCAAAGCGAAGACGATGAAGCACGGTACGTGCAAGTGGGGCCGTCATGGTACACCCTGTCACCATCGCTTCTTCAAGGGTTTGAACAAGAAAGAGCCGTGAGTTTGAAAGGCCCCGGCCCAACCCCAAATCCATGGGAAGGGAAAGTTCGCTGCCTTTGGGGCTCGTCTTGGTACTCCTCATCCTGAGTTCACTTTCTCCTTTTGTCCAAGCTCAAGAACACGAATCATACGTTGTTGATGGAAGAATCACAGTAATCTCATTAGATGCAGGTACAACCTACGAAACAACGATTGAGGTGGAAAAAGATGATTTTGTCATATTGGCTCTTGATTGTGTTGCGTGCATTGGTACCATCGTTGCCGAAAACGAAAACACATCTGGTTCATCCAATCTCATTCTTCAAATGTCAAATTCTGGAACGGTAAACATTAGCATTTCATCATCTCAAAGCGAGACCATTCGTTTTGCATTACAATACAATTTTGTCGACACCCACGATACCGTTCGCCCGAGTCCACAAAATGATCATCCTTCCAGCATGGTTGGAATGTGTACAACTCCCACAGAATGTACGAGTGCACCCTTGGACTCCCTATCATCAGTGATTAATGAAACAAAAATTATTGATGCTCTGCACACCGGCATCATCAATACCACGGCTGACGAATACATTGTTGTGGATGCCAACATAGGTGATACTCTTGAATGGCAATGGCTGAACACTCCAGAAGAGGTTACAGTTCAGATTTATTTCCAAAACAGTACCGACGAACAGTCCTTTGAATCCACTCTCTCAAGTAATGCAGGTTACAATGAACTCAACGAGGAACCCGTGCCGGTCAATTGGTGGATTGCTCCTGACTATGGTCGCTTTATTGTCCGTATATCCAGCCCCGTATTCCCCGCGCCGTGGATTGCACATGCATTGATTCATACCAACATTCCATCAACGCCTTTGATTGGACTGAATTTGCTTGATGGAGTTGAACTGTTAGGGCATGCCGCCACTGAATCTGTATTTGATTGGAACGCTACCACTGCGATTGAAGTTCATAGCCCATTGGGTGAAGCAAACATCCGAGTTGATCAATTGCTGAACGGATCTTGGGTTATTGGAACAATGCACTCGATGGAGCAAGGTGAGTCCCGCACCATCTATCCTTATCCGGGAAACATTGGTGGCAGAATTGTTGTTGAACAAACACCCGTATTTGCATTGCAAATACGTGCAATTACGTATTCTGACAACAACGCATGGATGGAGGCACCATCGTACAGACCTGCCGACCTTGAATCTGATAATTCTTCATGGCCCACTGTCAACCTAACGACAAACGGAGTTGGTGAATTGACCTTAGCGATACATGACACCGTTGATACCTACAGGTTTGTAGTGGATGGGTGGGAAGATTCAATCCATCTTGTACAATTCACCATCACTGGAAATATCACTGGCTTGGAAGCACAAATATGGGACATTGACCAATACACATCAGAAGTGCTTGACACTTCTGTTTCAAGTTCTTCTTTGGAATCCTTGAAAGTCAGCCTAAAGGTTGGCAGAGGAACCCATTACCTCCAAATCCGTCATGCAAATGCGACCGATGTTACCAACCATAATTGGGGCGACGATGCCGAGTCACTGATGTACACCATTTCACCAAGTTACTTGCTGGTCGATGAAGGTGATGAACCTTGGTTCCCCCCAAGTGAAGATGCTGTGTTCTGGGGAGGAGTAGCACGTTGGGTTTTGGGAACCTCGTTCCTTATTCCGGTTCTTTACCTTGTTATTCACTTGCAAAGGAGTAGAGCCTACGCCAACGAGATATTCTCGAAAAAGGCACGGTTGGATTGGTACAGACGACGTTTGGATTCGGGTGAAGTAAACATCACAACATCACAGAAAGATTTGGTTCGGGCACTTCACGCAGTTGCTCAACTCCCATGGGATGATGGAGTTGAAACATGGGGTCAGCCAGTCCTATCGCACCGAACTGAAATTCTGGATTTAGCGGTTTGGAGGGTCGACCAACGAATGGCAAAAACAGAACATGCATGGCCAATCGTAGTTGGAGTTCACGTGATTGAAGGTGAATGGGACCTCGCAGCAGTTCGATTTGATGCCCCCGGTGGCCAAGCATATGCCATTCAACATGTAGAGCCGAGATTCTTATTCCAAGGAGAGGAGGTATTCCTTGATACCCTAAAGCAAGGCAATCGGATGTTTGTCCTCGTTGAGTTGGAAGGCAATGCACCTTCGGTTGATATTGAACTCAACGGTAGGATGAATACCATTCCTTTCGCAGCACGAATACCTGAAACTCTGGTTCGTGAAGAGGAAGAGTGAATCACGAGCCTGCCCTTCGGTCCACTGCATCATCCAGTATGCTCTGCTTAGTATCAGCTGGCGAGAGGTTTTCCTTCAAAGCAGAGAGTGCCTTTTTCGTAGCCTTGGAAATTTTCTTCGGCATGTGCAATTTGAGAAGAACAATAACATCACCACGACCGCTTCCTCGCTGGCGTGGCAATCCTCGCTTCTTTATCGTGATGGTTTCACCTGAATTTGACATGGCTGGGATTTTGATGTCCAGTGATTTGCCATCAAGATGTTCCAGTGTAATTGTAGTCCCAGTCACCATATCTGAGTATCCAAGAGGCAAGGACATGATGAGATCGGCGCCGCTTCGTTCAAACCAAGGGTGTTGCTCAATCTCTAATTCAATAAACAAATCTCCAGGTTCTCCTTGGCCTTGAGGTGCAGGTTCACCGTTTCCTCGCATCCGCAATCGTGTACCGTCCTCTGCACCGAGTGGGATGTTAAATCTCAATGTCTTGCTCTTCATTTCTTGCCCGCTTCCAGCGCATTCACGGCACGGGTTTTCGCTTATACTGCCTCTTCCCGAACATTCATCGCATGGTTGAACCGATTGCTGAATGAAGGGACCAACTTGTTGACGAACGCGTACCTGACCCTGTCCAGCACATTTCGTGCAGGACGTCATCTCACCGTCTTGTGCCCCGGATCCTGCGCATGAATCGCATGCCTCTGGTAGTTCGATAATGACTTCTTGTTCGGATTGTTCCAGTACATGTTTCAAGTCGATTGAGTGACGAATGAGAATGTCACTTCCCCTACGTTGACGGGTCCTTCCTCTTCCACCACCACCAAACATGCTTGAGAAGAAATCGCCTCCAAGTAAATCTTCGAGGTTGATGTTGAATCCTCCACCTCCGAAACCACCAAATGGATTCCCCTGTGGACTGTCATGACCAAACCGATCGTACTGTGCTCGCTTTTGCTGGTCAGAAAGGATGGCATATGCTTCCTGAATTTCCTTAAATCGGTCTTCAGCATCCTCTTCAGTGCTGCGATCTGGGTGGTATTTACGAGCAAGGCGCCGGAAGGCGTTCTTGAGGTCACTTTCGCTGGCAGAACGTTCAACTCCCAAGACTTCGTAGTAGTCTCGTTTGTCTGCCATGGCGTCGCCCCGTTTCACGACGAGAACAGGACACCTTTGAATCTCACGGAATATCCATCAAATATCAAGGCCACAATGTGGGCAAAATCGTTCACCGATACTCACGGGAGAATTGCATCCTCTGCAAATATTCCCTTGGGGTGAGGACGGCGGCTGAGCCGGAGTGATGGTTGTCCCAAGCATTGCCATTGGCTCATACGATTCGCTTGGAACAGATTGAGTCTGCTTCTGAGGCATTATATCGTCATTAATTTCCTCACCAGATGATGAAATTACAGTACTGACTCCACCTGAATCACTGTAACTTGTCATGTTAACTTTGACATCATCACGTTCACCTTCAACCCGTAATGGTGCAACAGGCCGTTGAGCAATTACCGGTGCAGATGCAGCTGCTGCTCGTAGGCGTGCTTGGCGTTTTTCTTCACGCTCTGCACGAGCATCTCTTCCAAAGAGGGATGAAATCATATCGAACATTCGGTCCATTGGAGTCGGTTTACGAACTGCACCGATGGTCCCTGTAATTTGTTCTTCATCAAATGAAACACCTCCACTGACACGTGAATTTGCTTTGACGATGTGGGAGGCTTCATTGAGCATGCTCACCTCGATTTCATTATCCTCAGGAACCTGCATTTCGGGAGCTTCATGAGAAAGATTGGAAACTGGCTGAACCAAACCTGCTTTCGTTACATTGTCCATGGCCGAGTCAAGTTGTACATCAGTATTCCATACACCTCGCTCTTCTGCATCGTAAACATGCTTAATTTTCTTCATTGCTTTGACACGATTGTATTCAAAATCCTTGACCACTCTCGTCTTTCTAAATATGATAAATCCTAGAACCAAGGACGTCCCATACCAGCCATACATAAGTCGAGGTTCAAGGTCAAACATACTTTGTAAAGGGGGAAGAGATAGATGGCATGCACCCATGATCAGTAAGGGTAGCAATGCTAAGCCACGTGAAGTAAAACTGCGTGGACTCTCCATCTTCCTCGCTCTCCCTGTCACGAACTGCACTCAAGTATCTATGGGCTTGTTGTGCTTAGTTGCGGTCCTTAGGAGACCTTCCCTTTCTCACTAAACCATCAGCAAGTCCAATTGTGAAACTTGTATGAAGCATGACCAAACAAATCGGAACACCAAATACTGAAGATATATTTCGTGTTTGAAGACTGTGGCGGACCCCTTCGATCAAGAGTACTGCAAGATAAATGGGCACTGGTGCCCACCACATGGCCTGCCCCGAGACAAAAAGTGACAGCATGAGAACTAAACCAAGCAGAGGTAAAAACTCGGTAATTTGAGCTCGCTTTGGATGTTTGAGGAGAACTTTCGTCCTCCAAAAACCGTAACGATGCCCCATTCGCCACCATTGTTGTAGCCGAGTGCGCTTGACCATACTCACGGTTGGTTCTGGATGCCGATAGAGTGCATGCCCTGCATCCAAAAGTCGCATTGAGAGTTCACTGTCTTGACTTGTAATGAAACGTTCATCCCAACCCCCGACCGATTCAATTGCCGTTCTCCGGTGCATAACAAAAGCAGGAATTTGAGTTGGACCGTTTTCATTGAATTGGCTGAATTGCCCATCACTGTGTCCAAACGGTGAAGCGAGGCATCCCTCGATCCAATGTTCAGTTCCTTTCAATTCTCCAGTGCGCTTGACGACTCGACAGCCCACTCCGGCTAACTCGTGCCCTGCCTTATTTTCACTCACCTTCCATGCTTTGAGCCGCTGTTCAATATGGTCGGATTCAACCGTGGAATGGCCGATGAGTTCAATGATGTATTCTACTGAATCGGGTAAATAATCAAGAGAAAGATTCCTGGCATGAGCAACGGTCATTCCCGGATTATCATAGATCTCAAGCCGTGGCGACGATGAAGCCTTTGACCGTTCAATCAATTGTTGGACACGCTCTTGAGTCCCATCGGTGGAACCACCGTCCATGACGATGATCATGTGGGACTCATGTGAAACGGTTTGATGGAGCAATGCATTCAAGCATGATTCAATGTGTTTTACCTCATTGAGGACAGGAATAACCGTGGCGATGGAGGGGCCTTTTGGTTGGTCCATAAACCGTGGAATCCTGTTTAGATTTTCACACTTCGCCTTAGATTTGGTTCCACAGCACCTTCTTGAAGGCAGAACGACTCGGTCGACTATGGATGAACCACGTTTACGCCTGACCGGTACAGGAGAGGGGTTGACAACAACGGTTGTCACGGTTCTTTCAGGTGCTGACTCTCCTCAGCGTGTGATGCAATCCATTCACTCGTTTTTTCCCGATGCAACATTAGAACTTCTCCCAGATGAACCCAAATTTGGCGCCCCTTCCAGTGCAGCATGGACGTTTGAAAACCTCTCTATGCAGACATTTCTTGCTGCCCTCCACGAACAGCGAATATTGGACACCGCCCTTGATTGCATGAGCCGTAATCTCGCCAACGACCAAACTGAATTTTCTATTTCACGGCAAGCAGCCATCAACGAGAAGGTCTCGTTTGCAATCCTTGGCAAGGAACCTCTTGGAGGTTTAATCAGTATCCAACTGAGTGGAAATGGATTGAAAGAATGGCTGGAAGCAGCAACATGGCATAACGGCCGCACTCAAGTTCCCCGGACAGTCGACGACGAACGAGCAATGTTGGACGACGGAGAAGCCTCAACGTGGCATTGAATTGTACTTTGCAATGTACTCCATCATGGCACCGTCCCTACCTGTCCAGTTCATGCTCTCATGGTCAAGAGGGTCACACCACATCAATGATGCATGTACGGAAGGATCCGCTCTTGGTTGACCAAACGATATTGAGCAGTCAATGAGGTGTATTCGTAGCATAGAACCATTTCTCAGATGTTCCCAAGTACCTAGAATTCTATTGGCTTCTACTTTGACATTCAGCTCTTCAAGAAGTTCGCGTTCCATGGCATCTGCCCAATTTTCATTTGGTTCGCATTTCCCACCTGGAAATTCCCAAGTATGGTCGTCACTGCGCTGAGCAAGAAGTACCTGCCCTTGTTTATTTGTCACCAGACCTGCAACAACTTCGACAATTGGATTGGGAGATGGAAGAACCATGGTAGCAATGCAATCAAGGGCAAATTGTGAGGCTGAAGCAACCGATAGATGTTCGGTTGGAGGAATATGGAGAAAGAGACATGGAGGTGGTAACTGCAACGCTGAATGAAGTTGCAAAGCATGGAGTGTATGATAATAGGTCTCATTACAGACAAATAACCCTGCATCGTAGGAAAGCTCAAAATCACACGAGAAATCCTGCTTCTTCCATGTACTGATGTCAATCCAACAACCCGTATCTCCTCTTCCATCGATATGCTGTTCATGCAACATCCTACCGCTGTTGTCAGGAATCCGCATGCTTAGACGCTGCTGAGCCCGTTGTTCCACTCGGGGGTGAATACAAGAATCACACAGCCCAATGTGTAAAATCGCATCCCATGATTCTCCTGAAGCGAGTGAATTCGCCGTTTGAATTGCTCCATGTTCATCAACGGTGAGCACTCTTGAGGTGATTTCAGCATTGATTGACATCTCGCTTCCAGCAATGCTAAGGTGATGGTGACCTTCTAGTCCAAGAGCAACCTCTTGACTTGGATTGTATTGATGCGTCCCAAACGGTTCAAACCCCGTAACGAGAATTCGCAGGGGGCCCATGATATTCTCAGGTAGGTTGGGTTTTTCATCCATCCGGCATAATTTAGGGGTTAGATTGACAAGCAATCGTCGCCAGCAAAAGGTAGTGGGAGTCATGGAAGAAGATTTGGTCGTCCAGTTTTCACCACAAGCGCCCAATGAGCGTTCTGGATTCATGCCAGTGCGACTTGTCAAAGAGATTTGGCGAGAAATCACCTTTGGAGTTGGGACATGGGGGGCGTTCCGTCCACTCATCGCGGCCTTACTGGCGATTGTTCCTGGACTTTACCTTGGTCAGCATTTTAATCGTAACCATCGCAAAGGGTTTGACTGGTTTCTGCTTCAAATTCCACTCGCACTTACAGTCATCCTATGGATTGGCCTATGGCTTTGGTCAATATTTGATGCCTGGAGGGATGCACTGGCTTTTGACCCTAACTCCAAAGTTGATCCGTCACTTTGATTGAACCGTCTGCCATTCCAGAGAGGTCGTTCAAGTCATCATCATCAAACTCATTGGGTAAGGTACCAAAAATAATGTTTCCAAGGTCCGCTGATTCAACGGCCCAGTACATGACTGAATCTTCATTATTGGAATGGCCCTTATGGGTTTCATCTTCATGGTCCACTGGAGATTGATAAACGAGGTTAACCAACCCCAACAGATGACCAACCTCGTGAACTGTTACACTGTTTTCAACATCTTCTACCGACGGCCGATTAAAGGGGCCGTTGGCAGTATCAATCGAATCCCCAAACAGCGCAATTGACGAAGCATCAACTGCTACGCCCAGAACAGAATCGTCCTCATAATATCCTGATGGGAAAATGATCTGCCATGTCAATGTTGAACCTTCTAGAGGCGAACTGTCTTTATTGTCCCAAGCCTTTTCTCTAACATCATCAGCAGTCCAATCGCCTTCGTGGCCAAAGGAAACTTCACTAAAATCAAAGGTGATACCATCTGGTTTATCGCATACGCTTTCCAGTCGGTCAAGAAGCATATCGGTACTGCTGGACATTGGCCTGTAGCCCGGCTCATAATCAATTTCAACCACCATGGAGGTGTAGGCGTCTGCACGTAAGCATGCGAGAGCTAAGCCCCCAGGAATTCCTTTGCGTTCTGGAATCAGATCAGACAGTTCATCTCCAAAACATCCTGAGAGACTCGTCATCATCAACATAAGAACAAACAACGTTGCCTTCGCTCGGTCCTTGCCCATGGACAGGGGTCTATGCGGTGGTTTTTGAATCTCATCCCTACCAGTTTTCAGGTATTTCCAGTGGTGAGAACAGTTGGCCCGGACCAGTTGCTTGTGCGAGTTGGGTACGAGCAAGTTGTTCCCAGGCACGCAAAGCAAGGATTCCCTCTATGAGAGAGACTTCAATTTCAATGAGGGTCACCCGAATCAATGCTTCTAGGATGTCCATGCGCTGATGGTCAACGATTTCGAGTACTTTTTCCAGTGAAAAATTGGCTTGGGAATTCGATTGTTCAACATTGATTGGCCAAGGCTGAGATACACGTTCAGGCACCTCATCCCCGCTTTGATTCAAATATTCGTCAAGCGATTGCGACAGCCCTTTGATGTGTTTTTGAAGGACAAGTGAAACCTCAACAAGCGGCATGCTCAGTTGATTGATAAGATTCACCATGCGTTCTTGGAGGGTGACAAGCCCATCAACACCTTCAGTAGCGTCGTCCAATGAACCACCTTCACTTTGTTAGAGCATCGATGTATTGCCATCCATAAGACGCCCATTGCTCTTGAGTCCAACCGTTGGGCAAACCTGTAGGTGGAACTGGAGGGGGCACGGAGCGGTCAAGACTTGGGAGTTGAGGTGTGGCACTCATATCGGGTTGGGGCGGAACTGGTGGAGACCCTGCGAGGTCGGGTATAATTTTCGCATCTTGTTCCATTTCCGCAGCAACCACATCGGTTTGGTCTGCTTCATCTTCCTCCGGAGGATTGAGCATACGGCGTTGCATAACCATCGCCCAAAGACCAAATGACACTGAGATTAATGCAATGACAAACAAGGTAATACTGAACAAATCTTCTGATACTTGTTGAGATAAAGCGTCACCATCACGAATGGTTTCTTCCTTAACCAAAAGGGAATCAACTGTGTGGCGGTCCATCTCAACACCATCCACCAAGACAAGGACTCGATATTGAACGATTTGGCCTGCTGGAACATCGGCAACTACAGGTAAACTCGCACTGAGAAGTTGTCCCTCTGAAACTTGAAGAGCAACTTGAGATGATGTAGACCAGAAGCCTCCATCAACCAAACGTTGGAGAGCGAAGGTGACATCCCCCTCGCCTGCAAGATTCTTCGTTGTTACGACCATGGATGCAGATTCACCTTCGTAAGGACTTGGATTGTCCCATTGCATCACGGTGGATTCGTCCTGCAAGTCAATGCGTGGGCCGAGAAGAGCCAGAGGCCACGAAGCGTAGGGTTCAATCATTGAATTTCCGAATGTGTCGAACGGATTTCCTGCCTCGTCCGAACCCGAAACCCACACATCAACGGTGTAGGATGGCAACAATGTGGTTGCACCCGAATCGGTCAGATCAAGCACACCACTCCAGAAGAATTGTGAGCCAAAGGGTGTGATATCGGGCAAAGAAACACTGCCGCGAGAAATCTCAGCCTCACCGGCTTTGACTCGATAATGGAGTAACGCTGCTTCATTGTAATCAAAGCCATTTTCATCATTGGTCTCAAGCATCACCTTTAGGTTCGACGCATCACCAATGGAGATGGGGGAGCCCGGTAAAATTCCGTTAAGGCCAATGCTCTCAATCGTAGGACGAGCGCTGTCAACTGCAAGGCGGACACGGGGTTGAGTTGGTGTTTCATCAAAGGCCAGTCCAGGTAAGTCATCCATCGTTAAACGAAGGTCAAGGTGACCTGAGCGAACTGAAGGTACCAAAAGGTCCAAACTGAATTCTCCATCGGCTCTGGTTGATGTTCTCCAGTTGTTCTCGAAATCTCCGAAGACAACATCAAAAGCTCCTGCTGGCGCAGGCGTTTCGTCTTCTGAGAACAAAACCCGACCGTTTACACGCAATGCTTGTCCAGCACCAATAATCGTCTCAATGTTGTCAGAATTGTAATGATTTTCACTGTTACGTAATTCTACGGCACGGATGTGTCCTTGTTCTGTGTCAAACCTGAAGTCATTGTCCAAACTCCACCAATCGTCGCCCATTCCGAAGCGGGTTTCGAAACAAGGTGTAACTTCTCCTTCATTACAAGGTAAATCCGTCACCAGTACCTTTGGTATAAAGTGAGAGACTCCATTTGTATCAAACGATTCGGGGAACTGCCATGTCAATTGGAAACGTGCTTGGATGATGACAATACTTTGATTTGTTTCATCAAGTTCAACGGTTGAATATAGATTTGAAACCGCGATGTAATCGGAACCGGTTTCCATCACTGCAACAGGATTGCCGGCTTCATCGGGTGTAAGTGTGATGAACATTGATGCTTCTTCATCGTCAAGATCACCACCTAAAGCGACTTGGATAAATTGGATATCATCCCATCCGTTTTGGTCACTGATAAGAATACGTGCGGTGTAGGGGATGCCAGGGTGAAGCGGTTCGTAATCGTCATGTCCGATAATGGATGAGTTACCCAAGTCGACCATCGGTTCAAATTCTTGCCGAATGAAATACGTCGAAAGGTCTGCAGACCAATCTGGTAAAACTTCTCCAGGACGGTCACCACAAACAACATTGGTCACGGGACAGACTGGGCCACCGCCCATGGCGATCTCGTTATCTTGCTGGTCTTTTCCAGTGATGAAGTAAGAAACTCGCTGCTCATGCAACAGCATTGAGTCATCGATAAGGCCTTCAAAAATATTGATGCCGCCCACTCTTGTTTCAGGGGAAGACAGCGTCTTCCTCACATACTCATCTTCATTTGGTAGGCCATCAAAGTTGTAATCATTGCAACCGATTGCATCGCTTGCAAGGCAACCAACCCAGTAATTCAAGGTAATTTGTTGGGGAGGGTCAACCGAATCTTGAACGACAACAGATACCGCTTGTCCAACACCTGCCGAACCAGCATGACGCTCCTCACCATCGGTTGGTGTTGAACTCAGAACAAGAGGAGAATTTCCATCAAGAATGAGGCGAATCGTGTTGTATCCTGGATTGGAATAGGTTGAACCGTTTTCAAGATTGACTGCTTGGACGTAAAAGATCATACCACCGGGTGCAGATTCAATAGGTGCAACAAAGGTCAAATTGTATTCACCAAATGCTGGGTTCACTTCTTCATGAAGCAGGACAGACGCCCCCATAGGGTCTCCATCATAGGTGACATTTTGACCCATGACACGAAGACTGAAGCTACCTGCAGGGGGCATGAGTTGAGAATCTTGGAAGTGAAGACCACCTGCAAAACTGAGGTTAAATCCTCCACGAACCCAATCCATCGGGAACAATTGCCGTCCTGTCTCCTCCCAAACACGCAATCCGTCGAGTTGTATGTCGTTCTCAATAACCAAGTCCATCTCAGTAGTATCCCACTGGTCAACGGCTACGCCAAGGTCGTCTTTCACGGTAATGATCGCTTCCAAATCTGCTTCGTCATTCCAACTCCAGTTGACTTTGGTCGGAATCCAAATAGATACAACACCTAATGCATCCACTGTTGAAGTGCAATTTGCAGTGTCAAACACCACAATACCTCCACCATCATTATTGGTACTGCATGTATCACCACGAAGCCAAGTAAAGGAAGGGTTTTCTCCATAACTGTGGTTGAGGGCAATGGTCGCTTCAGTGACTCGGTCAACCTCATCACCTGGAGCAACACGAGTGATGAAATTTCGATACGCACCATCTGGAGAAGCGAGACCTCCTTCAAAGGAGGCATCAATAGCACGGGTCTGCATTGCATAGGTTACGTCAATGTTTGAAACCTTGATCCGACCCGATGAAGCGGCCTTAATTCCAATAGGAATATCGAGCATACCTTCTCCGTTTTCAGGAATATAATCGTTGAAAGCGTCAATCAATGTAGGTGCCTTTTTGACAATAACTCCTACTTGTGAATCATCAGTGGCTACAACTGCTGATTCGTTGAGGAAAATCATGGCCTCCCAGTCATAGGAGCCATCTCCACCTACATCCAACATCGGCCTGTCCGGATATCCTTCTTCATACCATAGCGTGAAACTGTCTACACTCGGGGTGTGATCTGTGTTATTGGTTGTCAAGAAGATGGCATAGCGCAGGGTATTTCCCGCAGCATCGGTTGAAAAACTCGTTTCAACATTGTTTTCTGCATCAAGCCATGTACTGCCGTTATCGTTTGAAACAACAACTTGGAGCGATGTACCCGCTGGCAGGTCAGCAACCCATGTCGGACGAACCTTACCCACTTTTGTTCCAGTGTTGTAGTAAGGTGAAGTCCAATCACCTGATGTTGCATATTGTGTTGATGCGTCGATGTCAACCCACCATGAAACTGCTGTTGAACCAATCAACTGAGCTTTCCAAACCAGTTCTTTACCGGGGTAGTCAAAGTGAATCGTCGAGTTGGAAACAACTTGTTCCCAGTGTGTACCGTTATCTGCGGAGACCCAATAATCAACACGGTCACCGATGGATGCGGCAGACCAGTATGTTTGGACATTCGCAGCCAGTACATCGTCAACATAGGTTGTTACTGGCCCATACCATGTTGTGGTACCTGGGGCAGGGGTGGTGTCATACATCCAACTTGTTCCAAACTCTCTGTAATACAGCGTTGCTCCCGACCATGTAGAATAGCCCGAATCAACACTGATGAAACGATTTCCGTCAAATTGCAAACCGTAACCTGTTCGAGATATTTGTCGGGTATTTGATTGAGGGATGAGTGCTTGGGCTGAACCTGAAATATCCCAGGCCTCAAGTTGATCACGGTCGTTGTAATAGGAATCTTTCTGGCAACGCATGAAAAACGTGGTTGAATTAACTTCAAGACCACGGACCATTTGATTGGTTTGGCCACATTCACGACTGCTTGAAGAAGAAGAGGTGAAGGTGTAATATTTCTCATCACGGTCCCATGTGGATGTGCCATCTCCTGAGAAATCGTATGAAACTATTTTTCCTCCTTGATTGTGCACGACCCATACCTTATCATTATCTCGGTCGTATGCAATACCCGTATAATCGCCTGCTCCTGCAGAGATGTCATAGGAATCGATACATGTCCAAACACTGTCCCTGGAGATGTCCATTTCCATTACACGATGATAATTTACAGGCGCATTTGAGCCGTAAGTATAACGGTATCCCGATAGGATTCCAAACAATCGTTCGTCGTCGGTGACGGTCCAATCCCTAAAGCCATAATATCCATAATACGAAGATGAGTGCTTTTGAGGAAGATTGCATTGGGCTTGGTCCAAGGTAATGATTGATTCACGGCTTGCATTGTTTGGATAAAGACGATGAACAACATTGCTGAAGGTCGAAGAGGACCATGTTGAAAGGAACAACCAATCGTGATGTTTGAGAATAGCACCTTGGCTTTGGGCCATGAAACTTGATGAGGATTTGGTAATCTGTTGGGAGAAGAGACTCTCGGTTGCGTTTGATGTGTGAGGTTGTCGAAGGGCGTAGGACCCGTTGTCCAACCAAGCATCAGAATTAGCATTGGTCACTTCATCAAAACCGTGCGGATAGAATGATTCCGTGACACTGTCCAGTGAAAGGGTCAGGTCGCCACTTCTGTCGTCAGTATTGGATTCTTGTCCATCAATCCAATGGTCGCGTGTGTCGGTCAAGATTTGTGACCAACCAGTGGCGGACGCTCCGGAAAGGGTCATACTCACATCGGTAACCAAGGCACCTCGGGGAAGACTGACCTTCGCACCGAGGTCTGGATTGGCGCCCTGGTAAAGGGCAACGTATTCAGTTGAACCATCATGGAAGTCATAGACGTGACGAGTACCTGAAGCAGCGGAAGAATCCTCGGAAATGAGGGATGTTAGCGGACTCAATGGGGTCGTCACCATCAAAATGACGAGCAACCAAAAGGCGCCGCGAGAGAAAAATGTATGCGTATCGCTACCCTGCATACGACGAAGACACACGACTTAGAATTTGAATCATGCGGTTTGGAGTCACACAAAAATGAGGGCAGAACATCATTCTGTGGTTCGCGAATCATAACGAATCGGCGAGGAATCTCCACGCACTCCGTCTTCTTCATCATCACGAACTTCAAACCAATCGTTCATCCAATCTCCATCCGTATCCCAATTGGTTGGATCGCTTCCTTCGGCAAGGTGGTCATCATCAAAATCAAGAAGGTACCAACCAAACTCATGTTCACCTACATTGCGAACGGGAGGAGTATTTGGTGAACCTTGGTAGTAAATATCCCATGCATCCGTGAGATTGCCAGCCATGAGAATGACGTCATCACTTGCATCGACCGTCAAAAAGTTGGTATCATAATCGTTGACGATGTAACCGTATTGACGATCTATGCCCGAATATTGGTCAAGTTTGAGATAGTTGAGTACCAATTCATTGGATTGGCCAAGGCCAAGAATTGATGCACGGAATTGCCATCCTTCCGTCACGGGCGAGCCCTGATAGGTGAGGGCACTGAGCCTGACTGCATTTGGAGACGAATACTCTGACAGTGTGACCGCATAAAATTCTTGGAAATTCGTATACGGTTCGTAATTACAACCTGCCCCTGAACAATCCCAGTTACCGTCTTGGTCGGGGTCTTCGTTTGCATCATCTGGATCTGCGGGGTCCATTGTAAACCAGGTGAATTCGAGGTCTGGACGACCAAGTGTCCCGCCGGATCCATCCTGTGAAAGAGGCAAACAAGAATTCGTACTCGTATCACACGGACCGCCGGTAGCAACGTCAATCCAAACGACGCGTATGTCAAGGTATGAACTGAAATTATCATTTGACTCGTTCCAAGCTCGCTTGTACTCATACCAATCTGGTATCATGTCACCATCTGAATCATTATCGCTTGGATTTGAACCATACTTGAACACTTCCCGGCCGTCTGAATAATTATAATCCCTAACATGGGAGACAACGGCGCCATTCTCAACCGTAGTAATGTAGGAGATACTGTCGCTATCGCTGTCGTTCTTATCCGGACGAGTTTCATTGTCATATTCCATGAAATTGGTGAACGGCAAAGCTCCAAGACCTCTTTGGATGATCTGGCCGGATGGAATCAATGTTCGCTCATCCCATACTCCTTGAGTCGCTGGGAAGTCAAATTCACTTCTGTCGTACCATCCATCGTGGTCGCCATCGTAATTTACATCAAATGGATTGAGAGGATTTGCGGCCCAATGATTGATTGTAGTGGGATCGTCCATCCCAAATATAGCATAACAGTATTCCCAACCATCGGGTATTCCATCACTGTCAGAATCTGGATGTGTTGGGTCTGTAACTCCTCGAAGACTGCGATTGAAGTTGTCCTCATCATAGGTATTGATTTCATTCATGCGGTCTTGGGAATCGGCTCCCTTCTTGACGAAATCTTCGTAGAGTGCTTGTTGGGCTTGGACAAGATTGTATCCTTGTTCTTCGATGTAAGCATTCATCGCATCTTCTCCGAAATCTATGATTCCTAAATTAGCAGGAACCGTTCCACGAGTGATGTATTTTCCGTATGTTCTGGATTCCCATTCACGAAGATTGCTAAACGTTTCATTCACGTCTATGGTCCCATCACCGTTGCAGTCAAAACTGTCTTCATCCGTATCAAGATTAACATCTCCATCAATGAGCGGATTCATACTCCAACGGTTCTCTTCCAAATCCCAGTTTGTGAACCAATATTCAAATCCATCATCCATACCATCTCCGTCGGTATCCGAAATGGTTGGGTCGGTCATGCCTAGAATAACTTCGATAAACGCTGTAGGAGGTTCACCCTGCTGCCATGCATTGAAATCGGTGAGCAATCGCTTTCCTCTGGTATCCTTCGTGATGAGAATGTTGAACACTCTTTGGGCCTTTTCAGTTGGTTGCTGGAAGTCACCATCAACATGCATTAATGGTGCATCGCTCGGGTGTGATAGCCCGTTATCGGGTTGAGCTACTGCAAGATTGAACTCTTGCAAGTCAATTAATCCATCTTCGTCACCATCAAACAAACCATCTCCAGGCACGAGTGGATTCAATGTCCATGTTTCTGCAGATTGATTCCATGCTGTGAACAGAAGTTCAACTCCATCAAGCATCCCGTCCCCATCGGTGTCAACGTTGTTTGGGTCCAGAGTCAATCCTGTTAGATTGATTTGATCTTGAGTGATGAAACTTCCAAATGACTTCTCAGTCGTGATACCTGGCCATTGTTGTAGAGCATAAGCCTGCCCAATGGTGGTCACAAACCATTGAGGCGATGAACGTTCACCGTCAATTTCTGTAAATTGAGGTGCAATCGCATTGTATTCCTCCCAGTTGGTCATTCCGTCTTCATCCGTGTCGTCCCATCGGTCTGTGGAATCCAAAGGATTCAGTGTCCAAGCATCGTCAAGGAGATCCCACCGAGCGAACCATATCTCCCACCCATCGGGCATTCCATCTTCATCTGAATCGGAACTGAGTGGGTCTGATGCACCTATGCTATAGGTGGATTGGCCGGCTGTCACTCCACCTGATGCTCGTTCAGCGAAGGTTGCCTCTGGAGCGCCATAATCACTGATATGGTCGAAGAGATTTGTAGAGAGGCCATATGGAAGTGTGAGGCCATCAAGTGTCTCGTTACCAGCAAAAAGGTCACTTCTTAGGTGGTATTCAAGATAATTTACAAAGGATTCATTGAGGTCAAGAACACCATCGTGGTTGATATCATATCCATCCCCGTCTGGATTTTCTAACGCATCAGAGCCGTTGAGTGGATTAACACCTAAACGACTTGGATCCCAAGAGCAGAGGCCCTTTGATTCCCATCCATCAGGAAGTGTATCACCATCTGAATCGATGTTATTGGGGTCTGGTTCAGACCATGTTCCGACGCTCTCTGGAGATTCACCATAGAGTTCGTACAATTCTCCTTGAAGTCCGAGGTTGCGAACGATTGACCATTGATATTCACACAAATTGGGCAGTCCATCACCGTCAGCATCCCAATTTGCATCATCAGCACGCAGAGGGTCAAGACTCCAATTATTTCCACCGGTAAATGTCATCCCAACCCATCGACGGTGCTGGATTTCCCAACCGTCTGGCATACCATCTCCATCTGAGTCGGGATTTGTTGGGTCAGTTCCCGAATCTACATTTGCGACACTTAGGTATGTGGCGTTGGCGGCTTGTCCAGCGGCATCATCACAAATGTAAACCATCTGAACGGTATAGTGGCACCACAAGGTGCTGTTTTCGTAATAGAATCCGAAATATTCAGCACCGTCTTTAATGCCATCACCATCGGTATCGTCGGCGGTTGGAGTCGTTGAATCATAACCATCAGGAGTTGTTTTCTCATATCTAAATTCATCAAGATTGGTCCACAATCGGTCCAATGAAAAATCACCGTTTTGATCCAAATCTATACCGTCGCCATCGGTATCATACAAAGCATCCCAAGGGTCAGTTGGGTCCAAGCCGTTGACAACTTCCCATCCATCTGGCATACCGTCGGCATCGGAATCGTTTGCTCCAGGGTCTATGAGTTGTAAGTTGGCATACTTCCCAGGAGAAGCACCCCCGAATACCGTCATATTGCCGTTCATCTCAAACGTTGCAATCGTTGTGATTTGCCCCGGCAATCTCGTTTGGTCTTGTTGGCCATACACAGCAATGTAGTCTCCTGCAATAGCCCAAAGGCCCCACTGGGAGCCTACGAGAATCTCATCGCCTGTGGGCATGATGGAATATACATTGTTGGTTTCTTGAGCAAGTGTTCCGTCAACTCCGGGATGAACCAAGAGGCCTCCATAATCAATTGTATCAGTGAGGAGATCCAGTTTGTGAACGCCAGCAGGTGTACCGAACCACAAGGCTTGAGCATTTTCAGATGAAGGGCCATCAAGAGCCATGTCTCGGACCTCAGCAGGATTGTCTACGAATCCGAGAGGCAATCCACGCAGGTCGCTAACAGCCGATTCAATCGGAGTGCTTTCTGTGGTGAAGTAAAATCGCCATGTACCTACAGCCTCATCTCTTGCTGATGCGGTATCAACGGTCATCAGCCCTCGGTCCGTTCCGATAAAGAGCCTGTAAGTTGAACCTCCTGCTGCACCATGTTCGATATCTGTCACTGAGGCATTTGATACCTCAAGACCATCACGAATTCCGGCACCGAGGGCGTATGTAGAAACAATCGATGCATCTGAGCCCAATTCCAAGACTGCGCCTGCTCCAGCATGACCAAGCGAGATGAGTTGCTGATTGCCATCCAGACCGGACAATTGTGTAATAGCACTCATTTCACCAACCATGCTCCAATCCCAAGATGTTAGAGGACCAATTGAACCGTCAACAAGAAGGGGAATGACTGCAACACCAGCGGTCGTTGCTAGGGCCAGAGCAAAGGCATCATCATCTGATTTTACCAATATTCCATCATGAACTTGTACGCCTTGAGGGAGCCATTGATGCGAACTTGTTTGTTGCTCAAGATTGAGAACACTCACACCATAACGAGTCATAACGTACAAATTCCCACCGTCTTCAGCCAACGAACGGATGTCATAATGGTTGACTGACATGACATCATCTTCTGAGTCATAGACGAGTGGATGAACTACGAATTCAGCACTTGGATCCATAACACTCGTAGATTTTAAGCCAGGATAAATTGTATTTCCATTGTCGTAATGAACGAGGTATTCCTCCAACGTTGACAATGCTTCTCCCAATTCAAGAGCCGTAAATGTCCGAGCTAAATCTTGAGTGATCGTACCATCGCGGTTTAAGTCCCAGCCATCCATGTCCGTATCTTCAAGAGCATTTGTTCGGTTCAGAGGGTCCAATCCGAAATGGGCCTCCCATCCGTCAGGGATACCGTCACCAAATGATGGGTACAAATTACGGATTGAAAATCCATCCCAGTTGTATCGGTCTGAATCATCCAATAACGGGTCAGTTCCAAGCCACATATCTTCGCCAACAGGGGAAGTGGAATTGGTCGTACATGCTGGTAAAATATTGTGGAACGTTGCATTCGCACCCGATGGTAAGAACGGCCAGTTCGTCCAGACTGAGCCCTCTGGCAGCGTTGCATGACACCACAAACCATCAAGTTCAGTTGTGAAATTCGCAGTTGCTCCAAAGGAATACTCCTCAGGTGCTGTAAATCGTTCCGATAAACTGAGTGTTCCATCACGATCAACATCAAAACCATCATTGTCCCCATCCGATGTCAAATCACTGCCGTTGAGAGGATTGTATGAGTTGCAATCGTACCGCATTGATACAACATCATAGCCACCAACCCTTTGGCACATGTATGCTTCAAATCCATCCGGCATTCCATCTCCGTCAGTATCGGAGATTCTAGGGTCGAGATAGACACGTTCGCTATTCTCATTGATAATGCCGGTCAAACCTCTAGGAAAACCAGGCTCCGTACAATTAGCAGGATAGGGCCAGCAAAACTCTTCTGTTGCATTGAGTCCATCCCGGTCAAAATCCATGGAAGCATCCGAGGCGTTATTTTTGTCCATGCCTTGCATGAAAACACTACGGCCGTCAACTGCGGTCCAATTCATCCATTCCTCAAACAGCGTCTCATGAACATCTGGAATCATATCACCATCTGTATCAGTGTTTGGCGGTGGAGTTTGGGTTGTATCATCTGGATGAACGTTTGCGACATTTGAAATCGTTGGAAACTGCGACATAAAAAGCAGACTAGAAATCACTGCTAATGTCGTGAGAAGGGTTGTTTGACTTCTTCGCATTGAATCACCCGATACAAAGCATACGCTTCGCTACATCTCCACCTTGGAAAGATTGCTTATGAGGATGATGGAACATTGTTCATACAAATCTCATTCCCCGCATACGAACAATCGCCACTAAATCAATGAAATCAACATCCGGTTATCGGTGTATTCAAGTCCCCCCCGCGCCGAGCAGACCCCGTTCACATGTCGATGACCATCACGCATCTAGGCACAGGAAGCAGGGGCAATGCTACGCTCCTAGAAACTCCTAGCGTCAAGGTATTGGTTGACCAGGGATTCAGCGGCACACAATTAGCAAAACGTCTTGCTCGCCTCAATCTTGAACCAACAGATATTGATTGTCTCCTCATTTCACATCACCATGGCGACCATGGAGGAGGTGCAGTAGTCTGCCAAAACAAATGGGAAATGCGGGTTTTAGCTAATGAGCGTACGGCCCTTGAACTTGGACTTGACCCAAAATTGACCACTTATTTTTCATCACTCGATATTGTCCGAATCGGTGAAGACCTAGCTGTACTTCCTGTTCCGGTCCCCCACGACGGTTCCGAGAATGTTGCCTTCGTTGCGAGCCATGCAGGCGAACGTGCTGCGATCATCACGGACCTCGGTTCATGGACCGATGAACTTGTCACTCATGTGCGAGGTTGTGAACACATCTCAGTGGAGGCGAATTACGACCATAATCGGTTGATCTCGGGACCTTATCCCTATTCATTGAAAGACAGAATCACTGGTAGAGGTGGGCACTTATCCAACGACCAGACCGGCCAATTTCTAGCAGAAGTATGTACTGAAGCAACCCGTAGCATAACACTCACGCACTTGAGCGAGAAAAACAATCAACCGCATATCGCAGAATCCACCGTCCTGTATTACATTGATGAAATATTCAATGGTGACCTTACCATATCTCTTCAAAATGGGCCCGACTTTTCACATTATGTCGGCAGAGACCAAGTTGGAGATGAGATTTTCGAGCCGAAAAAACAAGTCACCAACTGACGGTTTGGCTCGGATTTTAAGGTCAATGGCTAAATGATACCTCATTGTGTCCTATTCGTGAACCGCCACGCCGACGCACTACGCTCACCTCGCCTTCGTCGCGATGAGCTTGCTGTCAGCGAGGTTTTGGGCGTGGTCATGCTTCTTGCGATGGTCATTACCATCATGGGCGGAGTATGGGTATTCCTCAACCCCTATTTGTCTGATTTTGAGGACAATACCAACTGGAATTCAGCTACCGGTTTAGCAGACCGTATCGAGGACCGAGTTGAAGTTGCAGGAAACGCACCAGAAGGAACGGGTTTTCGAAACACCTTAGCGATGCAATCAACATCCATTCGAACGATACAAAATGTTGAGCAATGGACGATTTCTGCTGACTTCACCCCTTCCGAACGGATAGAAATCCGCAAAGTCAATGATACGGTTTTGGCGGTCACCGCAGCCAATGAATCAGCAAGGTCGTTGACCATTGAAACACCGGTCATGACGCTCCAACGTACAGTCCCTACAACCTCGCAGGAAGTATATGTCAACCACAATGCATCGCATCCTCACTGGATGATTATCACCGTATTTGATGAGCAAGGCAGCGCATTGCACCGAACCGTCTACAGCTCTCTTTCAGGCCTCCAAGTAACCACATCATTAGGACAGGGTTCCCATGAAATTGTGATGATGAATAACGCCCGTGCCGAGCGATTTCCAAACGGCGCATGGGATGTCACAAGCATGCCAATGGTTGAATTCGACCGTATGGCCAATGATGAGTTGAGATTGTCAATCCTGCTCTCCGATATAACTGGAAACGGATCCATTGGAACGGGCAGTAAAATCGGCATGGAATTTGTATCACTTGGGCCGTTAACACTCTTTACAGGAGAAGCATACAACGTTCGATTTACTGTACTCAATGCGTTGCACGATATCATTACACCACAATATCATGAAACATGGCTTTCAGATTACACCATTCAACGTTCTGCTGGAACTCTTGACACCTTCATTGGCTTTTCACCTTATGAGCGAGCGAGTGGTTCTGACGGATTTACAATCTCATCCCAAGGGCTGCCATTGTACTTTGAAGTTGATTACCAACGTGTGGAGGTGAGTCGTTGAAGCACAATCTAACTCGGGAAGAAGAGGCGGTTTCGGCAGCAGTTGCCACTGTCCTTTTGTTTGGTGGAGTTCTTTCTATTATCGGCTTGATGATGGTTTCTTTGATGCCGGTGATTGAGGAGCTGGAAGGTTCTATTGAACGCCATGACATGTCGGCGCAAATGACGCTCCTCGCTCATGAGACCTCAGAACTTAGCGAACGAGGCATGCCTGGAGATTCTGCACAAGCAACACTCATCCCAGTTGACGGAACACTTGTCTGGGATTCCCTCCGAGGAGGCATGTGGTACTCGGCAACATGGCAGGAGGACATGAGCCTTAGAGCAAGAGGAGCGTTGGATTTTGATGATACGCTTGAAATCCGTCATCCGGAGTCATTCGTTTCTTCTGTCTGCATTACAGACCTACGGCAAGGCCCTGACAAGCATTACTTCTACACACTTGATGAGCAAATTGACAAGGCCATTGTTTCGGTTGCGCCGGGCCTTGCAATGCCTCTTGGCCCTGTTGATGTGACATTAAGCGAATCGGGAACCGACTTGCTCACAACGGACCTTCGAGTTGATGACATGGAAGTCTTTGACCTCTCACAATACGGAACCGTGACGGTCTCTTCAAGCCATGAACTGGTTGTATTGGCGCAAAAAGGAACTGGAGGAGCAACCTATCTGGAACCAACGGACCGAGAACCTTCGGACAAAATGGGACATGCCTGGTCCATACCTATGGAATCGGGTCGTTCCCAAATCCATATCCTGAGTGAGCATGCAAATCAAATCCAGATTGCGACCTCAACTGGAACCGAATTGTATTATGCACAACCCAGCAATATGGCCAGAACCGCAGTTTCCTTTGATCACGAATTGAATCTTACTGCCGATCAGGTGGTTCAAATCACCACCAGCGCACCATCTCGGATGATGTACAATTCTGCTGTTGACAACGAATCTGGAATAACATCTTGGCCAGCTACAACCGGCGCCTATCTCGGCCATTCCTTCCTTCCACCAAATGCTGAAGGCACACTTCGATTCACGAATCCTGGAGCCACCATCGTTACCGTTACTTGGAGAGGAGGAGGGATTTCCGTCCAACCCAATTCAGTTGAAGAAATGGCATGGCCTCCGGGGCAAATCACCGGTGCACCGACCATCGATGCTGACGGAGACGTGTTCGTGACATGGGCGGCATCGGGAGCAACAACCATTACCGATTCCGTATCAGGAATTACGATGATTCCAGCCGAAGATACAGGTTCGCTCTCAGGTGCTTCATTTTCCTACATGAACACTGACAACACGACAGCCGAACAATTTACTCTCGCTCTTGCAGGCTATACTTCAACATGGAATGCGAGTGGAGTCGCCAATGAAACCGGTGTATTCCTTGACAACAATAACCGTCACAACTTGACCTTGAACGAAGGTACAACCAACATAAGCGTAGAAAAGGGACATCCGCTAAGGCTGACTCGTTTTGGTGGTTCAAATGGCTTGTACCACCTCCCACACGATGGTGAGCAACGGTGCAACGCCATCGGAACCCAAGCAAGCGGCTGGATTACCACAGATTTGCCGTGGGAGCGCATGGGAGGAAGAGGAGAAATCGACCTGCAAGAGGCCTGGCGAGAAGGTCGCCATCCATCGAGTGTATCCATTGAAGTTCTTGGAAGTGATGGAACCTCAACCCATGCTACAATCGGAACCGTTTGGGCCTTCCATCTGTCACGACTCGCTTACCAATTCCAGTCGTCTGTTGTCGGCATGGAGGTTGCATTCAGTGGAGGTGCTGTTGTCACAAACCACCCTGAATTCCAACCCTATGTAGTGGTCCCTCCTTCAGACCGAGGTGGCCCCGGACCTCGCTTTGCAGCAACCATTCCTTCACTCCATCCAACTGCAGATAGTGCATCAGGGGCTGGAATATTAGAACTTGACATTGAACTTGTACATCGTATATCATTGGCTTCAACCCCTGCATATGAAGTTCGGCGAGGATGGTCAGCACCCTATGGTTCTGCAATCGCCGACAGTGCAGGAATAGGACTTGAAGCAAGTGAAGATTGGACTGTATATCCGGGAAGACTTGACTTGTTAACGGATTATGTAGGCTGGGTACCGGATCCAAGTTACGGAACATCTGAGGCAGTTTGGCATACAAACGGCCAGGCAATAGAATTTACATTGCAACTCTCATCACTTGATGTAACGACTCGGGAGGCCATGACATGAAACAAGTAAGATTGTCAAGAGACATGCGTGCAGCTGCTACTGAACTTGGTTATGTGTTCACATTTCTGCTCGGAGTATTGCTCATGACCATGTTCAGTGTATGGGCATGGGACATTGAAACCAATACCCGTTTGCGTTGGAATGAAGAGGCGGTTGAGGCGAACATGAACGACTTGGCAGCCGCCATTGAGCGGGCTGATGAAGCAAGTCGAATTGGCAATGTGAGTTATGCTGAATCGGTTTCTTGGAGGCCTACAGAGGCTGACGAATCCCTGTTTTACATTCGACTGACTGACACTTCACTTGAATTAATTGACAAAGGCGGCCCTCTTGACATGGAAGTCCTTCTTTCAGGCACTGGAAGCGGAGCACACAGTGGAGAAATCCCATTAGCAGGTGCTGAACGAATATGGGTAGTTCATGAAAATGGGGCCACTACTGTAACCCTTGATCGGCCACAAGCAGTCCAATGATTAGCGTCCCATCACTGCACGGTGAACCAATGTTTGCACTTCTTTCATCCGAGAACGTGCTCCCAATTCACGGAATACAGAAAGAGCTCGTTGAAGATATTCCATGCGTCCTTGACGGTCAGGGGCAACACCTCCGAGGCGAGTAAGAAGTTCTCCTATTTGCATTCTCAAGTCGTTCGCTTCAGCAATAACAAGAGCTTCTCGATAATGCTCCATCGCTTCTTCGGTTCGGCCCGCATCATGGAGAACTTCACCCAAAAGAATCGTAATTTCAACCAGCGAGTGGAGATCTCCTGCGTCATTCATCGCCTCTAAGGCAGCATTGTAATGGAACATTGCAAGTTCGGATTGCTCAACTCGTGAATAATATCTACCCAGCACTCCTTGCGCACGAGCATGAAGGGCTGCATCACCCAAGGCTTCTGTAGCCTCGTGAGCATCCATGGCATGTTCACGTGCCCGGTCCACTTCGCCAAGGTCAATGAGTGCGCGAGCAAGCGTGATTTGGCTGGACAACAGTTCGTCTCCCTTGGATTGAGCGAGGATGGTTTCAACCTCACCATAAGCCTCCAAGGCCTTATTTCGCTCATTTTTTCTTCGCAATAGATATCCAATGTTGTTGTAGGTTCTGGCTGCCCACATAGCGTTTCCTTGACCGATATAATGTTTGAGCGCGTCTTTATGACGAGCCAAAGCAATATCGCTGTTGCCCTGTTTCCGACTAACATCAGCCAGTGATGAGAGAATTTCTGCTTCAATGGAGGAGTTCTTTGATTCCTTTGCACCTTCCAAGGCCTTTGTCAAGATCTCTTCAGCCTCAGATAGACGACCGAGAAGTGCAAGGATGTCTCCTTGAAGTTGCCCAAGTAAAACTACAGTATTCTTCTTCAATCCATCCGTATCAATGAGCTCAATCAATCCCAGAAGTTCCATGTGCCCTTGAGAGATGAGGTGGCGTCCTTTGTCCATAAGTATTGACGAGGCAACATCAAATTGGTTCGATTGAATTGAGTGGTAGATCAGTTCGATTGAAACTTCGTTGGATGGAGACTGTTTTTCGTACCATTCCATGCATTTACCATGAAATTCTTCTTTCAGAGCAGGTGAAAGACTTCTTAGCAAAAATTCACGAATCAAATCGTGTACATCGTATGTTGTGGAATCGGCCTGTCTCGCAAGTCCAGATTCAACCAAGTTATCCAATTCATCCGTGTCCAACTGCTGCATAGCGAGCGCATCCAAAACCATAGGCTCTCTGTAAATCGATAGGGCAGATAGCACACGCTTTTGTTCTGCGCTCAGCTTTGAGAAAATTTCTACTGTCACGTAGTTCTCAAGCGTTTCGTGGAATGCACCCGCTGATGCTCCACGGTTGATGAGTTCAAGAACGAGCGGGTGCCCTCGAGATAACCCGTGAATATGGAGCCACTGTTCGTCTTCTAAGTTTGAAAAACTGCTGAGCAATTTCCTACCAGAATCCGGATCCAGACCATCCAATGGAAGAACTAAACTTGCGATTCTACCCTCAGCATCCTTTGTTGGAACCACTGGTTTGAATGAGCGAGAGAAGATGACAAGTCCAATTTTTTCTTCGCTACCGAGTAATGCTAACGACATTGCTTGGAACGTTTGGTGAAGAACCAAGTCCGAGACCTTGTGAAAGTCATCAATAACAACCAAGGACGGAGCACCTTCCAATGCTTCAATGAGCAAACGAGCAGCATCAGCAGGCTGTGGTATTGGGGTCGCAGCAAGATAACTTGCGAATTCGGAATTCCCCATACTGGACAACCAATCTGCGATTGACTCAAAAAATGAGCGAGACCCTTCCCAATCTTGACAACGGTGATAGAGTAAATTTCGACGATGCATAAAACGCTCAATCAATTTGGAAGCGACCGTGGTTTTACCAATCCCTGCAATTCCTGGAACGAGGAGCGTTGTTGCTCGGGCTTCAATAAGATTGACCATGTTGTCCAATTCAGTCGTTCTACCGTAGAAATGACGAAGCCTTGGGAGGTCCGCAAGAGAAGTAACCAGTTGCTTCTCAACATGTTTCGACAAGTCCCGTTCAACAAGGTCCTGGGAAAGCGACCTTGAGTCCAGACAACCGTGCTCATCCATGTAACGAATCACATCGACAGGCCTCATCTCAAATGGTAAGATCGATTTAATTCCACCCAATGTGCTTTCAACAGGACTTCCCTCATCAAGAATACAGCGCACTGGAAAATCCGATAGTCTGGCCCATGTTTCTGAAGCCATAATCACGCCGCTATCGGTGAGGAAGTACGCTTTTCTTTTTCTTGAAACTCCCTTTACGTGGGCTTGCCGTTCTACCAAGATACCTTGTTCTTTGAGACCAGAGATCGCTCTAGGAACATTGGATCGAGCAATAGCCACTGCGTTTGCAATTCCCATTTGCGACAGGGCGAAAGGAACTTCAATACTGCTTTTGAAGTCAGAATAGTCGAGAAGATGCAAGAGAATTCTCTCTTGAACACCGGGTTTCGGTTGAACCGCCATTCAAAACACCCTGCTCTAGCAAACACTACTCAGCTGAGTAATTTGGGTCCGGAACCCACTGGTTTGTGGCTTGGTCCCAAATCCAACCCGGGTGAGTTGATGTCTCTGCGACCTGTTGTTCGGGTTCTGCAGGAGCCGCTTCTTGTTGAGGAATAGTTGGTGTTTGTTTTGCCTTGGCCCATGCATAGGGGTCTTCTGCAACTTCAAGAAGTGCCTCTTCTTCTTCGGAAATGTCAGGTATTTCTTCAAATTCAACGAAGAAGAATGCGCCCACGCCCAAGAGAACAACAATCGCTCCAACCACCAAAATGATCGTTAAGAGAGATGAATCTTCATCTATTCCGCTGGAAACTACGATGCTAAATTCGCCATCTTCAGTTTGGCCCGCAAATTTGAACACTTGACCGTCCATTTCGAAGATGACTTCTTCATTTCCTTCAATACCAAGCTGACTGTTTGTCAGGTCCATTTCCCATGTCCCATCAGACAATACACGGGTTGAATTGAGCTTTGCATTTCCATTAGCGAAGCGAATATTCACCGTGCTTCCAGGGAGACCTTCTCCTCGGAAGGTCGCCGGATCACTTGGAGTGATTGGTCCTTCGTCGACTCTCTCTGCACTGAACGCCACGCCCCTTACGAGGAAGTTTACCTTCACCGTGGCGTAAACCTTGGATTCTTGAACGTCTTCAGCGTAGAACATAACACCGTTTAACGACCATTCAGAAATCTCGCTCGTTGTTTGTGCCTTACCCTCCATAGGGTCGTAAATGGCGATTCCAGAAGAGGTGATTCGTATGTCTGTCTGATAACTGTCGTCTTCAAGGGTATCTTCATTATCGAGAATGAAGAATTCCAATGCATCGGCTGTCTCACCGATTCCGTCAGGGTCGCTGAAGAACTGCGTGAGGTCAATTGAAGCGCCTCCACCGCATCTGTCGATTGAATTTGATTGAACATCACAGAAGATTGTAATGGAACCTACCCAACCAGTTTCATTGAATACTGGGTCTAAGTTTTCAGCATTAATTGGATTGTTAATCTTCATTCTCCAGACGCTGTCGGGCGAGTAATCTTCACCATCGTATGCACGTACGGTCACTTCGTAGACACCATCGTTGTCCAGTTTGGAAGTGTCCCAAATAGCAACCCATGACCCATCAGGATTGAATGAAGTTACTGGGAGTGGACCGTTGTTGAGCGTGATACTGGTTGCTAATTCTACGATGTCAATTTCAACACGGGTCACTTGTCCACCAATGTCACGAGCAACACCAACAATGGTTGTTTCTGTACTTGCACGTATGGTTCCTCCATCAACACCGCCGGTGCTTTGGTCGGCTGAACCAATCCATGAAAGTTGCAGTTGAGGCGGGGTGTTTTCGTTAACGATGTTGAGGACGCGTGTTTCTATAACACAAACGCCGCCTTCGCTTACGGATACTGCTTGATCGATACAGAAATCACTGTCCGATGCCCAGACCTCAAAGGTGTATTCACCTGAAAGCAATTCGCTGAAGTCCCATTCGTATGACCAGCTTGTTGAACCTTCAGTGTAAAAGTGAGACACATAGTCATTCTCAACACTTGTTATGTGGAACCAGATCTTTTTGACATCGCTACCGTATGTTCCAGAGTATGGGTCTGAAGCAGTTCCTTGGAAAAGCACTTTACCATTGGTGTGCGTACTTCCTGTGTTTGGAACGTCGACCACGATGGTTGGCGCAACAAGGTTCAGTTTGTACAATCGAACGGTTACTGGAGAATAATCCAATCCGTCATAGGAACGGACACGGAACGTGACATCGCCTTCACCTTCAGGGTGAGCAGACATGTCCCAATCAAATGACCAATCCTTGAAGGGATGGTTTTCCATTGTGATGACTCCATTGGCGCCAGAAGTGTCAACAGCAGAGTACCAATCGTTGGTGCCTGGTGGTTGAACTTCTACAGCAGTGATCGTTCCAAACTGCTTCTGATTCGCCGTGTTATCATTGGCATATGGCCACTTCACGCCATCCCAAGACTGTCCGGTGAGAGAGACCGTGGTTGCAAAGGACACTCCGTCTTGTTGTGTCACACTAACACTTGGGCGTAGATTGTCCAAATTGATGACATCGTCAATAGGTCCGGAGAGAACGTATGAGAAGTCCTTAGTACCGCTGCCGAACTTGAAGGCTTCAACACTGTAGAATGGCATTTCTCGTCCATTGATACAATCGGCATCATCGCCGTCAATCATTGTGTCGCCATCGTTATCAATGCCGTCAGCACAGGAATCTTCGTCAATGGTCACTGGCGGATTTCCAGAACCTGGAATGATTGCATTCTTATCTCCAACTTGGTGATTCCAATTGCGGTCCAATAAGAAATCGGATGGCAGGGATACCTGCTGTGTGAATCCAAAGGCATCGGTTGTCAATTCGTAAAGCGGTAGACCTGTTGCATCCTTGATGACGACGGTCGCCCCTTGCACGTTGCTGTTCTTTGCCTTGACTTGGTAGCGAACCAGTTCACCTTCACGAACTTGGGAACCCCATGCTGTGTTTTGGTTTTGGACATGTATCATAGAAGAATCAAAGTTTTGCAAATCTGCATAAGAGAAGACCGTTGCATTGTCAACCAGTTCAATGGCCAAAGGCATTTGAGCAGGAGGAAGCACTGCCGTTCCAGGAAGTTGCAAGCATTCGGTTTGAACGAATGGGCACTCGGCTCCTTCCCAACTGATCGAGACAGGGTAAAGTTCCCCATAGCCAGGAGACGGAATCTGTTCACTCTGGACGGTGACACGAGATTCTGTAACATTGTAAACTTGAGAAACTCCTGTCCAAGTATTTCCTGAGAAGTATGCAACTGAACCGTATTTGTCTCCGTAGTTGTTATCATACATTGAGATGTTTCCTGCAAATCCACCGGCTGAATCGGCAGTATTGCGTTGGACATTGACAAGGCCGCCCTTCGCTCGAATGATATCTCCAGTATTGCCAGTAATTGTATTGTCCATTATTGTCGCAGAAGACATGAACACGTGAATTGCAGGACAGGCGAAATCACCGCCATAAATTTGGGAATTACAAGTTCCACTGCTGTTCTGGATGATGTTATTTGCAAAGTAAAGACGAGCTGCTGTAGGGGCTGGGACTTGCCAACCTTGGTCCTGATAGTGGTATTCACCGATGAGGACAGCTTCTTTCGTGGCTTCTTTGATGGTATTGTTTTCAGCAATGACATCTGATGTTCCGTAAATCCAAAGACCGTTCCATCCACCGATTGGGCCAATGACGTTGTCGTGTAACTCAACGGTTGATGAACGGATACCAACACCGGATCCTTCACTGGCGCCTGATATTGTGTTGCCCTCAGCGTAGACATTTGCACCGTCATAAGCCGTGATACCTGCTCCTTCCTCGGTCGTGATGGTGTTATCGTTGACGGTCAGAAGATGGTTGATGGTGCCCGTTGTTTTCAATGAATTTGTATCGATTGCGTTGCACTTTACAGTAAGATCGGAATTGGTCAATGAGCCAGAACTTTGTTTCAAGAGAACACCGTATGCGTTTTCTTTGATTTCGAGGTCGTCCATGTCCACATAACTGTCCTCAATGTAAATCACAGCACGGCCTCCACCTTGATTGCCACAATCAGCATCGTTTCCAGTAAACACAGAAGTTGAAAGTTTGAAGGTTGACAAAATTCCAGCACCTGCACCGTATGCACGAACTGCAGCTGCATCGTAGCCTTGACCGTCAATACCAAGTTCAAACTCGGAGTCAGTGATGGTTGGTGAAGCAAAGTCAATTGCAAGAACGTTTGAGGTATTGGTATCCTTGAATGTCAATCCACGAGCAGTGGTGCTTGATCCGTCAAAGACGAGAACACCGTACTGAACTTGTTGCAGTGTTGCGACGTAGGTGGGGTGGCCATAACCGTTTTCGAAGTGCGCATAATTGAGTGAAGTCAAAGATTGGTCAATGGTATCACGAATAATCATTCCTGAGCCACAAGCCGTATCGGGATTGTTGAGTAACTGTGATTGATTGTTAAGACACCACCCATTTTCGGAATAATCGCTTGGTGTGCTCCAGATGAATCTGGCTTGGTTGGATGAAGAACCCGCACTCGCACCGCAAGCCGAATCACCAATACAAATAGCACCTTTGACATCGATGTAATTTCCGTATGGGATGTTGACAGTGGTTCCAGCGTTGACGACCAGTTTTGCACCTTCCGCCACTTCAATGTCACCTTGAAGGTTCATTGTACCCGTCCAGGTTTCTACACCAGTGATTGTACCCTTTGTTGTTTCATTCACAGCAGAAGCTGTTGGAAGTGCTACGAGCCCCAACAATGACGACAACAAGAAGAGCGTTACAATTGAGAAACTTTTTGCTTTTAATTTCTGGGACATATCGGATGCACCTATTCTTCCCATGGATGGCCCGAATATAATACTGCTCCATGATTGTCAAATTAAAAATATCATTTTAATCTATTTGTATCATCATAAAAAGCCGGATTCCGCAATAAAATATCCGGTTAGTGACCCTTTTTCGGTAACCGCTCACACACTGAATTTGGATTTGGGAAGGATTCCCCCCTTAATTTTCCTTCAACATGAGGATTCGGAGGGGATTGAATCAATCCATTTCTGAGCATCAAGAAGTCCGTATCCAGCATATGGATGATGGCCCTCACCCTGACCGATTGATTTAGCAGAGTTCATGAGCGCTTCTTTGACGATGTCAATGCAGGAGCCGTCACTTTGAGAATTGGGACGTAATTGCGGATTGGCTTCTAAAAGAAGGGCCAGTGCCCCTGCAACGAAAACGGTAGAATCAGAAGTTCCACTGCTCGTGTACCAGCGATTGTCGTTTCCAGTGCTGATAATTTGATGGCCAGGGGCTACGATTTCAGGCTTTAAGTGGGGACTTTGTCTCGTAAAACCATCACCATTGCGCATTCCAACAGATGAATTTTCCCAGATGCCCTCGCTACGGGTTGTTGCTCCAACTGAAATCGCTCGCGGCACGTTACCCGGAGCTGCAACATCTCCATCATCATCTGGACCTCCGTCATTTCCGGCAGCTGCTACGACATAGATTCCATTATCAGTAGCCTGTCGTGTTGCTGATACGGAATCTCCCTCCCGTTCATTCATCATGCTTGGAGTACCTCCAAGGGAAAGTGAGATGATGTCTGCTTCGAATTCAAATTGGCACCAACGTATCGCATCACCAACATCTGATTCAAGTCCACTGTTTTTTCCTGAACCATCGTCTTGGAGGGCTGCTACCATAGCGAATGTTACGTTAGGTGCTACGCCTGATTGATGCCCATCAGCGATGAGAATCCCTGCCATCAACGTCCCATGAGCGATCACCCCATATTCGCGTGGCTCCGTTGATGTACCAATCATATCATGAAACAGTATAGATTTACCATCAAAGGCATCATGATCGAATTCAATACCTGTATCGACCATGCAAACACGTACACCCTCTCCAGTTAATCCCTGTTGATTGAGTTCACGAACACCGATTGTCTCAAAGGCCCATTCACTGTCTTCAAGTGGCAAATCCACTATGAGGAGGTCGTTCTGCCACAAGAGCATACCAATTGATACAAGAACTGCAAAACCCATGATATTCGTTGCAGTGAGCGCGCGCCTTCTCGTACGGACAATCGGCTCAGCCGGCAGTGGTGCCCAACCCATGACCTCGGAGCGCCAACCGACCTGGTGACCAACAACAGCGGGGTCGACTGCAGAAACTATGTTCTTATCAGTAGGTTCTGGTAGGTACTCAACATGGTCAAGACCTTCCATAGTGGTGACTATCCTATCGTTTGATTCAAGAACCCTTGTTTGACAAGGGGCCAAAATGTTCCAATATCAGAACTTAGAACCGGACCGACCGCTACGTGCTGTCTTGACACCGCCGTACACAACAAGCGATCCAAGAACAACCACTGCCAGTGTCAACCATATGGAATCTCCATCAGGAGATACTGCAGGGTCGTATCGCAGTTGGAAGTCGTGTATACCGTTTTGATCGGCAGTACCTGGAAGGGTGATTGATTCTACATTGTTTGCCTCTTCACCAACAACTTCTAAGCGAACTTCAAAGCGATGGTCGCCTTGTTCTCTTGTAATGTTGTCAAACACTGCGTTTACTGTTTCATTGGCTGGCACAGTGATCGTTTGTTGGAACTCAACAGTTCCTTCGCCGACTGGTTTGAGATATACAATGACCGATGTTGCGTCCAATAGTCCACTGTTACGCACTGGAATCACGACATTTCCTGCAACGTTTGCTATGTCATCTGATTCTGTTGCAATTTCACCTTGGTCAACAGAGAGTTTGATTTGGGCGTATTGGATTGTGACATCCACTTCCTTAGCATCTCCTCCAAGATTGTCCACATAGACCTTCAAATCAAATCCACCGTCTTCATTGAAGTCTGCAGGTGCAAACACTGAAAAGATCTGAACACGAGTTTCACCCTTTGCAAGCGTGACGTTGGAATCCATTGGAGTTACGGACCATCCCTCAGGGATTCCGCTTTCCAAAAGTTCCATTGTAAACGTATCTTTACCGTTTCCAATGTTGGTCAGGTCAAAGCTGAATTCACGCTTTACCAACGGAGAAATTCCAAGAAGTTCTGTAGCATCCGAAATGACATAATCATAATCTGAAGGAACAACTGCCTTCACCGTGATTTGGCTGGCTTCTCCGGATTCAGTTTCAAGACGTACTGAGACTCGATGACCGTTGTCAAGATGCCATGCATTCTCAACTGAAGGAAGAGTGACTCTAACACTGACATTATCCGATAGGATTGCGCCTGCACCGGTCACATTCCCGACACCGAGGGACATGAGAACTGAACTTTCCCACTCTTGGCTGGTTTCATTGTACAGTTCAACTGTCCATAGGTCTGAATCCTGTGCCAAGCCCATTTCAGCGGTTACCGTGAACACATCCATGGATTCAGTACCGTTGTAGGTGACGTCAACAGAGAAGATGAACTGGTCGTAAAGTGTATCATTTGTTGAGGAAACCACCGCTCCGATTTCAATATCGGTGGCGTTCATGAGCAATCCCCCATCAACGCTGTTAAACTCAAGGTCAAGAGCAGAGTTAATTCGACGGTTGTAGTCCAATACTGCTGTGATGGTTGAATCCGAAGCCACGGTCATACTTTGTCCTCCAAAGTATTCCATTTCCAAGTTACTGGAATGTTGAGTGGTCATGAATGAACTATCAAACAATACACTTCCCTCAGGCATGAGCAGGTTGAGTGTACCGGTTGTTGGCAAGTCAACCATCCATGAATTACCATCAAACGATGTTTCAAGAACAACTGATTCTGACATCACGCCTGCATTCGCATTGTCCGCTCCTGCATGATTAGGGGTTGTAGCCCCGAGTGGGAACCATTCCGTATCAAGAACAAGATATCCACCGAGAGCCATTTCCATTGATATGTTTCCACCATCAGAAACGCTTGCATCAAGCAAAGCAACTGCAACACCGCCACCGTTTGGAGTTGGGTTTGCGTCCGTTACGACCACAATCCATTCACCAGGTTGCACCATGGCGGACCACTCAAGAGTATCGTTAACCATGGCTCCTGTTACAGTGACTGAGTCACGTTCAATTCCTGCCTTCGGATACAATACGATCGACGCCCCGTTGAGGCGGTTGGTATCGACTTGATCAGTGACTGAACCGGTTACTTCAACCAATCCAGCGACAACTTCGATATCTGTTGATTGTGGACTGTTGTAAACTGTAAAGCCGGAGTCATTGCCGGTCATGTAATACACAGTATCGAACCCATCTTTCTCAACAGTAACATTGTACACATCTTGAATTGGGACAAAGAGTGTCCATACACCCGTTGCATCGGTTGTTACAACAGTGTTAACTTCTGAATTATTTGCACCGATAACGGTCACATTGAATCCTTCAAGCCCTTCGCTTTCCGAGGGTGCACTGTTGTTGTCAAGGTCCCAGTAGACTCTTCCTCCGATCTCTACTTCCAAAGCAGCAAAGACTGGGTCAAGAGCTAAGCTTCCATTTTCAGCACTGTCCATGTTGAAAGGTGTTGCAGAAGTGTTGAGGTACCATGTACGTTGGCCTGAAGATTTGTTGAGGAACAGGCTCCAGTTTCCTGGCATGAGCATTTGTTCAATGGTACCGTTTGAATCCGTCTTTTCGAAGGTCACATTACCAAGGCCGTCTTCGCTTACCGCTACAAGATTCATATCTGGAAGTTCACCAAGTGTCAAGAGTTCTTTCAACTGAACTGATACATCAACCGCTTCAAGAGTCGTGAAAGTCTGATTGAGACGAACCGAGGAATCGACTCCAATAGAGAGTGGAGCTCGGAGGGTTTCAGTGGAGTTCGTGTATGAGAACGGTGCGACAATCATCAACCATTCACCAGCAGGGACGTAGGCTGCAAAGGTACCGTTTTCATCTGAACCAATATCAGTAAACCAAAGGTCATCGGCTTCGTTGTAAAGTAAGAAATCATTCATGATTCCTACTTCAGAAGAGTTCAGCAATGTACCAGTGACGAGATATGTATTTCTCAATGGAACTGGAAGAGGTTCTTCAGGACCATCAAGTCCGATGTAGATGTCTTCAAAGACAATCTCACCTACGAGGTCATAATCGGTCGCATTCTCATGGCTTGCCGTTGTTCGGTTGAAGACAAGAGTGTAGGTCCCTGGTGTCAAGGATACATTAGCGACGCCATCCGAGGTGTAATTGGCTGATGTAAGGTAAATGGCTTCACGGGATTCATCGGCAGGAACAAGACGGAAGTTAGGAGAAACCTTTGTTCCGTTCTCAAATGAACCATCCTCCGCTGAATTGAGGAATATCTCAAAGGAAACTTCAACCGATGCAGGGTTGGCAAAGAGTTCCATCACAGACATCTCCTCAGTGAGGGAGCGGTTGACCACAATTCCAGAAACAGGATCAATGTTGAGAAGTTCTTCCGCAACACTGAGTTCCCATGTACCATCAATGAGGTTCAAGTCAAATTCTCCCATCTCGTTGGCAGTCGTGGTCCATTGCAATCCGTCTTCGTTGGTCGCAACAATCTCTGGTGCTTCCCAGCGAGGAATAGTATTGCTCCACCGAGTCATGTTATCGTAAAGGTGGATAACTCCTGCAACCGTAGTAGTTGGCTCCAGATACAAGACACCCATGTCCATATCATCCGCACTTGATACAGCAACCAATTGGCCACCACCCAGTTCCTGAGTGACCATGCTCGTCGTCATATCATAATCAAATCCAGCAGGCACACGTACTGAGTAATTTCCAGTAAGGTTCGTGACCGATGTAAAGGTCAATACACCGCTGCTAAACACAACTGTAACCCCACTGGCGGGTTGACTGGCTTCAAGCTTGACTTCTGGTGATTGAGCAAGCCAGTCGGCGTGAGCAACCTCGTCGTCATAAGCCGGATCATAGCGTAGACTTCCGTTGAGGTAAACAGATTCAGCGTAGGTGATGTTCTTTTCCAAATCATCAGAACCAAATCCAATGTCAATTTGGTCAAAGAGCACATATTGCGTGTTAACATCATCTCGGATATCATAGACGCCGAACAAAAGTTCAGCATATACGGTTCCGTTTTCATCCGATGTGACATTTACCGGGTCAAGGATGCCGGCCGTGTTGTCAAATGTGATGGTCCGGTTAACGACATCAAAGAGAGGTTCTTGTGTGGTTGGGTTGACTGGAGATACAAGATGCAGTGTGACGTCAACAGTGGCTGGAACTCCGAATGCTAGAGTGATGTTTGTTGTTTCGTCATCCACTGTTACAGATTCATTGAGGTCAAACCATTTGTCGCCGTCTGCGTCAATTCTGTAGTAATAATCTCCCTTAGGAATCGGACCGTAACTGAAACTTGCATTTTCATCGGTATCAATACTTATCTTGAATTCTTCACCGAGGTCTACATCGATCAATTCAATGGTTTTGTTCGGCATGAGTTCTCCGTCCATGTCCTTGAGGACATCCTCAAAGATTGCACCTGGCATGGTCATTGCAAGGTCGTAACTTGGTGCGACACCAACAACTACAGGGTCGGGTAGAACCACTGTTTTGTTGTTATCGAGCATGGCGATCATGTTGTATGTACCTGGTAGCAATCCTGTTCTGTAGAATGAACCCGGCTCAACCATTGGACCCGAAAAGGTTCCAGAACCAATGAACAATCCAGTACCATTGAATGTACCAATACCTTCGTAGGAACCTGCACCTTCGAATGTATCACCGCTTCCAGTGTCATAGTCTCCATAAGTTCGTGTGAGTGTTGTTATGCCTTCTGAAGTGAAGGTACCGGATGCGTTGACACTTCCCTCGACACGGTATGTGGTCATGCCATCTTTGATGTCAACAACACAAACGGTGTAATTGGCCGGCATGATTGGCAAAGAATCGTTGCTCAACTCACAATCGGTAGAGTTTACAGATTCCATCCATGTTGCTTCAATAGTACCAACACCATCCCATGTTCCATTTGCAAAGAACATGCGGTTGTCTCCGAGTTCACGGGTAAATGTACCAATGAAATTCTTTGCAACTGCCATACCTGTACTTTCAAACGTTCCATTTTCAGTAAATGTAGCCTCTCCAGTTCCTTGAAGGATTCTGCTCTCTTCGGAGGTGATTGAACCGCTGGTTGTTGTCACGGTATAATTCTCGGTCATGGACCAAATGTTGCGTAGGATAAAGGTCGTATTGGAAACTGCGTCTCCCGAGAAGGACTCATCGCCAGTCCAGACAACTGTTCCCGAAACACCACTGCTCTTGATGGAAACATCAAGAGGTGTGTCGATGTTAACGTCTCGGTTAGCCATTGCAGCTGTGACGTTCATTTCTGCGTCACCCAGCCAAGTCATGTTAGCAACCTGACCAAGAAGGGCAGTTATTGCATAGACATCACGCTCTCCGTTCGTTTCTGAAGTAATATCGAGATTGTTGTTGTTAACTTGAGCATAACTGCCATCACGAATTGAATCCTGAGCTGCGACTGGGTCGTATTCTCCTGCAAAGGCAGAAACACGAATCCGGCCTGCTGGGACCGTGTACTCGTAATTGCCGTTTTCATCAGCATCTACGAATCCAATTGGAATCCAATACGTGTCTGCATCAAGGTCTTCTGGACCTTCACCAGAGAACGCATCACGCTCGATTAAGAGACGGACGCCAGGGATTCCCTCGCTGTTATCGGACATGGTTACTTGACCAGTGATTTGATTTCCAGGATAGTATTTGAGAATCTTTACCTTGGTGTTTGAGTCAGTAATTCCGGATTCAGTTTCATCATCATACCAGTTGGCAATGACATAGTGGTTCATCATTGCACCAGGCAAAGGAAGGGCTGAAGATAGAATGCTGCCCGGAGAACCTGAAACCATGAAGTGTTGAGATGGTTGTGGATTGGAAGATGCTGTGTCCAATCCAAGGGTCGAAGCCCCATATCCAACATAGGTTCGTGCAACCATGGTGTCAAAGAATGCTGGCATGTGATCAACACGGACATCCTCAATCTGCAACGGGTCAATTTCTGCTCCTGCTTGCTGATTCAAGAAATCCTTTTGCATTGCGAGGTCAACCTCTTCACGAGTCATTTCGTCACTGAAGTCACCACGAATGGTTTCGTACACTTCATCCATGTATGTGCCAGTATCTTGGCCAGCAAGGATGGTAGGAGCACCGAAGATACCCATGGGTTGGCCTCCGTTGTAATTGTAATCAGCTGTATAGCGACCAGCACGGGGGTACAAACGATTGTCAATAGCAAAGTAGCGGATTTCGTGATCTCTTGAAATGGTCTCACCAGGTGCCTTTTCGTAATCTTGCACATTGTAGTTGCCCTCTTCTCCACCGACGTCCATGATGTCGTGGTACATGTCGTGGATGGTTACATCTTCCCGAGCATCAAGGGCTGCAGTGAGGAGTTGAGTGACCATTGCAATACGGGAATTCTTCCTGTGAATTGATGTTGCAACATCAAGATAATCCTCGATCAAATCTTCTGTGTACCAATATTCGCCGAAAATCGTGTGAGATGCTGATTCAACAGTATCATCTGCCGAACGAATGTTGTTGCTGAATGATTGTTCTGCTGCACTCTTATCGAGCCAGTCATCACCCAAGCAAATACCGGTTGTTTCGGATTCACATGGAAGTTGAACGCCGTCTTTGTAGAGGCGGTAAACAAGCGTATCGGCATCAAATATTCCAGCCACATGTTGGTGTCCTGTAGCCATGACGATGTTTCGATTGGTTTTGACAACGGAGAATGAGCGATCTTGAATAAATTCAATCATGCCTTCATCGGAACGTGTTTCCATTTGTGTAAACTCATCAACCTGCTCTACAGTTAGGTAATCATCTAGAATGTCCTGGAATTTAGGAGTGAAGACTGTATCCAATCCCTTGGATTTTGCGTAATCACGGTCACCTTCAGCAAGTTGCCAGATGAACATAGCCGTCAAATCGTCTTGGTTTCGTGCGAGCAACATGTTACCTGTTGCTGGAATTCCTGACTGGAAGTTATCTGAAACCGATGGGTGATCACCTGTGGTCAATGCTTGGAAACCGTAGTCCCACCATGACACAAATGCAGGACGTTCAGAGTACGTGACATTTGTATCTTGTCCAGCAAGCCATTCATAGGCCCGATTCCATCCGTCATCGTTGAAGGATGAACCGAAGTTTCCAAGATACCAGCGACCTTCGTGGTTGCTGCTGTCAAGAATAGAGAAACCGAGTCCATCAAACCGAAGAATGTCTGGAACGATGTCGTAAATTCTTTCATCGAGGTCTCCTTCTGCAGATGAAGAAGAGCCAGGAATTGCTGAATCAAGACCGTAAGTCGCTTGTTGGCTGAAGAGCATGAGCATAACGAGGAAAATTGCTGAGAACTGAGGTGTTCGCCATACAGCCTTTCGTGCTCCTGCGATACGGTCGGCAGGGGTTCGGATCCCGAACTTCTTCCATGAACGAACCAGACCACTCCAGTTTGCCCACTTCCACAAGGAAGCGATACCAACTGCACCGAGGATGGCCATAATCGGAGTTGCGTTAAACATGAAACGAGCAGCGTTCCAAGCCATGAACGTAGCTGCAAAGAGCCACACACCGAAAACCAGATCGGTGGAGCGACGATAACGCATTCCTCTCCAGAGGAAGGTACCACCCATGACAAGGGCGAGCAAGAAGGTTATCGGGCCGAATGAGGCAAAGAGTTGAGCTCGGTTCGGAGCATTTGCTTCAGCAACAGTTCCGAAAATCTTGGTCTTGGTGAAATATCCGCTTCCAGTGAAGAGAACGTCCCATGCATCGGACCATCCTGCGAACTTGAGGGCAAAGAGCAGTGTAAAGAACACCGCTGCAAGTCCGCCAAGAGTTCCCAAAACGAGCAACCATGGCTTGTCACGGAATCCTGTTGTTACGAATGCGATCGCAAGCGTAAATCCAAAGATAAACAAGAACGGTTGAAGTCCTGTTGAATCAAGAACAAGGGAAAGTTGTGGATGTCCGTAGAACGGAAGAGCCATCAAGAAAATTACAGTTAGCATGGTAAGGAACATCACGCTCATTGTGGTTGAATCTCTGCGTCGGAACATGTTCAGTGCGACTTGCAAGGCATATGCAAGGAAGAGAATCGAGGGTCCGACAACGAACCCTTTCCATCCCAGTGAAGCAATACCAAAGGCGACACCAGCAAGAATCGCATTTGCCATAGCCGCTTGGCGGTGAGCAAAGACGTCTTTGAATGAACGAATGAACGACATTGGATGAGCGGATGTTTCTTTGGTGATGCGTGCCGTACCTGCGTACTTGACCGCACGCAACCAATACATGAACCCGATGCTGATGAAGAGCATCACAAATGCGTCGTGGTCTGCAAGTGCCCATGTTGAATGGGTAACGTGAGCGGGCATGAAGGCAACAAGCCATGCAGCGATAACTGCTGCTCCTTTACCGAAGTGATCTCGTGCTGTTGCTGCGATAGGCAAGATTGTGAGTGCACCGTAGACTGCAGGAAGGCCGAGCATGCTCCACCAAATAGCGTCTTCAGGGTTTTCAAGGAAGGGCTCTAGAAGCATTGCTCCAATGGCCATTGACCACGAAAAGAGCGGAGGACGGGGATTGATTCCACCAATTGGGTAGAACCGGTCTGCATCGACCACAAGATGAGCGTTGTTGGCTAGGATGTAGTCAACAACTCGCTTCATGTACCAAGGGTCAGAACCACCGGTCATGTCCCAGTTTCCGGTACCGAAGGCACTCATGGATGGAACAACGTACCATTGAATACGAATGGTCAGTCCAATGATAAATGCAAGAGCAATCATCATCCCAGCGCCGTGTGCACGAAGGAAGAGGCGTGCGTTTGAAGGCTCGTGTTCGCCACGATTTGCCCATCCACCAAATTTCTCGTGGATTGAAATGTAGTAAATTCCAACGCAGATAAAGAACGTAATGCCCAGCCAAAGTAGAGCGCCCCATGTGCCAGCAAGATTTTCGGTGTACCAAATCTTGTCTTCATACCAAGACGATACTTGGTAGAGTGCAAACATAGAACCGGTGAGCATTGCACGAGTGTACCAACGCTCAGCAAACATTCCTGCTACGATGAGAGCAACGACTCCAGTGAAAAATGCAGCCCAATATCCGACATAGCCGTGATAATTCTCCTCGGTCGTCAGACGCAATTGGTCAACCAGATCAACTGAGTTGAAGTGCCACAATGAGCCAGCAAATGCAAGAACCCAAACTGCCAATGCGGTGATAAGAGGGGCAGAAGAAGCATTCCAGCCACCTTTTTCACTCACCATTGAGAACCATCCTTCGCCCCCTGCTGGGTTAGCGAGACCGCGTGCGAAAACACCGATCATCAACCCAAGGGCAGCAAACATGGTCAAGTAAGCGAAGAAGACGTAAGCCGCAGCTTGTCGACCCAGGTTGAGAGTTGAAACCAACTCCCCGCCTTCCGTAGTAAACGTTGTCTCAAGCGAGGACACGTAGTCGCCTGCCGCAGCAAGCGCAAACCACAGTCCAACCGAGGTGAAGGTTAGCATTGTATTCCATTCGTGGCGCCCACGCATGTCAAGGTTTGACCCAAGAATGACAATGAACGCAAACATCATCGATGCTAACGCACCGACTTCTGTGAGAAGGTATAATGCCTCGGCACCAACAAGGGATACCACCAACACTCCGAGGGAGAGAAGCGAAGGCGATATTTGACGCTGGGCGAGAATGACACGAGGCACAATGGCCAGCATGCCTGCGATGGCGACGACAATCATCGGCATCATGTTGTTTACGTCCATATCGTAGGTAATTCCCACGAGTTTCATGGCAGCAAGAGCCAGCAATACTGCCAATGGAGCGAAGAGCCACCCCAAGGCGATATTTGGCTGTGCTGCCTTCATATCGGTTTCATCTTTCATCTTGTTTCCCTCTGTTCAAGGCTCAGCCTCAAGGCTGATGCGTTTTGGCCACTTGTGAACCCCTCTTGAAGGTGACGGGTTTAGATACAGTCCCAATAGGGTATCAGTACCCGTTTTATCCATAATTTTCGTTTTTATTCTTTTATTTGCCCAACTCGCCGGAGAAGGCCCGAAATCCGATGTCAGTTCGGAAATGCCCTCCGTTCATTTTGATCTGGGTCAAGAGTTGGTAGGCTGAGAGACGAGCATCTTCAAGGGTTTCAGCCATCGCAGTACACGAAAGAACACGGCCTCCGGTTGAAATCATCTCACCGTTATCGCCGTGACCAACGCCAGCAAAATTAATCCACGAATGCGAGGGTTCTTGTCCACCTGTACCCGACTGAATTCCATCGATTGTCCGACCCTTGATTGGAGCTGCAGGGTAGCCTTCAGAAGCCAAGACAACGGTGAGGGCTGAGGAGGTGCTAAAGTGAACAGAAGAAGGGCTAAGGGTGTCGGTTGCTGCTCCGTGAAGCAATTCAAACACATCACTTGCAATGAGGGGCAACGTAACCTGGCATTCAGGGTCACCGAATCTAACGTTAAACTCAACCACATAGGGGTCGTCATGTTCATCGATCATCAAGCCAACAAACAAAACACCCCGATAGGGTGTCGTTTGGCCTGAAAGATGGGCATGCATTGGAGCAACAATACGTTCAATTATTTTCTCGTGAACACTTGAGGTCACAACTGGTGCTGGACAGTACGCACCCATTCCACCAGTGTTTGGACCCTCATCCCCGTCGTAAGCACGTTTGTGGTCTTGGCTTGCAGGCAATGTTACGAAGGATTGTCCGTCCATAACCACCAGCATGCTCGCCTCTTCCCCGGGAAGGAACTCCTCGAGGAGAACCATGCCATCAGTGGCAATAGATGATGCGATGAACCTTCGGGCTTCGTCACGGTCGGTGGTCACGACAACGCCTTTTCCACCCGCCAAGACATCCCTTTTGATGACCCATGGAGAGGTGGCGTATGCATCCAGTGCAGCCTCTACATCCGATGATGGAAGAAGTTCAACGAAATCTGCCGTCGGAACTCCAGCCAATTTCATGGTCTGTTTTGCGTGCAATTTTGACCCTTCAAGATGAGCGAGTGCAGCAACAGGACCAAAACAAGGCAGTCCAGATTGTGAACACAGATCTGCAAGACCGTCGCACAAGGGAGCTTCTGGACCAACGACAACCAACGAAGCGTCGATTGAGGAAGCAAACGCGACAATTCCCTCGTTAGATGTGTCGGTGAGATGATGGTTATGTGCAATCATCTCTGTGCCTGCATTCCCTGGTATGCAATGGACGGAGCCAACACGGGGGGATTTTGAAAGGGCCAGGCATAGAGCATGCTCCCTCCCACCGCTTCCGATGACCACAACGGTTGCATCATCCATGATTGCAGTGGTTGGAAGGCGACGCATAAGACCTTCGTGCGAGATACATGCTCAATGTACTGCAAAACAGACGAAGTATTATTCACTCAAGTTCTGTGAACGGTTCATGCGAAGTACTTTCAGGCCATCCGCTATTTTCCTCACGATTCTTATGCTAACCATGCCATTGGCTGCGGCTGCACCTCCAGCATCCGGGGAGAATGCTACCATTTCAACCAATGAAAATTGGAGTGACGATGCAACCATGAACGGGCATGTTACCGTCGCAAATGGCACCACACTTACCGTAAGTGCGAACATTACAATGAGCACTGATTCATCTATTACGGTCGAAAAAGGTGGAAATTTAGTGATTACAAACGGTGGCCTACTCAACAACGACATGAACTCTGGAATTCGTGTTAACGACTTCCTCGCCTCCGTGACACTCAACTTCGGAGATTTGGGCCAAGAAGGTGTGATTCAACTCAAGTTAGACCATACGATACCCAGCGATACACTGTTCAACATTTCAATGGGCAACGTGACAGTAAACGCTTCGACGTCCATGGCTCAGAGTGGCACCAGCATCATTGAATTTGATGCAAATTTCAGCGGAGATGATTTGATTGTATCCTTTGACACCTACTACTTTACACCAACATACTTGTTGTGGGCCAAAGCAATTTACGGAGGAGGAAACGTTGTTACACAGATGGCGCAAGAGATTCCAAACACCAATAACGCTCCTCTGTATTGGTTCCAATCCAGCTTTGACCTCATCGCTCATGGGAGCCTCTCTGTCACTTCAAGCCAAGTGAATGGGGCAAACATTTCATGCCATGCAGTATGTAATTTTGATGACGCATCGCTCATGGGAAGTGCGCCCATTATCGCCTCAACCACCGCCAGTGTTGCAGTTTCAGACACTACAATAAGTGGGTCAAGGAGCGACGAAGATATTGTTCTACACGATGATGCAACAATCACGTACACAAATTCCCAGGGCACTGGAGGGACAACAGATGGATGGATTCGACTTCTATCACAGAGAGTCATCCAAACCAATATTCCTAATGGAAGCCTTGACATTACCGATCTAGGATATTCAAAATCAGATTGGAACGCCCTTACAGATTCCAGCGGTTACATTGTCCTTGTATCGGATGACCCAACTACTGAACACAAAAGAATCGTTGAATGGATGAATGGAAGTGGTGTCGTTAAACAAGAACAGTCCACCATCACGTTGTCAATCGGCTCATCCAGCCCATGGGGTTCCTACGCAACCACGGTTGATGCCCCACGAGCAGCCTACGGCACCATTGAGCTGTTGCTTCCATATGTGACGGTCACATCCATCGAACCAGAAGGAAATACTGCCTCGGTCAATCGCAGCATAGGGGCCATGGTCACCGTAACCAATACCGGAGATGTATCTACTTCGGCCAACTTCCGATGTTATGTTGATGGAGAGGATGCTGACACACAACCATCAACATTGACAACCACCGTTGGACCCGGTGAATCAAAAGACATCCCAATCGTGTGGTACATGTACGATGCAGGGATGCAATCTCTTGATTGCAAAGCATTCCTGCCTGCAAGTTTTTCTGGAATCAGTGAATTGTTAACCGACCTTAACGGAACTTCCTCTGATGAGATCAACTGGGTTTATGCAGATGAAGTGGAAGGGACTCCTTTCATCATATACATTGTAGCAGTCCTTGCTTTCATGGGCCTTGCAATCGTGATTTCACGACAAAATTTGAAGCCATCTCTCAGTGAAGGCGCTCCTAAAATAACACCAGTTATAGAAGATGAACTCAAAGATGAAACTCCTGAAGCAAAAAATTCCGTTTATGAGCTTGGGGATGATGAAGACGAAGGTACTGAAGAGTCAGAATCCTAAGTCCGCACTCCAATGACCTAATTCCCCGAATCAACGGTTTTGTAACAAGGGGATTCTTGCTTGATTCGTTCTATGACGTCCATAGGGAAGTCTTCACTGGTGCTTAGGATACGGCCCTCGCTGTAAGACAATTTCATCACATGTTCTCCTTTCCGGAGCACCCATTCCTCCTTCTGGGTTTGGTCAATAACCTTTTGATGGTCTTCTGTAAACTCACCCTCAATCTCGTCAGCAAGTATTGCCCATGCTTCTTTGAGTAATGCCTGAGTTTTCGGGTCATCGGCGGTCCAATCGATTTCCTTACCGAAATCCCAATCTTGGTTTTCTACGAGGTCGTCAATGAGATTACCGTATAGGTAAGCCACATTCTCTGCATCGTGATCTAAAATGTACCACATTCCCGCCATGTTAGGCCATGGTTATTGAGCCCTTATGAACTATTCAATTTGAAAGTGAATTCAGCAGGTATCTCCGATGCCGTAGCCTTTTTGAGTAGTTGGGTTGTTATTGCTATCTCGTTGCCCGGAATCTAAGTTGATGTTCCAACTGTACTCGGAAGTGAAGGTCGTTTGGTCTCCTAATACATTGACAATTTCTGCAGTAAAGGTATAGCAGCCCTCTCCATCATAGAATTCCGATTTGTCCAGATACGGTACACCGGCATTATCTGTTCCCGAACCGCTCAAACCGAACCATCCGTCTGTTGAAGCACTACCTGTCCCTGGACCTTGAGGAGTCCACGTGGCAAGGTTGCCATCAACTGTGATGGTACTCTCGTCCCACGACGTCCCACCTGTTACTTTGAAATTTACAGTATAATCAGCATCCATTGGTCTCAGCGCAACTGCGCTAAAACCTCCACCGTCTTCTGCATCCTCTGAAGGATTTAGAAGCCCGATGAGAGTTTCCATGGTGATTCCAACATATTCTTCAGCATCTTGACTGTCTTGAAGAGCGGTAATTCTCACACCAACATCTTGTGCTTCACGTGTAACAAAGCGGCTTGGAATCAATAGTTCATTTGTTTTGTCGTTGGAACCAACTCCCTTGATAACGTATTCAACACCAGAACTACCGGCATAGTTTTCACCGTTTCCGGAGAAGATATCACTAAGGCTTACTGTGAACTTTTTGAGGTCATTGCTAATATCTCCTGAATCGGTCCATACCTCTACGCCATCGGCCTCGATTGAAACGTCAACAGAGGACATGGTACCGCGGACTTTGAACGAGAGTTCATTGGAATCCTCATTCAAGCTTACCTCTGTGATGGCCATAGACGCATTGGTTGGGACAAGCATAACCGCTGCGTAAGGCAACGTCGAGATAAGCAAAGCTGCCACAACACTGGCATACAGTTTAGGCTTGTTCAGGCCCCCTCGCATCCGGTCAGCTTGCACGATCGCACCGATACCAAGAATGAGAACAATGCTCACGACGATGAAGCCCCAAGCACCTCCTTG
>PBTH01000066.1 GCA_002726495.1 Methanobacteriota archaeon | reverse complement strand
TAAGGATATCAAAAGAAAGATGTTATACAACCAATCATGTATGCTGACTCCCTTTTCATCCCCGCTCATGATTGGTAAAAGGAGCGAATCTATTTAGGAAATGGGGTCTGAAAAATGACTCAGTTTTACCTAATTTTAGGCCATATTTTTGCTCAATATACCCGAACAAATCAATGAAAATCTTGGGTGCGTATTGGTGGAATTTTTGAAGTTTTACTCACACTTGGCGTGCTTTCAGTGTCACGGTTTTTGGTGAACGCCGATTGTGGGGCTCGAACCCACGACCTTGGGATTAACAGTCCCACGCTCCACCAGCTAAGCTAAATCGGCAAGGTTGGCGACAGGCCTCCCCTTTATGACGGCTTCGCCACCATCACTCCACAATAGAGATGAGTCGTTCTTTACCCTTGCATGGCTGTGATGAAAGTTGAATCAGTGTTTGGAGCGCCATGTGCTCGTTTTCACTCAATTCACGATTGTGGTAAAATGTCAAAATCGGTTGATTTTCTTTGACCTGTATTCCTTGGGCAACGTGAAACACAAATCCGATTTCAGGAATGACAATGTCCTCAAGAGCATATCGCCCAGCTCCATGAGATTTAGCGAGGAGAGCACAAGCCATTGAATCAACGTTGACGACATGCCCCTCTTTCCGTGATAGAATCGTGGTCTGTTGTTGACTTGAAGGTAAGACGCGTTCAGGTTCACGAACAAGTTGTTGTGCGAGTTCTTCCTCAACACCCTGATTTACACACATAAGTCGGAATTTTTCAAGGGCTTCTCCGTTGTCAAGTACCCGTGCGATGAGTTCTCTTCCTTCTTCTGGACTCAGTTGTTCGTCGGTCATCGCTAACAATTCCCCACCTTGAAGGATAACAAGATTCCTTGTGTCAGCAGAACCTTTGCCTTGCAAGACTTCGATGCTTTCTATGACCTCCAATGCATTGCCAACATGACTTCCTATCGGTTGACCCATACTGGTGATTTGCGCTTTGGTTTTGATTCCAAGACCTTGTGCAGTTCGTACCATTGATTGAGCTAATTCTTCGGCGTCTTCTTGAGTTCTCATGAAGGCAGCATTTCCACATTTAACATCAAGAACAAGGGCTTCCAATCCTTCTGCCGCTTTCTTTGAAACAATGGATGCGGTGATGAGCGGAACACTATCGACGGTATCGGTGACGTCGCGAATGGAATAAAGAACACCGTCGGCAGGCGCGATTGCATCGTTTTGAACAGCAATACAGCATCCAATTTCTTCAACGATATGCTTCATTTCATCGGGATTGAGTTTGCAATTGAATCCGGGTATTGATTCTAACTTGTCAATGGTTCCACCGGTATGACCCAATCCCCGACCGGCCAACATAGGAACGCGTCGCCTGCATGCTGCAAGAGCGGGAGCAAGCATCAGTGACATTTTGTCGCCCACTCCCCCAGTACTGTGTTTGTCAACAACCGGTGGACCTTCACCCCACACCAAGTGGGCTCCTGAAGCGATCATGGATTTTGTAAGTTGAACGGTGTCTTCAACACTGCATCCATGTTTGTGAACCGATTTGAGCCAGGCTGTAGCTTGCTCAACACTCACCTCTCCGCTGGCAACGCCAAGAACAAACTCATTGAGCAAGTCATGGTCTTGGGGCTGATGGTTAACTATGGAATCAATAAGGAAATTGACATCCATGAAGCCACCTCAAATGAGACCGATTTCCCGAAGGCGCTGCTGAAGGTAATCGCCTGCTTTGATGCTTTGATACTTCGGTTTACCGCCGGTTTTAGCAACGAAATCGGGATGAGGCGTAAGGTCGACTTCGTTTCTCGGGTGGACAAACATTGGCATTGAATACCGGCGTGAATTGGAATCCTTAGGGTTCACAACACGATGGGTAACGGAGCGAAACAGGCCGTTTGTCAAGTTTTGAAGCATGTCACCTGAATCGACGATAATTGCTTTTTCATCACCCTTAACCTGTATCCAAGAGCCATCATGGTCCATGACCTCCAATCCATCTGCAGTCGCAGTAACGAGAAGCGTGATGAAGTTGATGTCTTCATGAGCAGCAGAGCGTACAGCCCCCTCTGGCATTGACGAGTCAAGAGGTGGATAGTGAATCATGCGCATGATGGTATTTCCTTGCTCAGCCATATCTGGAAGCCAATTTTCGGACTTTCCCAAATAACGTGAACAGGCCGCTAGAAGTTTCTTGGAGAGTTCTTCCATCCCAGTATAGAGTTCCTCAATGGTCGCTTTGAACTCAGGGGCGTGGGCATTGGGCCAGACATTTTCCGGATAGGTTGGTACTTCCCCATCACTTGGATAGGCTCTTCCAGTTTGCCAGAATTCTTTGAGGTCCGGTGCAGGATTATCCTTGGCGTGCTCAATTCCAAAGGCGGTATAGCCGCGTTGATGAGCGATATTAGGGTGTAGGTAACTGCGTTTCACGTCTTCAACAAGGTCAAAGAAGCGGTCACATTGTGTGTAAGCTTCAGCGATTAATTGAGTGTCGATTCCATGATTGACCAATGCGAAAAATCCAATGTCCTGTAGGGCATCACCAACTTGCTGAGTGAATGCTTTTCGGTCCTCCTCGTCTGATGAACGAGCAAGAGCGAAATCAACCGTTGGAATTGTCCTTGTCATTCTTACATCAGTCCTGAATAAATGTACGAATTTTGGCGAGCAATCGTAGTGTTTCAATGTAAATCCAAATCAACGAGATTAGGATTCCAAAGGCTGCATACCATTCCATATTCTTGGGTGCACCTGTTTTGACACCCTGTTCGATAAATCCAAAGTCACTGATTAGTGTCAAGGAAGCAACTACCAAAATGAACAATGTAACGCCAATGCCAATCGGTCCTGAACTGTGGAGGAACGGGACGTCGTATCCCGAAAATAGTGTAAGAATAAACGATGTCAGATAGAGGAACATAATGCTCATGACCAGTCCCCCAATCACTTTGTTAAACATGGGTGTGGGGCGGATCACTCGTGATGCATACATCACATACATTGTTGTGGTAATTCCCACGGTTCCAAAGGCTGCTTGAAGTACGATTCCAGGGTAGAAAAATTCCATTGTTAGGGACATGCCTCCAACCAACATGCCCTCAAAAATAGCGTACAAACTCATCAATGCAACAGGGTTTTGCGGCCGACGCATGAATGTAATAATTGCAGTGATGAAGCCACATACTGAGCCAATAAGCGCGAATAAGCCAGCATAGAGGAACATGTTATCTCCTGCATTCAGGCAGATAATGGCACTTGCAAAGGCAGAGATTACTGTGAGTGTAAGGAGCAAACCGATTTTTTGCATACTGCCTCGTATGCTCATGGTTTCTACACCGGCGAGTTTCGCCATGAATCGGTTGTTCAAGACGGGATTGCTGCTACGATAACTGATGGCCATGCATCATGGTCCATTCGGTCCCGTTTGAATGTTATTCTATTTGCTATGCTCAACGACCTGTTCTTGGTAATAATCGGAAAGTTGGTCCATCGTCCATCCTTGAAGCAAGTATTCTCTGACCGTGTCTTGGCTCCATCCAGGTACCAACGCCATCATTTCAGGTGTGACGGCGGGCCCTGATGCGTCGAGGACTGGAGCCTCCCATGCAGGTTCAGTTTCTTCGGGCATGATTTGAGCCATTGCAAACGATTCAGCAGTGATGCTATCTTTGACCTCCTCTGAGTCGCTACGCTTGCCCTGAAGGATGACATAGGCTCCTCCAGAAAGAATGAGCGCTCCAATCATCAGGGCCAAGAAGAAGGTTTGTGCCGAGTCACCCGCCGTATTCTCGGCGTTGTCCTCAATCAATGCAGCTCGCTGAGCCGATGAACAACCGTTCGAGTCAACAAATGCGCCCTCTGCCGAGTCTGGACAGTCGTCGTTTTCGTTGAGTATGCCGTCGTTATCGCTGTCCGTTGAGGTCGCCGTTGTATTGGAATTGTTATTGTTTGGAGTGACGATTTCTATCCCTCCAAGATCGCATCCCATGCTGTCTGCATCGGATTCACCATCTCCATCTGCATCAGCCATCGTCAAGGCCTGCTGTGGAGTGACATCGGTCATGCTGTCGTTGAGCAGCGATGCTTGCGCCCATGCAACTTCAATACCGTCGGTAATGCAATCTCCGTCCGTGTCAGGATTGAGCGGGTCTCCGCCATGAAGCAATTCAGCTTCATTGGTTAATCCGTCCATGTCAGCGTCGTACATCCCCTCGTCGTAGGATTGCCCGGGAACACTTCTTCGAGTGCGATTGAGGCCATACATTTCTTCCCAAGCATCGTTCATTCCATCTTGGTCTGTGTCAACCTCTGAGTTAAGACGTTGCCAGTCTTCATTCCATGAGTCGATGAATACCGATGCGACATCGTTGTTGCTGATGAGCAAGCCCATCTCTCTGTTTCGTACCAAGGCAGAATCGCCCCAGTTGATCGAAGAGACAAGCACTGCTTCCTTATCTACAATAGCGCCCTTGTTGTGCAATTTTGTCACGCCATCACCAGCGCTCATTACAATCGCATTGGTGTCATAACCTTGGGTCGCATTCCAGTCTTCATTCATTTGATCAACGACTTTTTGGATGTCTTCGTCAAGATAGGCTCCGTTGAAGATGATACGAATTTTCACATTACGTTCAGCAGCGTCTTCCAGTGCTGCAACAATTGGGTTTTCTCCCCAGCCGTAAGACCAATCCATATCGAGATATTGGAGTGAAAGGAGGATTTCATCGTCAGCACTGTCCAACATTTGAACCAGTTCATTGATGCAATTATCAGGGCATACCAACAGTGTTGCGTCAAACTGCCCAGTTATTGGCGTTGAAAGATTTCCAATGATGGACGAGGATTGCGGCATGATCCAGCCAGATGGTGCGTCAGCCATTGTCACAGGAGTGATATGGCTTCGAGTGATCGATTCGTCAAATGCAAGATGAGATCGAACGAGCGTTGCAAGATTTGCATCATCAACAATTACGCCCCAATCACGATTTCCATCTGAACCCGGTGCTGGATGCGAGGACGACTTCCAGTTGCCTGAACCGATCCAAACGCTTTCGTTGTCCTTCACGGCGACTTTACTGTGAATGTAAGCATAGGGTGTTTCTCCCATGTCGCCGAACCAATACACATCGATACCTGCCCCGAGCATTGTTGTAGCCATTCCACGATTTGCATCAAGGTCGTATTCGGGCCACCAATTGTCGCCGTAATCCATGACGACAGTCACATGAACGCCGCGTTGCTGTGCAGCGATAAGTGCTTCAACAAGATGAATATCCTGGAGTTGGTACATGTGAACCTCAAGCGATTCGTTTGCACTCGCAATCCATGCGAGCAAATCCGTGAGTCCATATTCTGGACCAATAAGTGGAGTAATGTCTCCAGAACTGCTCACCGTTGGGTCCATGCAGAAATTGCTTCCTCCCAATCGGCTCCAACGATGATGCCAGTCAGCAACCACATCGGTGTCAGGTGAGTCTCCACATCCATCGCCTCTAAGATAAATCAAATTGTCAAGATTTGTGATGGGTTCAACCAAAGCGATACCAGTCCAACCGTCGACATCAACAGGACCGTTGCCGTAAACGACAGTGTCCACAGAAGTCCCCGATGGATTGAGCAATTGTATAGCTGCCCCTGAATCCGTTAGGTAGAGGCTTCGATTGAGTACGACATCAAGCTCAATGACAGTACCGTCTTCATACAATTGGATGGCCAATGCATCATTTGCGAGGAGAATGGAACTTGAAGGTTGAATCATGAAATTAGTGAAGGACGCATCATAGGCAACACCGGCGTTTGATATCGAACGTAGGGTCCATCCATCCATCACGGCTAATTTGTCCCCAGAATTTGTGATTTCAAGGAACTCCATGGTGCTAGAGACGGATGAAGATGCGTCTGGCATCAAACGAGTAATGAGCACATCGCCGGGTCCAGCAAGGTTGTTTGAGTCCGGTTCTTCACTTCCAGGTGTAGGCCAGAGCGTATGGGTCCAAGGCTCAGTACTGATCGGCCCCGCTTCAAGGGTTTGACAATCCGTTTCAATGGTCCAGTTTGCACTTTGAATAAAGTCGCCATCTGGATTGAGCAAATCAACGCTGTCTCCAAGACCGGATAGAACATCGTCATCCATCAAGAAAAGGGCACGTGCTCCAGCTTCAAGTATCGTTGACGAAGTTGTTGAATTGTCCATCCACATGGTGTCGAGGCGAATGAACCTACGGTCATCCACTGGAGAAGTAATTGACCAACGGCTTAGGTTGATATCTTCATTTCCGGTATTCATAAACTCAATCCAATCGGCAGCAGGACTTACTGTACCATCATTGCAATAGGGCAGTATCTCTGTCATAGTGACGTTTTGCGAGCCAGTATATGCCGGCCAAGACGGGTTCAATTCTCCGGGCGTAGCCCATGCGGACTGGATCCAATTTCCTGTGTTCGCTATCCCAGATGGACCTACGCCTGCATGGGTGCTGTTGGGTGGAACGAGAGATTCTCCTTCCATGTTTGTGGTCCATGAGATGGTGTCAACTGTTGCACCTTGCAGGTCCAACAAACCAATTGAGTCTCCTGTCGTGTGCTTGAGGTAAAAGCTGCTCGTGCCGTTAAGCGCGACCAATGCTACTTCTCCAGCAGGGATTACAGTGTCACTTTGTAACGGCATGTTGAATTCATGCAAGGTTAGGCTTCTCGAAGGTGCTTGGAGTTTCCATCCTGAAACATCGATGTCTGTTGTTCCGTAATTTAACAATTCCAACCATTCACCGTTTGGCCATGTTTGGCTATCGCTTCCTACTGCATCAGGCAAGACTTCGGAAAATCGGACATAATTATCTGATTGAACACTTCCAGGTTCTGGCTGCCCCGGTGTTTTCCATGGGGCTGGCGTCCATGGGTCACTTGGAACATCAGCGCGGATGAGCGCTACATCTTCGCCATAGTCGGTGAAGTATGTCGCAGTGTCGTAAACTTGTCCTGTTACGTCTCGTAGCATAATGTGGTTGTAATTGTCCCAAAGTTCGGTATCTCCGATGAACTGAACGATACGACGACCATCCGGCTCAATTCCTGTTGACCCTTGTGTGCTGTTAAACACGACATTGGAGGGGTCGATAAAGGTCAGATTGCCCATTCCGTCAATGAAAGACCAACCCATCAAATCCATTTGTAATGTACCCGTGTTGTGAAGTTCAATCCATTCCCCATCAGGGAAAGCTGACCCTTCGGAGGTAGCATTGACAAGGATCTCTGAAATTTGGATGTCATTCATTTGTCGAGGCATCATGCCGATTTCCATTGGATTCATGCTTTCTTGGGTTGGGTATGACGCAGGAGCCCAAATTCCATTGACCTGGGTTGAAGGC
>PBTH01000065.1 GCA_002726495.1 Methanobacteriota archaeon | reverse complement strand
AGCACATTGTTGATGTGTGTGAGCGCCGCGCAGATGCCATGGCACTTATCGACCTTCCTAATGTTTACCTGCCCACACACGAAGGTCAGTACAGCACTAAGAAAACGTTGGCATCTCGTATTGCAACAACACCACAAGCGTCCGCCACCGCCCTGAGAGATCGTCAGATTAACTCTTCATACGGTGCAACTTTCTACCCATGGGTTCAGACCCGTGACCAGAACACCGGCGCCGCTGTCTGGAATGGCTTTGTTCAGCGTATCCACAATGTCAGGATAAGAAGAGGAGGTGACGGTGAGAGGTCCAAGCAAGGCTCCGTTTTGAGCTGGCCAAGTGAAGACATTGGTGCCGTCAATATCAATTCCTGGTTGTTGTGGAGCATTGGAATGCATGGCGATGGTGAGGTCAGTAAGGGAAGGCGTGTACCGAGATTGGCTGGTTGAAAGTTCAATGCGAAGGCAGAGATAATACCCCGTTCCAGTCATTGATTTTGTTTGATTCGGAGATGTAAACGATACCACGCCACTGCTACCCGATGTACAGGCTGTACTCGAACTGTAACCTAAATTGACCTTAACCGCAGTATTGCTCGGCCCGGTTTCAGTCCAATTTATTGTTGCTGCAACGGTGGTCTTAGCCCCACTACCGACATACTGGTAAGCATAATAATACCCAGATGTTTGGTAATTTGTCGTATAGCTTAACGCTATATCGCCCAATACCGGAGTCTTGGAGGCAGAACCGTTGAGTGTCGCCCGCCATAAGATAGAAGTCCCGGTATTTGGGAAGATGATTTTTTGCCCAATTGAGGCGGCTCGCCAGGTTGTTCCACCGTCGTTTGAAAGATCAACGCGGATGCTCGTACCCGTTGGAGTCGAGCCAAACACACCGTCAAGTGTAAGCGAATCAATCGCCTGTGTAACACTAACGGCTTGACCAACGATCATCTGATTTGATGCGGATGATGTACGGACATCGAAGTGGGCGCCATCGCCATAGACGTGGATTTTTCGCTGACCTTGAGAGCAATACGCGGACGAGGCATAATAGTGGCATGAAAAATACACTTTGTGGTCATCCGTGTCGACCATTCCATAGTGACCCCCGCCAGGCATCGTGCGTTGGCCTTGAGGGTTCAAAAATCCATTTTGCATGCTGTAATGATAATGGACGCTCTTGTACCCCGTGTTGTAATAATAGATATTGTAGGCAATGTTTGGCATGCTCACCGTAAGACCTGCCCCATAATCGTAGTAATAGGATGTTGAAAGCATCAACCAAGAATTGTAAACAACGGTTGGTGATGCAGGGTTAACCTCCTTGACATAGTGGTTGCGAGCAGAGGTGTCGTAGATCGCAACATACATTTTCCCAGTCGTATCATCAAAATCAACACCGGTTACGTAATTTGGATAATTATAACTGTACATGGCTTGACAGGTCCACGAAGTTTTTGCAGCATTCAATCTCCATTTTGCTACGCTATAGTAGGAATAATGTGCGGTGTAAATTTCACCGTTGTAGATATCAGCATCGTGAATGCTGCGGTAAGCATTGGTGTTGCATGGACTGCCATAGGACATCGATGCTGTTCCCAGGTAAACGCCAGTTGTCGCGTTGTAACGTTGAATCGTGGGCGAGCCAGTCATGGACGTGGAGGTATAACGGAGGACGTGGATTTGGTCATCGGAAACAGGAATGACAACTCCTGTGTAAGTCCAAGAGCCGCCTGAAACGGTGATGTCAGAGTATTGTTTGGTCGGACTAACATAGCCTTGGTCGCTGAGTGCGACGAATTCTCCAGTTGTATTCATGGTTGCACTACCGATTTGGCTCACTTGACTTGAGCTGCTGAATTGAGGCGAATATTGAGTTGGATTTCCCTTGAGATACAAGGATTGACCCGTTGCTTCAAGATTGTCTCTGTAAACGGTTTGGAACGGAGAAGGGGCACTGCTACTCTTCCCTTGGATTCTTTCATCGCCCTCGCCCCCATAATGGTCGTTGGTTGAGAAATTTGTCCACGAGGTCTGGCTCGCATCTCCCCGCAGATTGAACTGGGCAGAAGTCACGTCTGCTCCGTATGGAATTGAGACCACTCCGGCGGAGCCGTTTCCAGTTTGAGAAAACGTGTGGGAATAACTTGTAGTTCCGTCTTTGAATTGGGTCTCAGTTGTTGCTGCAATCGCAAGCGGCGATAGCATTGAGACGACAAAAATAAGCGAAAGAAATATGGCGCGACGCATGAGATTCACCTATAGGCACTCCTCCACATTTCGCATTGCATATGAATGATGCCCCTCGGGGTTACATCGCCGGTACCAGTAAAACAGATGTTTCATCAACAAAACCGAGGGTTCAAGAGTCCATCCTGCATGGGCGTATTAGGCGAGCCAATGAGTGAAAAGAAATCCTTTCTATCCCGTACTTGGGAAGCGCAACATGGAAAGCAATACGGCATCACTGCTATCGTTTCTGGAGCAAGCGGTATTTTGCTTGGAATATGTGTATACCAACTTTTATTCTTACAGGACCACACAGATTGGAGCCAACACACCGGTTTGGCCCTAACTCTTGGCTTTGTTTCCGCTATTGTGGTTCTTGTCGCATTCCCTGAATTCCTCCGATTCAGAGGCCATATCGTGACGCTTGAAGAGATCATGGAAATACAATCAACAGCAGAATTGCGCCGGCAAAAAACCGAAGGCGACAACTCCGCCCAAATTCTTGGAGCAGGATATCTTGACCAGTGGAACGAATTCCTTGATAGCCGGGGCCTGCGCCGCTAAGCATAGGGGACTCGCATGTCAGACCAAGACCCATTCAAAACCTTGGTTCTTGAAATCGTACTCGCCATCGGCATGATTGCGTGTTTGGTATTGGCCCTGTTTATCCACACTGGCTCAATGCCACCCCTTGTCGTGGTTGAATCAGAATCGATGATTCACGACGAGAAAGGTGAAGTGGGCAGTATTGACGCTGGCGACTTGATCTTGGTTCACAAGGACCCAGCAGATGCGATCATCACCTTCGCAGAAGCAACCGATTCAAACAACCCTTCCTATGGTTACGACCAACATGGAATGGAAGGTGATGTCATTATTTATGCCAAAAATGGAGAAGAAGGAACGCCAATCATCCATCGGGCGATCATGAGAGTTCTTGCTGCAAGTACCACGGCTCCTGAACGAGGCGAGGCGGCACCTTGCCCAATCAATTCGTCATATGATGAAGAACTCATAGCCCCTGATGGGCTCATGGGCGCCTGCATATGGACATGGACGGTCCCCGGTACTTCAGCAATCAATGTCAGTACGGTATCCATCAAATTTGATGGCACCGACGCAGGATATTACGACTGCAAGCGGCCTGCACACGGCAATGTTGAGGCACATCTTGTCGTATGGGATTGGCGGCCATCTCACGAAGGCATCCTTACTCTTGGCGACAACAATCAATGCTCGGTCGACCAAGGTGCTTCAGTCACCAACGGTTCAGCGGGCGTACACAGTGAAAGCGGTGTTGTTGGCCCCATTCGTGACGACTGGGTCCTAGGCGTTGCTGGCGGAGAACTGCCTTGGATTGGTACGGTGAAATTGATGGTTGGAGGTCCCAATTCATACGGGACGCGAGATGTCCCGTCCTCTTCGTTTTTCGCCTTGTTTACGTTGATTGCACTGGTTCTTGTCTCGCCTCTGTTTACGGAACGAATCTTCAAAGAAATTCTATCTGGATCCCCTGAACTGAAGGGGATTCAAATTGAAGATTCTCTCAAAGAATCAGAATAACCTGCACGCTGCAAGGCTTCATCCATCGTCAATAGGCCGCAAGCAACATCATGGGCTTCTTCAAGAGAAATCGTAAGGGCTCCTTTTGACCGCTTTCTACTCAATCGTTGAGTATTGCGAAGTTCTCCTTCTGTAGGTTCAACCGTTCGTTTAGCAAGTATAGGTTCACCTTTCAGTAAGGCGATCTTCAAAGCGGAGGAAGAATGGTCATGCCTCCCTGAACCCCTGCTCGTGCGTGCCTCATTCACCTGTGAGACTTGGAATCCTTCAACAAGAAAACGATTGATAAGGCGGTCGCGATGCAGCGGAGAACCATGACCGATTCGGACATCTACAATCTTCGGACTGTAGACATGGACCAAACCAATCACGTGTTGAATGGCGTCTTCTACGGATTCATCTTGGGATTTGCCAAGCAACATTCCTTCGACCAACCACGCACAACCAGGGCGTGGACCCGGGTCAATACCGACAGTCAAACGGTGGACAACATCCAACTCTCTAAATGAACGATACAGTCGATGGATGGATTCGTGCACTGTTTCTGCAGTGGTACCGATTCCATTCCCGCCAAAACGCTCCACTTCTTCGGGAGTGCCAAACCACCAGCCTCCGGGATCTGGCAGGTCTTCATCGGTTCCAACCAATTGAGCATTGAGATGTTTTGCTTGAAGTTCTCGTAACAGGCGATAAGCCATACGAAAATCATCGGTTCGCACGTACACTGTCTGCACAATGTTTTCTTGGAGCCCGCCCCGTTCTAATGTATCGGTTTATGGCTCATGGCAACGATGTTTCAAATCGGTAATGCAATGAGGCTTTCTTCCGAAGTTATCAAGAACGATGGACAACGATGTTGAACCATGACGGGTGCCTACGAACGGGAACTTAGGGAAGTCCTCTCAGGAAGCGAGAAAGGCGTTCATGCTGTTAGTCGGTCATGCTCACCCGAAGAAAAAGAAAGGATGAAACTCGTTCAAAACAGGCCGTTCTTGGTCGTAAGAGCTGCAGGTTCTGGAATGGAAGGAAGCGGTGACCTCGTGGCTCTAAGGGGAGACTGCTGTTTTCCCATTGAAGTGAAAACAACAAAGGCAGAGAAATTGTATTTTTCAGGAAGAACGATGGATCAACTTCAGGCCATGATCCGCGAGGGTGAGCGATCAAACCTCATGCCACTTTATGCACACAGAAGAAAAGGCATTCGAGGCGACTCATGGAGATTGTTTCGCGTTAAGACAAAGGGTCTTACTGACAGGTTACGAACCTTAGCCCCCCTCATACCGGCTCTTCCCTTGAATCGGAATGGAACGCCGTTTATTGATTGGGAACAAGGGATGCCCCTCAACAAATTCATCGCTTTGCTATGTTCTCAAGATGAAGGACAACATGCACCGTTGGGCCATCTCAAACAACGGGCCAAGCAACAAGAAGTTTCAAAGAAAGGTGGGCGAACTCAATCTCCACAAACAAGCGAAGATATTCTAGCAGAACTTCAGCGACGACGCACGTCCATCGTCAAGCAAAGCCTCAGAAATATGGAACAATAAGCGTGAACAGAAGCATGCCTAGTAAAGCAAGTGAAGAGTAACTGGAAGCTCTTTGCGATAAATGGTCGACCCACATCGGATGCAGGTCCCATAGTTTCAGTTTCCGCCCGAGTCGTTTGATACCACTCAACCAGGAATGCACCATATCTTTGAGCATGTGACCTCCATCAAACGGAACCATCGGGATGAGATTGGTAAAGCCTAGCAAGATGTTGACCCACATAAGCCAAAAGAAGAAACTCGTCAGGAACAACAACCCATTCGTACCGAGAATAGAGGCAACCACGCCATCTCCTGCTGTCAAAAGAGATTCTTGAAACGGATGAATTGCAACCCCGTTGAGGTCAAATGGAATCAGCATAATACTGATCAAATGGAACGGAACGGATGTGGCACGCTGTCCCAATGTGGCTTCACAACCACACATCGTGTCAAATCGTGGACCCAGCGGGCCGGCTAAGCGGTCAATTCCCGAGGTAGCCTCTGAAACTCCTACCACGCCAAGGAACGCATCTCCTGGTTGGACACCTTGCGCTGCAAGCGTTTCGTTGTCGGTACCCAGACTTGCTCTGTAGGCATGAGTGTCCGACAACGTCACCGTTAACGTCTCGCGTTCACCATCAGCGTGACGGACAACAACATCCACCGTATCGTTGGCGCTGTACAAGGCCAACGTCTCTCTGAAATATTTGGAACTCGTTATCGGTTCACCATCAATGGAAATGAGTGTGTCCCATGGTAACATCCCAGCTTCATCAGCTCCTTGGTCGACCACGATGCCACGCACGTGTACGCTATCATCAGTAGCAACCAAACTACCTGCGATCGAGCCAAGCATGATGAGCATGATCAACGAAGCAAAAAGGTTGGTAGCCGGGCCTGCGGCGAACATGCGAAGACGCTCCCTGCGAGGAGCCCTGAACAATTCCTCTTGTTGAGGCTCAGCGAAAGCCCCCAAAGGAAGCGGACCAAGTTGAAGCATACCAAAGGAGCGAATGCGCATACCGTGACCACGAGCGAGGAGACCGTGACCCAATTCATGAATTACCAATGAAACCACGAAGGCCATCACGCCCCATCCAAGTGGAATGATGGGATTGATGCCCGGAATGGCAACCAGTTCACTTGCCGACGGTGGGGGCGTAGTCGTAGGTGAAAGAATTGAACTGATGAAGGCCAACGGTACCAAGAGCCCGACAACAAGCATCGAGACCGAACATACCCAAAGTGAAAGTTCTCCGTAAGCTCTCCAAAACCTCCTTGGTTTTGAGAGGCGTTCAAGCAATTTTTGCCCTCGTTGAGTTCGGACCATGAGCACGATGCCCAGAGCACGGGTAGCGTTCCAGCGGTCAAGAGTCCCATTTCGCTCCCATGTTTTGATGAGAATGTACCACGCGAACAGCAGGATGAACAACAGACTCCAGTTCGCTTGGACCGAACCCCAACCTCCCACCATGACACTGCGACGGCCCGTTCTGCCTTGAACATTGATGTAAGTCCAAGAATAAAAATTGAACAAACCTTCATGATGTGTCGCTCAGCCCTTAGATTGTGCTCAACTACAATATGGCCATTGAAGTATGGTGTGAAAAGGCGTGGGGAGAAACACCCAAGAAAGTCTCAGAATGGGCATCAAATACCGAAGCAGTACAGGTGTTCCTACGGCTTTCTGCAAGCGTACTCATAGCAGATTTTGAGCTCAAAAACGACGGAACACTCCATATTCGTCAGCACCTTCACATTCCCCTTGAGACATGGAATCCGGGTTCAATTCAGGGAATACGCACACCAGAAGGAAAAACGCGGTTCTCGCATCGGAGACAAACCATCTATCTTTCAAGCGAATTACGAGTACCTGAATGGGGGGCTGCCCTCCTTGAAGACTGGCTTGTAAGCATGCGCAGCGATATCAACCGGCCAAAGGACCGTTCTCAAAGAGTAGCGGAGATCACCCGAATGAGAACATCGGTCCAACGAAATTTAGAGACGGCATCCGTTGCAAATGTTGCTAAAGATATCAATGATCTTGACATGCGAATTGACCGCATCGGAAATACGTTAGCCGATTGAGAGATTCAATCCATGGTGGTATCAACACCAGGGAACAAGTCCGCTCCTTCACGATAAACAGTTCTCATGTTGTTGATGAAATTCTTTTCTTTAACGACAATTGTGTATTCCTTGATTCCGTAATCCTTCTCTCCATCAAGCATTTCGAGAAGCACTTCAAGAGTAAGGCGGGCGCCTTCACGGTGAGGATATGCGAAGATGCCCATTGAGATTGGCGGAGATACGATGGAAGTCACATCACCCATTTCTTCAATCGTTGCAAAGAGGTTTGCATAGGTCTCGGGAAGCAAGTCACGACGAGCTTCATCTTGATTTGGTCGTCGGCAGTCTGGTCCAACAACGTGAATGATGTGTTTGTAATTCTCGCCCAGGGCAAAGGGTTCCGTAACTACATTCTTTGTAACCGCGCACGGTGGGGCGTTAATTTTCCTCATCTCCAAACAGATGTTGCGGGTCACTTGTGTCAATTCCTTGCCAGCCTTCATGTGAATCATACTGTCAATCCCCTCACGGCCGGAAAGACGGTTGTTTGCAGGTGTAATCAGAACATCTGCACTGTGATTCCAAACCTCGCCACCCATCACGCGGAGGATTCCCCACTTGCAAGTTCGTGCCATGTAGAGTTCTGCCATCGTTCCACCAAGAGGGGCCACCCTACATATTAGGTTCGCACTTTTTTCTTGAAATCTCCTAAATACGCAATAAATTATCCACTACATCCTCGCCGACATTATTGAATGAACGCAAACCGATACCGCTAAAATGGGCCTGTCGCTCCACAAAGCATGAACACGAAGGCGAGTTGCTTTGCCTTTGTGATACTCCTGCTTTTGTCGCCCTTCTCAGCGCTTGTCCAACCTGAAAAAGAAGCGGGAGTCAAACCAGCGGAAAATCAACTGCAGGACATTTTTGAGGGCTTTTACGTTGGAGAACAGGAAGATGTATGGAACGAAACACCTTGGCCAACGGTAGCCGTCCCAGGTGGTTTTTCGTATCTTAGTGTTATTGATTACAGCGATGTTGGCGTATTGATCAACAACCTATCTGAGGAGAGCAAAACCATCGGATGGGCTTTTGTCGCCGCACGTAACATCTCTTTGGACCGAGTCTTCATCTTCAATGAAAGCGGAACACCGGTTGGGGAAACAATCAACCGTGAAAAATTCAACACATATTTCGCTGCACCGTTTCTCGAAATGTTGCAAAACCGGTCCTCTGCATCTCAACTTAACTATCTGGTCACTACAAAAGGAATACCGCTACGAGTTTCTGGAGGGAGTGACAAAGCAAGTTTTGACCAAGAATTAGCGCTGCTTGGGGGGTCCTACAACAGTTCGATCGGTGCTGACAATTGGTTTGATCATGGTTATGGTCCGCTGGCTGGCAAGGAGATGGAGCCGTTTACACGAGACAAATACGGCTTTTTCCTCGTGACAAGGCTCACCGGATATACGGTTGACACTGCACTTGAATTAATTGAGCGAGCCAACAACAGCTTAGGGCAACGAGGAACGTTTGTGTTGGATCTCGCTACCAACAGGAATGGGTCGGGTTACAAGTATTGGAACGATGACCTCTATGTGGCGAATGCAACGTTAAACGGCAGCATGAATCTCCCTGTATATTTTGATGAAGAAGCAGAATTTGTGACCAATATCTCCAATGTTATGGGCTATGCTTCGTGGGGCAGCAATGACGGGAATTGGGCAACCAATAGAATCCCTAATTCAGGATTTGATACGACCGACGCTGCATGGGGGATGGGAACTCGGTATTGGGACCACACGCTTCCCGCCGTGAGTTCAGATGAAGAGTTCTCATGGCGGTATCAGACTGCCACAAAAGAAGGGGGTTCGGGTGCAATTGAAGGGGTTCTCTCTCCCAACTGCACGGGCCAAGATGGGACCACAACTGCGGGACTCTTGGCTGAATATTTCGACAACAGTGGCATCTCGGTTGGTAGCACCATGCCCGACTTGACCAATCGCCAGCCAAATGCGATCCGGGTCGAACCAAACCTTGACTGGCCCTCGCGAGGTTCCGCTTATCCGGGTTTAGATTCGCGGTTCAACACTCACTGGAGTGGAAGATTCACTGGGACAGTCACTCTACCAGAGACTGGCAATTGGACCTTCTATCTTGAAAGCGATGATGGGACGGAGTTATGGATCAATCATGCAAGCCTCGTACAAAATCACGGCATGCATGGCATGCGAACCGTATCAAATTTCATCAATCTGACCGCTGGAGAACACGATTTAAGGGTTGAATTCTATCAAGGAGGAGGCCCCCACGGACTTCGATTGTTTTGGGAGGGACCCAATCAGTCCAAGGCCATCATACCCACATCGGCCCTCAGTGTAGGCTCACTCCAGGCGCCCCAGGAAAGTCACCTCATGCATCGTTGGGATTTTGAAGAGGGCACGGGGATGCAAACCAACGACAGCGTGGGCAACGCAAACCTCACCTTCAATGGCATGAATGCAAGCAACTGGGTTTCGTGCCCCGGAGGGACATGCCTGATGTTTGATGGCCAAGATGATTACATTGAAGTCGATGTAAACGATTGGAATGGAAACTTTACAGTCAGTCAATTCGTAATCACCAATACGACAAATCATCCCTCGTACGCATCAGTATTTGCCTCAAGTGATAATGCCGGCTCAAACGCATCGTTCCAACACATGATTCAATCATCAAAATGGTATTTGCATAACGACCAAAGCAATGTATTTGGCGACGTCATAACAGAGCGTTGGGCCCATCTTGCAACGGTCTTCGATAATGGAACCATACGCCAATACTACAACGGACAATACGTTGGAAGCACAACTTCCCCTCAAGGAGATCACAATAATTTCGAACTCTACAGGATGGGCGTGAACCGCGCCGGTTCAGCCTTTTTTGAAGGAAGAATCGATCGCGTCCTCGTCTACGAAACCGCCCTTTCACACACCGAAGTTCATCAACTCTCAAGAGAACTCCTTCCCAATTGTCAAGTCTATTCTGGAGTTGACCAAGAAACAACGACCGTCTGGCAAAACATTACCCTCCCTGAAAATCACACTTCACATGCATGGCTTTTGAGTGGTTATGGAATGGTAGAAGGCCCGATTGGGGGCACCTTTACGCTCCAAGTTGATGCCAGCGATGAAAACGGGACATTGCTTTCCACAAACCGGTCCTCAGGTGAAGCCTTTGAGACCAATTGGAACAGCGATACCTTGCGTTTCCGACCCCACCCTCAAGCCACACGCTTCAACATCAGCATTGAGGTGATGATGACCGGTTTCTCTCAAGAGGGGTCAATATTCCTCGATACGCTCAAACTTGAAGCAATTCGCCCTCACATGAATTGGATCAACGGTTCAATTGGTGAAACTGCAGTATCGACTGGCGGTCGTTCATTTGATTGGAATACTGATTACGGTCAGTCTCTTGTTGCGGACCTTATCGAGGATGGCATCTCGGGTGTCAAAGGTTATGTCTACGAACCGTATTTGACTGCAGTTGGCTATCCGAGCGTCCTTTTACCCGCTTACGCATCGGGTTATAATTTAGCAGAAAGTCATGCTGCTGCTAGCACTGTATCAGGATGGATGGGTGTCGTCGTCGGAGACCCAAAAATGGCTGCTTACGCAGACATCTTCCACGACATCAATATTGTAGATGCGAGAATTGTAGGGGATGTCAATGTCGGCGAACCCACCGTTATTCAAGTGATTGTGGAAAACCTCGGCATCGCTCCATCAAACGGTTCACTTATGATTCAATCAAGGCTTGGAAATGTGGTCCTCAATGAGACATTACTGCAAATGCCATCGGGAGATCAACAAGGAAGCCGAACCGTTGTTAATTTGACCTTTGAACCTACGACGCCGGGTTATTTTGACATCAAAATTCGATACATCAACGCCACTCATGAACAACAAATGGGGAACAACCTCATCTCCATGACGCTGTTTGCGAATGAAGCCCCAACGATCATCAACGGATATTGCAATGCCCCTACACTCACTCGCGGGGGTTATACCGTCTGTACCGTACAAGCTCAAGACGATGATGCAGTGACGAGGGCGAACTTGAGTTGGCAAATCGTTCCTGAAGGGGAATCTGTGAACCAGAGCGCATGGATTGAGCAACAAATGGGCCAAGCTGACTCAACTCGTTGGCAGGCAACGTTGACCATTCCAAAAGATGTGAACCTTGGAAACATTGCGTTGTTAGCTCGCGTATGGGATGGATCAAACATGATTTCAGAGATGGTCTATCTCAACGTCACGAAAATCATTGATGCGCCACAAACTTGGTTTGGCCCTCATGTCTCGGGCATAGACCCACCCACATGGAATCATGCTTCTGCCCTCCCCAACAAGCCAAGCCTTGGCGTATATCGTCACCTAACGTATACACTGACAAGTTGCCTTACCGATGCAGATTTTGATGTCACCCAATCACCACCTGTCTTCAACACATCACGAGGAAACCTATCGAATACAACGTCGGTGGTCTCTCATGGATCGAATGTATATTGCTACAGTGCTGACCTAACACTGAACATCGGCATACCTCTTGAAGACATTGAACTCACTGTTCGATTAAGTGATGGTTCGTTGATTTTGGAGCGAACCTTATGGGTCGATGATATGAATCCAGAAATTTTGCTTCATATTGTCGATGAAAATGGGACGCTTCTAGATGAAATCGTCGGAAACGGTAGAGAACGTCTCGCCATACAGATTGTTGATATTGATGACCCTATGACTCCATTCTTAGGAGATGTCCAGGTCAGTTGGCCCGGAAGTGAAATGTTCCAACTTCCTCTTGATATACCGCGAGGAACAAGTCAATTTCTTTTCCCTCTCACCCAAGTCTCAACCGCTCTTGAATCAGGGGATCTCGTCATCCATGTTGAGGGCACTGGACTTCACGGAGGGGCAGCAGAAGCGTCACTGAGTATTCCCTTTGAATTCACCTTACCTGAAGTTGTATTCTATGAGGTCTGTACGGAAAATGGACCGATAAGAAACATGACTTTCGGTCAAACAGCTACATTTGTCGTTGGTGTTCAAAGTGATCGGCCGTTGGACATACCCTCAAGTAGACTCAGCCAATTGGGCCGGTCCGTCATTAGCCCAACAGCCGATTTACCTGTTTGGGGCGAGGGACTTCCACCTTTAGGATGTGAATTTAATGGAACCATGACCGACATAACTTGGTTCCAATTTAGGATAAAGGCCGACGCCTCGTTTTCAGATGGCGCCAGTAAAATTGTCTTCAACATACGCGATTTGGACCGGCTTCCAGCCTCTGTTAGCGTTGAAATGGTGTTTCAACATGCACCTACCCTTCTTGGAGAATTTAATACAACTGAAGCAATACCTGGAGAGGACATCATCGTATCCTTGCCGATCAAAGATGATGACGGCCTCCATACCATCATTTGTTCCTTGACGATTTACGACCACACCGGCGCCCTGCTTACACAATCTGCTAAAATGGCCGGAGATGAGATGACATACGAAACAGATTTGGAATGGATGTATCCAATTCCCGACTCCCTAGCCAACCAAACCTTGGCCATAGAAACTGGATGTTTGGACGAACAAAGCGTCCGTGTTATCGAGCAAACGACCGTCCTTGTAGGGCCCCTTGAATCATGTCTTAACTGCTCAAACAATACCACGCCTCAACTGCAAGAGGCTGACGATAAAAGGTCACTTACAGACCTATCCATGGCCTTGATTGGACTCGTCGTGTTGGTAGCGGTTCTCGCTGGAATTGGAATTGGAATAAGAAACAATTCACTGACGTCGGATGAAGATGACTGGGCCGTTGAGGAGGCTTCTGGAGAAGATATTGAATCGATGTTCGATGAAGACAAGTCACTCTCAAACGATGATGAAGCGGATGATGGTGATGAAGATTTGATCGATGATGTGATTCCCGAAGGATGGACTGAAGAACAATATGTATCATGGCTTGATGGCCCAACTCCAGAAGGATGGGCGGAAGAGCAATGGATTGAATTCGTCGCCGAAAAGAAAACAAAATTAACAACTCATGACAAACAAACGGAAGGATGATGAATACTGACGAACTCCATCCAGATGAGCAACATGGCAGTAGGATACGTACTCATCAATGTTCAACCGGGAACTGAGCAAGCCGTATATGAGTTAATGAAGGGACTGCCGCATGTTGAAGATGCTACGGTCTTGTTTGGAGACCACGACTTGATTGTGAAACTTATCGCCGATGACCTTGCAACAATAGCTAAGGCGGTTGTAGAGAATATTCGGCAAGTCCCTGGGGTTGTTGACACCAAAACACTCGCTGGTGCAGATTTGTAGTAAATTGGCCACAATTAAATCGCCTCACTGAAGGCAAATCGCCTCAAAAAAGGCTCTCGGAAAGGGGTACTGGATAGCATATGTGGCGCAGTCTTGCCTTTTTTCGGGACAAGTATTATATGCTCATTGGGATAAGGCACTATCGGAGGTAATCCAAATGTCAGACGGAAAAAAATACTTCGTTCTCATGGAGAACGGAAAAGACACGAGCCAGGTTTTTGCGAGCAAACAACCCCGCGGTGCGGCCCTTAAGGCTGCAACACGCGGACACGAGACCATCCGCCTACGAGAACGTGGCACCAAGCGTGTTCACGTGTTCACAGGCAGTATCAGTATGGTTGACAAGCCCGCAGGCGGACCAGATTGGCTCCCAGACAAGATCAAGAAGGCCAACGTCAAGAAGCAAGGCATCGAGCACCTTTGAGTGCCCTTTGCTCTTCTTTACAGCCATCCAGCTTGAATCATCAAGTTGAACAGCGCCCCCATCTGCTCTTAGGCGCAGATGCGGGCCTCAAACTCACCCCTCATCGGCTCGTTGAGCGGATGCCTTGAACGAAAGGCTACGCCGACAATCCCTACGATGGCTTCATAAACACCGTTTGTCATTCCCCATCGTCCTCCGGGACATGGGATGCACACTCGCTCCGGCGAGAGGCGGTGACGCCAATGAATGAACGTGAAACGCGAACGCCACAGCCAAAGGCCATTAGGCCAAGCCAAAGACGTTTGGTTGAGGAGGAACTGAAACTTCCTGCTCGCCTCACACATCTTCGACATTTACCGTGGCTTGAGAGTTATCAGCGCCAGTTACATGCTGAAAATAAATCCTTGAATACCCAAAAATCGTATTTTTACGGATTACGAAGTCTCGTGGAAACTACCTTGCCACGGGAAGTAGCCTTGACCGAATCAGAATATGAAGGACTGAGTATTGAAGACCTAGCGCATCGCATGGAGCCCATGAACGGTAGAATCGATATCTGGGCTCATTCAATTGCTGGATTAAGACCAACAACATACAATGCAAGACTCGCAGCAGCACGTCACCTTCTACGATGGCTTGGCCTCATATGGCCCGAACACCTCCAACGTGCTCGGACTGGAAAACGACTCCCAAGAACCCTCACGCGTAGAGAACTGTCCAGTGTTTTGGAAGCTGCTTCACGAAGTGAAAACCCTGCAACTGCGCTTCTTGTGACCATGATGCTCGACACTGGAATGAGAGTAAGTGAAGTCTGTTCCCTCGACCTTGGAGATATTGACCTTGATGATGCTTCAGCACGCATCCTTGGTGGAAAGGGAGACAAAGACCGTTTGGTATTGTTCACTGAACGCACACTGGAGGGACTTCAAGCATGGATTCCTATCCGTACGGCTCTTACCGATTCTTCCGAGGAAGCGTGTCTGGTTAATCGCCACGGACGACGACTTCAACCAAGGAGTGTCCAACGCATGATGGATACACTGGGTGAACAGGCAGGACTTCCCAAAGGAAAGTTGACGCCTCACGTCCTTCGCCATAACTTTGCAACAGGTCTGCTGGAGCGTGGAGCTGATTTGGTAACGATCCAACGGCTGATGGGCCATGCAACGATTGCAACCACACGAGTTTATCTTGAAATTTCCGACCAAACTCTCAGAGAAGTGTACCATCGCGCCCAAGCATTACGCCAAAATATGAATGAACAAGAACACGAGAACGAACAGATGATGGATACCACTCCATCAACCAGTGCAAGCGGTTTGGAAACCTCATTATGAAGTGGATTTTTTCCGCTTTGTGATTTTTGCAGGGCCGGTCCATGCTCGGGTGGGTTGGATCGTCTGACCTTGATGTCCAGCAATCGGACAATATTTCCCAGAACGGCATCGGGAACAATTTTCTTTTGAAGGCATCTCTACCGTTTTGCGTAAACGGCCGTACTTCCTTCGTGGCATGGATAACCTTCAGTGGAGAAGGTCTTCAAAGGTAGCGGTATTTTCAGCCTCTTTTGAACCAAGGCATGTCTTTTACCGAACGAGGCACCTTGATGGTTGAACCCTTTCGGTCCGATTCTTTTTTGGTTTTTAGTGAAGTTACAGATTTCGTCTTCTCAACCGCAGTTTCTGCGACATCTTGTGACTTTTTGAGGACTTTTTGAGTAGCAGCTTTTGCCTTTGTTGCGGCGGATGATGCGGTTTTCTTTGCCGCTGTTTTGGCCTTCTTCGACTTGCTTTTTACGGAATCTTTCGCCTTTTTGACTGTAGATTTGGCTTTATCTGCAGCCTTTGCAGCAGCATGGACTTTCTTTGCGACAGCAACGGACAACCCTGCCTTTTGCAGCGCCTTAGGAGTGGAGGATGCGAGTTTAGCAATCGAATCGATTTTAGCCGCTGTCAATTTTTTGGCTGTTGCCGCCCCGACTCCGGGGAGAGAGGTCAGTCCTTGGGAAGATGAGGGTGCTTTGCCTGCCATAATACCACTGAATTGCCCTTATATGTCGCCTAACTTCAACCTTCCTCCTGTTGAAAACGGACCTGAATGGGGATTCTTCATGACACTGAACCTCTTGGTCCAGCCATGACGGAGACGATGCTGGATCCAAAGACCAGCCTACTCGTTGCACAAGTCAAGCAAGCCCATGCCAGCCACCGTATGGACCTTAGCAACAAGTTGCTTCGGAGCAAACATTTCAACGCCCCACACAAGGTCGTCTATCTTGGCGATGTAGCCACAACACTCCTGGCTCAGTTGCCCCATCCTGAGACGCCTGAAATGGAAGAGGCTCCCGGATTTAACGAGCAAAAATGGGCCCTCGTCACTCAAAGTGGAGACATTACCGTACACATATCATCCAGAAGTTATTGGGCTCTTGGCTTGTTTAATTCAGGCTATATCAACATCATCACCCTCAGCGGGCCGCTTCATGAACGGGCAAGAATCGTGTTTGATACCATGAGTGCACTGGGCCACAAGCCATGGGAGTTTTCTCACCAAAACAGTGCTGAAAAGTGGTTCAAAAAAAGTGGCATACACACTTCATCTAAAGAAAATGAAACATCCTGGTTGGCACATAGACAGCGAGCTAAAGATGATTTAAATGGAGAAATTGAGCGTTTACAGAATCGCTGCGAAGATGTATTCCAACTACTCGAAAGAGACGATGAAGCAAATTTACGAATTGAGATAGACCATGAGATCCACATGGCAAACGAAGCACTCCGAGATGAAAATGCACCGGCTATTGAACGGGCCCTTGCCCGAATTGAAGCAGCTCTTATCGCGGCGGACCCTCGGAGCATGCCCGAAATGATCGCTGCCCCAGCGGAAATAATTGCAACTGGTGAAGATTTCCTTACCATTGATGAGCGAGAAACCTCTGGTGAATTGGCCCGCATTGCCCCGAATCAGAACGATTTAGATGATGTTCCTTTTGTGGATTTAACCGCTTCTGAATCCGAGGAAGAATGAGTTTCTTCTCCGCGTCGCGTTGATAAGGGGGAGGTTTCTCGCCACAAACGGTCGCCATGGCAACGAAGAAGAAGAAGAACGACGGTAGCGGTATTCAACAGGCTGCCGGATTGATTCGTTATTTCGATGAAGAGTCTGAAGACTCATGGAAAATCTCTCCCGCACAGGTGTATCTTGCTTGCATCGGTCTTGGAGGATTTTTCTACCTTGTCAATCAAGGCGTAATTCAAGCCATCTGGGGCCTAATTTCCTAGACCGTTCAAAGCGGCTGAATCATCACAACTCGTTGTTCAACCTCAGCCATGCGTTTAGCAACTTGAAGAGCAACTTGGAAGTTCTCTGTGACGCCAAGAGTTTGCTCGCCGTGTTCATCTGCAACGATTAAACGATGACTTAGGCGGTTCAAGGTTGACTCGTCAATTCGCTCGAAAATCCAATGCTCATCTTCAATCCTAACAAGTGCAGGGACTTCAACAAGAGGACCCATGCCCTTTCCCGTACGTTGTGCTCGTGTGGTCAGCGATCGCAAGTCTCGTATTGGTTGCCATACGCGATGTCGCAACGGCATCCTTACTTTTTTCTTCGTTTCTACTCCTGATCGAAAGGCTCGTGCCATGAGGGTCCCATCCCTAAAGTCCGAAGACTTGAGGTGAATCGCTCCTTGTCGCCCTAATAAGAAGCGCGATGGATGGATGGCCTCGCGAGTGGGTTTCTATCCCTTTACTCAGCCCATCGTTGCATTGCAACGGTGACAAAGGAAGCGTTGAGCAATAGAATTGCCCCTGAAAGAATCGCAAGACTGCAGAAGGAATTGAGGACTAACAGTCCGATCACAAAGACCACTGCAATCACCACCGACCAGATGAGAATTGATTTACGAAAGGGCTCAAAGGGATGTGTTTCAAGAAGCCAGGGGATATTTAATGTCAAAACTCCGCTGGCAAATACGGCTGGAACAAGTAACCAAAAGGAAGCAGAAAAAAGCGACCCCGCAGGAACGATAAGGAAGAGGCTAAAACGCAACCACCACAGTTCAGGGCGGTGAGCTGAGTCGTATCCTAAAGTTGGTAAAAGCATCAAAATCGCTGCTGAAAGTGCAACGAATGAAGTCAACCTTAAACTCACGAAAACCAGTTGGTTTCCGTCACCAAACAAGTCAACATGGCTCACCGAACGGAGCGTCACTAAGAAGCATAAAGCGAGGACGAGACCGTATCCCCACGCCATAGTTTTGCTTTGACCGTCCCCCTGGCCTAACGAAGACTCAAGCCATGCTGCAGGCGCATGGACGAAACAAACAAGCAGACTGTAGACCAAAATCATGAGCCCAACCGTTTCATTTGAGTTTTGAAGAGGTCTGCCCCACCAAAAATCAGTGAATACCGATGACTGAGCCATGACGTAAACTGCCAACGGAAGGAGGACTATCTGTTTCATTACGGCCCTTCGGAAAAGAAGCGAGGTAGAATCGTTGGTTGTCAGTAGAGAACTGGATGCAACAATCTCTCCGGACATAACAAGCAACAAAGTTATGCACACAATCGCTGCTAAATTCCACCAAGACGATAACGCTACTGTTGGCGATGAGGGAAGCGAAGAGGGGCTGATGTATCGGGCATCGGGGAACAGCAGGACAACACAGAGCAAGACCCACCATCCCGTATGCCGCATGAGCCCTTGTTGAATGGCCTGACGCTGTTCAGAATTAACCTCTCGAAGGCTGGGGAGTTTCGGGCTCAAAAGAGAAAAAAGCATCAAACAAAGTAAAGCCCCTTCTATGGCCCCTTGGCCGGTCAGCATCAACTGAACTTGTTCGGAAAATGGCGAAGTTGATGACAATACAGTGGCAACCTCAATATGTGCAAAATCCAATGAAAATATTGCGCTGGCTCGATGAAGAAGAAGGCCAAACACCATGGCCGGAGGGGCCCCTTTGTACAACCATACCAACGCGCCTTTTTCTTCACACCATGGAACGAGAGTTGGCGCAAAACACCACAACAAGAAACCTGTGAACATGAGGGGCAAATACCATGGCGCCATGTCCCCGAGCATGTACTCCAACAAACGCCGGCACTCTTTGTAAGTGGCGGAAGGCCCAAAGAGAAGTGGCTGAAGCGATAAGCGTGCGTGGACCAACAGATAACGAGGAGGAAAGGCGTAGCAAAGCTGCTACTTGTGCCTTGACGTCCATGGTAAAGCACTTGGGGATTGATACTGTTCCTTGGTTGGCTTCAGCGCTTGAACCTCTTCCCGAAACGCTCCGCATTTCCCTTCACAGGAGTGACCGTGAGTGGACCCTTGATCAAATCAAGAAACTTGGGGGCACTTCGCTCTCTTGGATGCCTGAAGATTCGGCATGGGTCATGCCTTTCGCACGAGGTAAAGCCCCCGAAGGAAACCCTCAACGGATGATGGCTTTGTTGCATGAAACTGGCCGCGTCACTCGTCAAGAAGCAGCCAGTATGCTTCCTGTACTCCTGCTGAATCTTACTCAAGATACACTGGCTCTTGACCTGTGTGCAGCCCCAGGATCAAAAGCTACCCAACTCGCTGAAGCACTTCATCCGAGTGGTGTTGTCGTAGCCAACGAACCCGTCTCAGGACGATTGAACATGTTGGTAAGCAACCGAAGTCGTCTAAGTCTCGCCAACATGGTCATCACTCAACATGACGGCCGTCATCTCGGTAGGATTCCCCCGCCTGGCTTTGATACGGTAATAGCGGACGTCCCATGTACTGGAACTGCAACAACACGAAAGAATCGTGATGTGTGGTGGAATTGGACTCCGAAAGAAGGGCGTCGCATGTTCAACATGCAAGTTGAAATTGCGATGCGGGGAGCGGCCTTGCTGGCTCCTGGTGGAAGCATGGTATACTCGACATGCAGCATCGACCCCATCGAAAATGAGGCCGTTGTTGCTGAACTCCTCCGACGATGCCCTTACCTCGAACTGGTACCTATCGACGACAGCCGCTTACCCGGGCTTATACTTCACCCAGGCATGAGCGATTGGCCCTGTTTTGACCAAGACGGTGTGCCTGCAAATGAAAGAGAAAGAGCGAATCTACCGTTTCTTACCGATAGTCATCTTTCTCCGAGCGACCGAATAACAAAAGGAATTGAAGTTGATGAGCAATTTGAAACACAGCTCATCGAAGTATTACCGGGATGCCGTAGACTGTGGCACATGGACAATGACACGGGTGGTTTCTTTCTCGCTGTTCTTCGTCACCGAAACGAGGCATCGCCAGAAGGAGTTGCGCAAACGTTTCGCTCACGGCGCGAATTACGGCGCGAACCAGGGTGGGTGCCTAAGATTCGCACCGCACCACCCCATGACAAAAACACCGTGATTCGGGCTGACCCCGATGTTCAAGCATCCGTATTCTCGATGTACGGCATGGACGATTCTCCTTATTCTGTCTGGCAACGTGGAAAACGGCTGAACATTGCCCCTCCAATGGTAGCACAACGAATCTACGACAAAGAATGCCCAACCAATAAAGGAGAACGTTGGCCAAAAGGAACCTTCCATCCACTACGGGCCGTTCATGTTGGCATGCCTGCGTTTACCCTGAAGAAAAATTCATGGCGTACCCGTCAAGAAGCACTCTACCTGTTAAGCCAGAACATTACCAAAAATACAATGGAAATTGACCTCAACACATTCACACGGCTTCTTCGGGGTTGGGCACCAATGGTAGAAGCGTTTGAAGAGGCTTTGAATTGCGACCCACTCCCCAAAGGTGCATTTCTTTTCACAACCGTTCTCAACGGTGATATAGAGATGATTTCGGTATGGGTTGGGGCACGAATTACCCTCATGGTTGATCTTTCAGAACAAAACATCATCCGCAGAAAACTTGAACTCCCCTGGCGTGACGAGGAGGAATGAAGATGTTGATGAGAACCGCCTTGTGCATTGCCGCGCTTATGATGTGCGTAGCCATGCCGTTTGGAACCGCCCAATCTTCTCTCGTTGTTCAGGCAAGTTCGCCGATTGATTCACATCAATACAGTGCATTGGAAGAAGTCTTCATCACCCCTTCTTCTGGAATTTATGAACCTGCACCTCTAGAAAACGCCGTCCGATGGACATGGTGGTCTTGGAGTGATTCAACGGGTTCTGATTGGCCCGATGATGATGCTTTGTACCGTGCTGAACAACTGAATTTGAATGTATCAGAACTTCGTACTCCTCTGATTTATCAATACGAAGTTGACGACAGAAACGCCGTTTCAATCGATGGAGATGTTGAGATCCTTTCTGGAGAATTTGGATATTGGTTTGTACAATTCCATCTTGAGATCACTCCATCGTTCAATCTCTCTGATGACACCCTTCTGTACATCGTCCTCACCGAGGATGTCAGCGTCGATCACCACGGCCGACAAGGCATGGATCTCGTTCATGAACTACGACCTGAAGTGGGTTTCTCCCTCCAGGAAAACAACGTGACTGAAACAACATTCTCTCTCTCATCCGACCATTTGGAGGCTGCCGGCGTTGACCTCCAGCAAGAACCGACAGGATGGAGTTACAGCCTTGCAATGATGAACGGCTCCCACAGCAATGAAACAAGCATAAATCTTCTTTGGCTTTCATCAGGACCGCTGCCGTCCTTTCACCAATATACAACGGCAAGTCAAACATGGATGCCGATCATTTTCTTGGCCGTTGCTCTTGTCATCTGTGGCGCAGTGATTACAAATTCCAGAGAAAGAGAGCGGGGCATTCCACGAATCAAAGCGGTGTGGTCTGCCGCATCTTCAACGACATTACTCGTTCAATTACGAGCAGGAGAACTGGGGTTCCAAACCAATGATTGGGTAGTTGAAGCGCCATGGAAGTTCAAGGGAAGGCCGCCTAAACCATCATTGAAGGCGATGGAGCAACGAGAATTTACGATTCAGTTTACCCAATGGCACCCCGAAGATTGCCGCTTTGAAGTCGGTTTGGATATCGATGAAATGGGCGCATGGAGGCAACATGTATGGCTTCCCTCCACTCCCAACGCCACAAAAGAGGAGGGAAGTGTTGAAGATGAGCCAGGGGGTGCTTCTCTTTGACGCCCATGGATTTGGATGAGACCGACCTTCGCTTGCTTTCTTTGCTGAACGAAGATGCTCGGCAAAGCCAACGTCAATTGGCTCGAGAACTTGGCGTTGCACAAGGAACCGTCACGAATCGTATTCGCCGGCTTGAAGACGGGGGAGTTATCTCTGGATACTCGGCAGTGCTTAATCCAGAGAAGGTCGGTTGGACAATGACCATTATGGCTGGGTTGCGTATCGTAAAGGGAAGAATGATCGATGTCCAACAAAAAATTGCTGCGGACCCACGCGTTTTTGCAGTTTATGACGTAACAGGCGATTGGGACTCAATGGTTCTTGCACGAGTCAAAGACAGAAAAGATTTGGACAATTTGACCAAGACAGTGTTCACCTTGGACGGAGTTGCTCGTTCGTTCACTCATGTCGTCCTAAATACCGTCAAAGAAGACCCGTTGCCTCAACCTGCTCAATCCAATGATGGTTCATCAAATTGATCAACAAGCGGGCCAAGAACATCCGTCAAGCTCGCCAATCCTTCAACGGTTTTTGTTTCGGGCTTGAGGCACTTCAGCAGGGTCCTATGCAATGATTCATCAAAGGCGACATCTAACGATTCTAAATTGCGCCTGCAGTTGCTTTGAAGTCGGCCTCCTGTGCGGTCCCAATCCATCAATACGATGACCGTCGGACCGCCATCAAACTCATGCCTTCTGCCGTATGTATCCACCAAATAGACAAGGACATCGTCAACACTCCAACCTCGGTTGAGAAGTTCAATCGGACCAGTGAAACCAAGTCGCTTCAGAGCCCTTCGGTCTCGGAGACCCTCCACAAGAACTGCACAGTTACGGGTTCTGTTTCGCCCCCTTGCCTCAGCAAGAGCACGAGCAGCATCCCACCATCGTTGTTCAGCGTTTGATGTTCCACGTCCAATTCCGTGAAAGGGTTCATCCTTCATCTCAAGCCCCCAATACATCCGAAAGTCTCGAACGTAATGTTTCAAGGTCTGTATCCTCTATTCGCACACTTTTCTTTCGTGACCGATGGCCAGCAACAACACTAACCTCACTTGTTTTGACACGTAATTGTTGAGCAATGACATGAACTAAGGCACGATTGGCTTGGCCTTGTTTCGCCTGGGCCTTCACTGCTATAACCACACGAGACCGCCATTCATTGAATCCAGTCACGCCTTGCTGAGTTGAGCCGGGCTGAATTTCAACCTCCATTAACAGAGCCCCGTCAAGGGTTTGCGTCAAGCAGGTTCCGAGGTCCACAACTCCTCGTTTTGATGACGGTTTTTTATTGTCTTCGGAAGTTTGGGCGACGGCCCCTCTTTCTGTGACTCTTTCCTGTTTTCCCTCTAAATTTAATCGCGGAATGAAGGGCTGGTGGGACGCGCGATGGAGCACGAAAGAAGGAGTGCTTCTAGCCCCTTGCAACAAACGCTTAAGGGGGGGCTATGCGGCCGGATAAACAGGGTGATAGCATGGTTGCGGAAGATACGGTATTCTCTGTTCTCTATGACAAATTCATGTTTTGGTCTATTCTCGTCGGAATTCTAACCTTTGGTTGGATGTTTCTTGCAATGGCGCGATACCGAGACGGCGTGGAGCCGGACACAACTGACGTTGACCACATTGAAGTTGGCTCCTTCCCAGTAGACCGGCACAATACTCCGTTGGAAGTGATGTTTTACGTACTCCCTACCCTCATCGTTGTATGGCTCATCGTCCTTGCTTTGGCCTCCAACGCTGCGGTTTGGGTCATCCCTGACGAAGACGACACTCATAATATGAAAATCGCAGGAAAACAATGGTTCTGGGAATTCGAATACGAGGACAAGCTCACTTGGGAAGATGATGAGGCATTAACTTCTATCAATGTAGACTGGCCAAACCTTGGCAGTTTGTATGTCAATGCGAGCGGCTCAGAAGCAACCAATGTGACGGTCACCGTTGAAGGGGTTGCTACTGAATTCACTCTTGACCAACTCACTTCCTCCTTAGAAGTGGAAGCTGGCAGTGGTGTTGATTACTTCAATCCAGGATCCTACTCCTTTATCGAAGTCACCAATGCGGATGGAGAAGTACTTCACACATGGATGAATATCCCGATTGGTCACGTGTTCTCATCAGCAGCCGGCGAACCGATGATCCTTCCGTGCGACACTGATGTCGTTTTCGAAATGCATTCCTTGCCCAGTGACGAGTCAAATCCTAACTATGTAGGTGTTCAACATTCATTTTGGTTGCCAGAATGGGGCGTAAAAGAAGACTTGGTCCCTGGACTTGCTGATGGAACGTACATGACCGTGGAGCCTGACGACCCTGGAATCTTTCCCATCCGGTGCGCCGAGTACTGTGGAAATCAACACTCGCTCATGGTCGGCGAAGTCAAAATCGTCGCAGAAGAGGGTTTGAATCAGTACGGTAGAGAGGACTGCTCCTACGACAGTGGCGTCAAGAAGACCGCAGGCTCGCAAAGCGGAGGCGACTACTGATGCGCTCAAGAGTCGCTGTCATCCTAGGAGTCCTCATCCTAGCACTCATAGCCACACCTCAATTCACTGCCATTCCGTCAGGAATCGGTTCTGCAGGTGACCAAGGGTGTTCTTGCCACGGAGGCGCCTCTCCTGACACCAGTGTCGTAGTTGACGGGCTTCCCGAGGTCTACAATGCAAGCGAAACATACACGTTTACTGTAACCGTGATCAACGATGTCATGGAACTTCATGATAACGGTGGAGCTGATTGGAATGGACGTGCTGGAGGATATCGAATCCTTACGACTCACGGAAATGTTGAGGCGATCCCCAACACGTTGGGACAAGACATGGACGGCGGACTTACCCACACCAGTGAAGCAAACACAGTGCGCTCATGGACGTTTGAATGGACCGCACCTGCTGCCGACGACGAAAACGTGGAAATGACGATTTACGGAAACGCAGTCAACGGAGGAGCTGGGTCTGGTGGAGACTATTGGAATCAAGCCATTGTTTCTATTCCAGGTGTCAATGCAGGCGCACTTGCTCCAAGCGCAAGTGCCTTGGTCATCTTCATCACCGCAATCGGACTCGCTGTTGCTCTCATCTTTGTTGGAACCCTTTGGGTCTTCTACCGACGCTCTCCAGATACCTTCACTATGCAACGGTTCTGGGATTTCCTCAAGCCTTGGTTGACAACCACAGACCACAAAGAAGTCGGCATCATGTACTTCCTCTTTGGATTCTTCTTCTTCCTTGTCGGTGGATTGTTAGCATTGTTATTCCGTTTGCAACTTGCCCTTCCGGAAAACGACTTCCTAACCTACGATGAATACAATTCGTATTTCACCCTTCACGGAACAACCATGATTTTCTTGGCTGCAATGCCAATGATTGCAGGATTCATGAACTACGTATTGCCGCTTCAAATCGGTGCAAAGGACTTGGCATTCCCAAGAATTAACGCCATGGGACTTTGGCTTCTTGTATTCTCTACCCCGCTTATCTTCACTGGAATTTGGTCCGGAGAAGCTGCTGACATTACATGGGTCATGTATCCTCCTTATGCATCGCTCACTGAAGCCAATATGGGGGCGGAGCTTGCAAATTACGGTTCCAACCCAGGTACAACCGCATTCATTTCCGGCATCCTCATGCTTGGTGCTTCATCAACACTCGGCGGTGTTAACTTCATCACCACAGTATTCACTATGCGTGCTAAGGGCGTCACTTGGATGAAAATGCCACTCTTCTCTTGGTCGGTCTTCATCAGTGTATTCATGCTCTACATGTCCCTACCTGCCTTCGTTATCGGAGTCGCATTCTTGCTCTTTGACCATACCATTGGTACAACATTCTTTGTTGCCGGTGGAGACCCGTTGCTCTTCCAACATTTGTTCTGGTTCTTTGGCCATCCAGAAGTTTACGTCGTCATTGTACCGGCCTTTGGTATTGTTTCGGAAGTCCTTGCCACATCCGCTCGACGCTCAATTTTCGGATACAAGTCAATGGTTTTCGCAATGGCCGGAATTGGTGTTGTTGGTTTCGTCGTTTGGGGCCACCACATGCTCACTTCTGGAATGGACCCGTTCTGGAGAGCAGTGTTCATGATAACAACGATGTTTGTGGCCATTCCAACCGGCGCGAAAATCTTCAATTGGCTGGCAACCATATGGGGTGGTTCGTTGGTCATGAAAACACACACACTCTGGTCGCTTGGTTTCCTCGTTACATTCACGCTGGGAGGAATTTCTGGAATGTTCTTCCCAGTTGCGGGAATGGACATCCACTTCCACGATTCATACTTCGTTGTAGCCCACTTCCACTACGTCTTCATCGGCGGAACTGTCTTCGCACTGTTCTCCGGCGTTTACTACTGGTACCCGAAGGTCACGGGCCGTAAGTTGAACGAGACCCTCGGATTGTGGCACTTCCTCGTTGGCTTTGCATCCTACAATGCAGCCTTTTGGCCCATGCATGCGCTTGGAATCATGGGGATGCCCCGGCGTACGCACACTTACACCATCGAGTCCGGATTTGCTGAATACAACATGGCAGTCTCCACCTTTGCGTTCATCTTTGGTATCAGCCAGATTCTCCTTCTTTGGAACATCATTTACTCCGCACGCCGTGGTGAGCCTGTCGGCAAAGACCCATGGGGCGGATGGTCGCTTGAATGGTCAACCACCTCGCCACCTCCAACGCCATCATTCCATGAGAATCCTGTACAAGGCGACATGAACGAATTGTATGGACACCATCACGACGATGAGGCACCGAGTCTGAAAGAACGGCTTTGGAAAGGAGAACCAAAGGGGGCTGAAGAATGAGTTCTAAAGAAGCACATGTCGAAAACAGCCTCTGGATGCGGGCGGTCCTCATGGGAGGAACCTTCCTCGTTATCGGTGTACTTGCATTTGCTACCATGGGTGTTGGCATGGCCAACATGAAGCACCATGAGTATGAAGAGGCAATCCATCATTATGATGATGCCAAACACGACTATGAACAAGCAAAAGCAAACAATGCATCTGCTGATGAGATCTCTCAATTGAAGGCGGTAAAAGAAGAAGCACATCATCACGAAGTTGATGCCCATCTCTCTTACCTAACATGGAGAACTGCAGGGATTACGATTCTATTGATCTGTGTCACATATGCGAGTTTCATCGGTCTCGGTGGATTCTTGAATTCAATACAGCCCGATGAAGACGATTCCCATGGAGCCTCCAGTTACGGAGGAGATGACCATGAGCATCATGGCTCAGGCTCTCCAATCATCTTCGCTCTTGGTATCATGTTATTCCTCATGGGATTCCCTGCATTCCAAGAAACATTGAGCGACATGCTCTCAGGAGATGAAGCTGCTTTGGGTGGATTGGGGTTGAGCATGTTTGGCCTTTTCGTTATTGTTGCTGGAGTAGCAAACTGGTGGAGAGAAGACCTGCCATTTATTGGAAATGGCGAGCAGATTGCAACCTCTGCACCGTTTGAAGGACAACACATCCGAAAAGCAGGTTTGTGGGTCTTCATCATGTCTGAAATCATGGTGTTCGCTACGTTCTTTTCCTCCTATCTCCGCATGCGTACCGAATGGTGCACAGGGTGGCAGGTAGAGGCGTGGGAAGTGTCGGGCAAGAATCCGGATGTTGGGTGTACCCAAGTGGACATGCTAACCGCCTCTGATTTCCTTCGCCCTGGTGGTGCTGAACTCGGAGGATTAGGTGGACAAGGTGACTTCATGACCCTTTT